>JAYVEP010000073.1:0-14239 GCA_043749225.1 Acidobacteriaceae bacterium
CGCCGATGTTCACCAGCGTGTAGTAAATGGAATAGCCAATCGAGCGCGCACTCTCCTTTGAGGCACGCGCCGTAGTGCCGACGATGCTCGGCTTGACCAGCGCAACTCCTAGCGCTGGAAGCATGAGCACCACCGTCACCAATAGGGTTAGCGGTACGGCATTACGAACCGGGGCGATCCAATTCGATTTCAGCGAGCCGAGTACAAAATAAGACAAACTCAGAATGAAATAAGCCAGGGAGAGGGCTCGCCGAAAGCCGAGCCGATCAGCCAGCGTTCCACCGAACGCGGCTAGAAACCAGACAAGTCCCCCAAACAGCCCAGCTAGGCTGGCCGCTTTCTCAATATCAAAATTTAGAGTTTCGTGTAAATACCGCGCCAACGAAGCAAACGCGGCGTAGTAAGAGAGCCGCTCAAACAACTCGGTGATGTTCGCGACCCAGAACGGGCGCTCGAACCCGGTTTTTATCTCGTGCCACTGTTCGGAAATATTCACGGAGAATCCTCTGAAAACCCGCCGAAAGTCGGCTGAACTTCT
This sequence comes from Acidobacteriaceae bacterium, assembly GCA_043749225.1. Taxonomy (GTDB): domain Bacteria; phylum Acidobacteriota; class Terriglobia; order Terriglobales; family Acidobacteriaceae; genus JANXUC01. The sequence goes on from JAYVEP010000073.1 coordinate 539, forward strand.
TTGCTCGATGGTTATTCCGAAGGGCTTCGACCCTGAGGAATCTGCTATTGCTTATCCGAGTGCTTGAAGCCGCGTCCGCACTTCTTCAGCGGACAGCCCAGCCACTCGAATCACTTTATTTCGGCTGCTGTGGCCCGCCGCAATACTAACGGAGGCGCGGGATAGATTCAAAGCTTTCGCAAAGAATTCGATACAGGCCTCGTTGGCCCGTCCGTCGAGCGGAGGCGCGGTAAGAGCGACTTTCAGCGCATTCCCAAGTTCACCCGTAATGGCGTCTTTCTTGGCGCGAGGGTGGACTTTGATGGCGAAGGTCGTACCCGCAGGTGCGTCGTGGATCGGGATCATAAGGGAATTTGTGATTTTGCGATTTGTGATTTTGTGATTTCAAAACGTCTGAGCTCTAAGCTTCCGGCCTTGATCTTTAGTTCACAATTACAATCACCAATCACCAAATCACAAATTGTAAGATCGTGTTCCGAAAACTCCTGTTCCGACGCGCACGCAGGTTGATTCTTCTTCGATGGCAATTTCGAAGTCATGCGACATGCCCATCGACAGAACATTCAGCGTAAGGCCAGGTGGCTTTCGCAGTTGGATTGAATCGCGCAATTCGCGCAGCTTTCGGAAATACGGACGCGCTTCTTCCGGATTTTCGGCAAAGGGCGGAATCGTCATCAGCCCGCGAATTTCTAGATGCTCAAGCCGGGGAGCGGCCTGCAACACCTGCTCCAACTCAGATGAGCCGGGAGCCAATCCGCTCTTGGCAGACTCTCCGCCGATGTTGATCTCGATGAGAACGCTGAGCTTTCTTCCAACTGCCGCAGCCTCCGAATCCAGCCTTTCTGCCAGCTTCAACGAATCGACCGAATCTACGGCATGGAAAAGTTCAGCTGCTTTGTTCGCCTTGTTCGATTGTAGATGCCCAATCAGATGCCACGCAGCGTCATGCAGATCAGTCAACGCTTCCGATTTCCCCGCAAACTCCTGCACCCGATTCTCGCCAAACACTCGAATTCCAGCTGCGTAGGCTTCGCGGATCGCGTCCGCTGGGAATGATTTGCTGACGCCCATCAGGACAACGTCTTCTGCGCTTCGTCCAGCACGACGAGACGCGGCTGCAATACGTTCCCGGACAAGAGCAACATTTTGGGCAATCGACATACTGATGAAGGCAAAAGAAAACCACGGAGGCATTCAAACGCGGAGGAAGTGGAAGTTCTCCGTGCCAGAGTGTCGCCGTGGTTAAGATTACATCATCGCGGTCGGCGGAGCGGGTTCGTCTGGACTTCCCGCGCTGGAGAGCGGGAGGCGGATCATGAGCATGGCCAATCCGACCATCACGACCAATCCAAAAAAGTAGGAAGGGTTGGCAAAAATTTGTGGCCGCGCCCATGCTGGAGCAAACTGCAACCCCGCCCAAAGCAGGCCCAGTACGGCCTCTCCGGCGATTAATCCCGAAGAAGTCAGCACGCCAGCATTTTCGATGCGAGCCATCTGCGCGGAATTGTATCCGCGACGTTTTGCCAGCCAATCTCCCAGCGAACGGAACACGCCGCCCAGAAAGATCGCTGCCGTTGTTTCAAAAGGCAGATACATTCCGACGGCTACAAGCATAGGACTTTTCACCTGGAGCATGATCATCGCCACGCCCATGAAAATGCCAACGACCACCAACGGCCAAGGCATATCGCCACCGACGATGCCCAATGCCAGGGTCGCCATCAGGCCGGCTTGCGGAGCCGGAAGTTGCCGGTCGCCAAAGCCAATTCCGCCCGCCTTAATGTTCGCTTCATGCAGCAGCATGAGGGGGAAGTACATGACCAGACTGGCAACGACTACTGCGATAAGCTCCACGATCTGAATATTTCTGGGAGTTCCTCCTAAGATGTAGCCGACTTTGAAATCCTGCAATAACTCGCCCGCGACAGCTGCGGAAACGCAAACTACTGCGGCAACTCCCAACACCGCCGTTACTCCCGATATTCCCGAAACGCCCAGAGACACCATCAGCAATGCCGCGATGATCAACGTCGAAAGTGTTAGCCCGGAAATCGGATTGTTGGAAGATCCAATCATGCCGACCAGGCTCCCGGAGACGGTCGAGAAGAAGAAGCCGACAATGATCATCACGACGGCAGCCAAAATTGCTGGCCAAAGCAGTCCGGACAGGTGCACATAAAGAAAGCACATGGCGATGAACATCACGAAAATCAATCCGAAGACCGTCTTTGAACTCATGTAGCGTTCGGTACGGGCCAATCCGGCCTGCTGTTCCGGTGTCTGCCACAGATCCGCAAATGCCTTTTTGAGTCCGACCGTCAGGCTATTCCGCATCTTGAACAAAGTATATGCAGCACCGACAAGCATACCGCCCACGGCGATTGGGCGCACAATATAGCGCCAAACGGCTGCCGCCATCCCGGCCCAGTTCTCAGGGGTGTCGGCGGGTAAATAGACCCGAAGCTGTGGCCCTAAGAAAAACATGAGCAACGGAACCATGAGTCCCCATGCCAGAACGCCTCCCGCGAACTGGAGAGCCGCTAGCCGCAATCCAATGATGTAGCCGACTCCCAGATAAGCCGGACTCACGCTAGGTGCTGCGACCATGCTCATTCCGCCCGCGCCCACAATGTGGTCGCTGCCGACCGCACCGAGGCGAACCTGACTCCGACCCAAATTCCCGACATTAAAGTGGAAGTCTTGATCGGCCGCGAACAGGCCGAAGCGGCCCAACATAAAAACTAGGCCGCCGACGCCTATGTTCCAAAAAAGGTATTTCGCCGCTTCCGCTCCACGCTGACCCGCCTTGTGGATTTCGGAGGCCGCCACCGACTCTGGAAAAGGAAGCTCCGGGTCTTCCACCATGACTCGTCGCACGAGCGAAACAAAGAGAACCCCAAGAATACTACCGACAGTCATCAGGGCGGTGGCTTTCCAGTACGCGTCGGCGGGCCGGAACGAAGGCCATGCTTTCGCTATGAGAAATGCAGGAATCGTGAAGATCGCACCCGCTGCCACAGATTCGCCGATTGAGCCGGCAGTACGCGCAATGTTTTCTTCCAACAATGTACCTTTCCAGGCTCGAAGCACCGCCATGGAAATAACCGCTGCGGGATAGGTCGCCGCGATCGTGATGCCTGCCCGAAGACCCAAGTAGGCGTTGGCCGCACCTAAAATCACGCACATAAATAGGCCCAGAAGGACGGCCCGGAGCGTGAATTCCTTCATCTCCATATTTTCTGGTACGAAGGGTCGAAACTTCGTCCCGGTATTCCCATTCGGCGCATTATCGGTCGTCATTCGGCTAAGTCCTCGTGTCTGAATAGTTTCTAGGCCAAAGCGCGCACGTTATCACGGGGCACGATGGTTTTACAAGCCCATTGACCTTTTGGGCACTGTTCTAAATATTTATGTTTTCTGACAACTTCCCAGCCCATGGCGTGTTATGAAAAGGAAAGCGATTTACTTTCCGCGCGGGTTCCAACCCCCTCGCTCCCGGGATGTCTACTATGCTCTCGTTTGTTTGTCACGATTGCAGCTTCAGAAGAGCACATCCTTCCCACACGCGATCCCTGCTTGAGCGCTGGGTGTTACCACTCATTTTGGTTCGACCGGTTCGCTGTCTGCGTTGCTACCGACGCCAATACGTGAATATCTTTTGCAGGGTTCAGGACCGGCCGCAACCTCGGCCCCCTGCGCCTTCCGGCAAACTTGCTGCCTGATTTGGTCCTCGCCAACAAGTTCCGAGTTGGTGCGTTGCACAGGTGCGACTGCTGCCGCTATACTCAGCTCAGGTAGCAAGTCCAGGCCGCAGGGCTGGCGAGCAGGAGGTCGTCTTCAGCAGTAGAAGCGACGAAACTCGGTCTACCATGTCGGGCCGCTCAGGTTCATGGCCGACTGTTGCAGCGTGGCTGCGCCCTTTTGCAAACGGCATTTTCGCTCTTCTCGTTCCAGCCAACTGCCGCATCTGCAGCCAGCCGCTTCTTCAGGCTTCCCGTTTGCCCGTTTGCCAGCCGTGCCGGGATTGTGTTGAACCCATCGAGGGATCTCTGTGCCCTGTCTGTGGCGAAAGACTCCTTTCGTTTTGCCCAACGGCATTTTCACTGTCGGATGCGGACGCGGAAGCGGCGATATGCGGTCTGTGCCGCCGCGCTCTGCCGCCTTACGTACAGGCGGCGGCCTACGGAACTTTTGAGCAGGCGTTGCGCTCGACCATCCACTTGCTGAAGTATGACCGGGTGATGCCGGCTGCTGATTTTCTGGGCCTGAAGTTAGGTGTTGCGATGGCGAAGCTGCGCGTATCGAACGCCAATGCCGTCGATGGAGACTCGTGGCTGGTTGTTCCGGTTCCACTGCATTCGAGCAAGCTGCGCCAGCGTGGATTCAACCAAGCCGAACTGATTGCCCGCGCGGCTCTGCGCAATGCTGTGTGGCGGCACCTGCAATTGGAGACGCGAGTGCTCGCGCGTCACCGGGAGACCGTTTCGCAAGCGGGCCTTACACGCCACCAGCGCCGACAAAACATTCGCGGAGCGTTTCGAGTGCGAAAGCCCGACGCGGTCAAAGGCAGGGATATTTTGCTGGTCGATGATGTTTTCACCACCGGAGCAACAGTTTCTGAATGTGCTCGCGTTCTGTTGCGAGCGGGGGCTCACAGCGTGCTAATAGCCACGGTTGCGCGTGCGTTGAAGGCGGAGCGGGTTTTGCATCCAGTGCTGGCAGTGGAAGCGGCAGCATAGTCGTAAGAGGGTTGGGAAAATGTCATTGCGAATGAACAACTCGATTAGCTCACAGGGAAGTGGCCACGCGCGCCCCGAGGCGGTGGTTTATCACGAGCCACGCATGCCGTTGCACGCGCCTGTTCTGGTACTCAACGCTTCTTATGAGCCGATCAACGTGTGTGCGGCGCGACGCGCCATCATTCTTGTTTTGAAGGGCGTAGCGCGCGCAGAGGAAGAAAACGGCAACTATATGCATGCCGCTCGCGTGGCAATGCGTATTCCGTCTGTGATTCGCCTGCTGGAGTATCGTCGCATCCCGCATCAGACGCGAGCGCTTTCCCGCAAGAATATTCTCTTGCGAGATCGGAACACATGCCAGTATTGCGGAACCATTTTAGGGGCAAGTGACCTGACTCTCGACCACGTCCTACCGCGGTCGCGCGGTGGTGCGTCCTCGTGGGAAAATCTTGTTGCTTGCTGCCACGGATGCAATCGTCGCAAAGGCAATCAGCTCCCGCATGAGGCCAACATGAAATTGTTTCGTGAGCCACGCTCGTTCAATTTACATACCAGCCGTCACATCATGCGCATGATGGGGCACTCGGACGATAAGTGGCGGAAGTATTTGTTTTACTGATCTCTTCTGACTGAGGAGTGATTCGCAATCTGAGATGGCCGTGCATCACTAGCGGCGATTTGTGATTTGGCGGGCTGTGTTTCGTAGTTTCAAGAAGCTTGCAAGGCAGCTTGGAATGACGGATCACAATCTCGCAATCACAGATTCACTTCCGTTTGTAATCAGTAAACCTCAAGACTTCCTTGATGTGGGTATCGCCGTGGGCGAAGTGCAGCGTATCGTCAGCGGAGGAGAACGTGGGAAACCAGTATTTCCCGTCAATCAGCTCGCGCCAGGTCGTGAACTTGGGAAACAGATTTTCATCCACGCGCTTTCTATGCTGAATGCGGATGTCGGGAACCGATTTACCCGTATTTTTCACGATTTGGAAATCGTGATCGTCCACCCAAATTCTTCCTTGAAAGTAACGGCGGCCTTTTTCCATCTGCTTAGGCGCGACGTCAAAAGCGTAGCAGTGCAGTTCATCCAGCCGCTGCTGTCCCACGTAGGTCACGTTGTATTCTCTTAATTCATCGGCGCCGATTGTGAACGACTGTCGCGTGTCGAGGTCTGCCAAGTCTTCTTTCGAGACTGGCAGGCTGGGTTGCGGCGCGAACACAACGTTCTTGGTCCACTTTATCTTCTCTTCGTAGTGCATGTCCGCGACCTGCTGGAACTCGCTCGCTACCTTCCCCGCCGCATCGATGGTGTGCGCTTGAATGCTTTGCCGGAAAGTGTAAGTGCGTCGAATAGCTTGGACTTCTGCTTCTTTCGCGGCAAAGCGTTGGATGACCTGCGCCGCCGTCAGTTCTTTTGGAACGGCAGTATCCAGCTCCCCTTCGCCGCGGTCTTGCGCTGAAGCGCAGTTTGGCAGCATGCATAGAACGCATAGAACGCCGGTAGCGACAGAAGGGAAAGCAAAGCGGGAACAGATCATGGCCTCAGTCTAGAGGCAGTTTCCCGATTGCCGCAAGGGATCTCGCCCTTCTCGTCTGGGAAGCTGTCTCTCTTTACTACTGCTTCTTCTCGTCGGGGGGAGTCGTTTTTCCTTTGGGCAACTCTTCGCCCTCATAAATAACTCGCGAATTTGATCCGAAGCGTTTGTAATTTTCATACCGCAGAATTTCGCGAATCCTTATGTCGCCGCTCGAAAAGTGGAGGGTGTCGTCTGCCAGAGTGTAGGTTGGGAACCAATACTTGCCGTCGATTTGCTCGCGCCAGGTAGTGAAGGCGGGAAACAAATTTTCCCCATCATACTTGTTCTTCTTGCGGATGTCGGGCACGGTTTTTCCATTAGTTTTAACGATTTGGAAATCGTGATCGTCCACCCAAATACGTCCCTGAAAATACCGTTTGCCCTTTTCAATTTGTTTGGGTGCGATATCAAGAACGTAGGTATGTAACTCATCTTGCTGTTGCTGGCCAACATAGAGAATGTCGTACTCGGCAACCTCATCGCTGGTGAGAACAAAAGGCAGCCGGTCGCGCAGGTCGGACAGGTCCTCTTTGGTAATCGAGATCCCGCCCTGTTCAATCGAGGATTGCGGCGCGAAAACAACATGCTCGCTGCGCCGTCCTTTTTCATCGGTAAGGACATCGAAGGTTTCCTGGTATTCGCCCTTGACGGTGTCCCCGTCCATAGCCTGCACTTTCACAGTTTGCCGGAAGGTGTAGTGCTCCCGCGCCTGCTTGAATTCTTTTTCTCGGGCAGCGAAGCGTTGAATAACTTCCTCGGGCGTGATGGCAGAGGGCTTGGCCGGATCGAGTGGCCCTTCGGCCTGGTCAGCTCGAGCGGAGAGCGCTAGCAACGGCAATAGCAAGATTGTTGCGAGTCTAATTTGATTCTTCATTTGTAAGACGTTCCTAAGCAGCCAAGATAGCGGTTCCTACCAGTATTGTAGATGCGGCGGGGAGCAGAAAGGTTATCAGCTCACTGCGGCGGCCAGCCGGGCGTCGTGCCTCCATTCGCCAATTCGTCTACACTTACCTGTTTGTGGAGGCCTTATGCGCCGTTTCATTCTGCTAGCACTGCTGTTGGTTGGCCCAGCCGTCGTCCCGACTTACCTCGTAGCCCAAGTGAAGCACCCCTTTACTTTCGAAGACATGATGAAGCTCAAGCGAGTCGGTGAGCCTGTGCCTTCGCCGGATGGTAAGTGGGTGGCGTTCTCGGTGGTCGATGTCAGCTTGGAAGCCAACACGAAGACGCCGCATGTCTGGATTGTTCCAACGGCAGGTGGCGAGTCGAAGATTCTGATTCCCGATCAGGATTCCGACCGTCCGCGCTGGGCTCCGGACGGTAAGCGCTTCCTGTTTCTGTCGTCGAAAAGTGATAGCGAGATGGTTTGGGTCACGGAGCCCGACAGCACGGGTAAAATGCAGCCCACGCACCGCTCAATGCCCGGGAAGGATGTGGGCCAGCAAGTCTGGATAGCGGATTTCGACGGCGCTAGCGGTTCGGTCACATCGACGCACCGCCTTACGACCTTCGCGACAGAAGCGGATGGCCCGATCTGGTCCCCCGATGGCAAGAATATTGTTTTCGTGTCGAGCGTCTATCCGGAGTGTGCTGGATCACCCGCGGAAGAACTTGCCTGCAATGCAAAAAAGTTGGACGAAGTTGCGAAGTCCAAGGTGAAAGCGCAAATCTTTACCCGATTGTTGTACCGCCATTGGAACGCGTATCAGGAAGGGAAGCGCTCGCACCTCTTTGTTGTGTCAGCGGAAACCCTTCCAATTCCCAGATGCCCGCCGGGAGCCATGTGCGTCACTCCCTCCCTGGGTTCACCGCCTCGCGACCTCACGCCGGGCGACTATGATTCTCCCGTCTTCAGCCTCGGCGGACAGGACAACTACGCCTTCTCGCCCGATGGCCAGGAGATCTGCTACACCTCCAACCACGACAAAGTCGAAGCCACCAGCACCAACAACGACCTCTGGATCGTCCCGATTAACGTGACGACACCCAACGTAGCGACAGGTGCCTCGCCTGTCCGCTCTTCGCCAGCACAACCACAGAACATCACCGCCGACAACCCCGCCAGCGATTCCACCCCACTCTATTCCCCTGACGGCAAATACATCGCCTACCGCGCCCAGAAACGACCGGGATATGAGAGTGACCGCTTTCGGCTGATGTTGTATGAACGGAAGACGGGAGCACAGGTAAGGGTAAGTTTGACTGAGAGCTTTGACCAATGGGTGGGGACATTTGCTTGGGCACCTGATTCGAAGCAGATTTTTTTTGCCGGTGAAGATAAGGCGGAGTCACCCTTATCTTCCCTCACCTTTAAGAGGGAAGACGTGGTGGGTGCCGCCGGAAATGACGTTAATATCCGTAGCACAGAGATCAAGATCGATACATTCACAGGCGGGTTTAACGACGATATTGCTATAACTCCAACCGGCAAGAAGCTCCTGTTCACTCGTATGTCCATCGGATCGCCAAACGAGATTTACTCCGGGGACCTGTGGTTCACCAAGAACGGCGTAGTGGCAGTCAAAAACGTAGATGCACTGTGCGAAGACGATTCGAACGCCAAGCCTAAGCCCGAGAGTTGCATTGTCAGCGAACGCTTTGGATCGGCGCTCACCCACATCAACGACGCCGTCCTCTCCCATGTAGAAGTGTCGCCCCTGCAAACCTTCTGGTTCGAAGGCGCGGAAAAAGCCAAAGTCCAAGGCTTCCTAATCAAGCCTCCCAACTTCGATCCCAAGAAGAAATACCCCGTGAAGCTCCTAATCCACGGCGGCCCGCAAGGCGCTTGGGGAGACGACTGGTCTTTCCGCTGGAACGCTGAACTCTTCGCCGCCAACGGATATGTAGTTCTACAGATCAACCCGCGCGGCTCGACCGGGTATGGACAGAAATTCATCGACGACATCAACGGAGACTGGGGCGGGCGCGCCTTCGAAGACCTGATGAAAGGCCTCGACTACGCTGAAACGCACTATGGGTTTATTGATAAAGACCGCGATTGCGCCCTCGGCGCCAGCTACGGCGGCTACATGATCAACTGGATTCTCGGCCACACAGATCGCTTCAAGTGTCTTGTCTCGCACGACGGCATGTTCAACACCGACTCCGCTTGGGGCACGACAGAAGAACTCTGGTTCAACGAGTGGGAATTCAAAGGCACGCCCTACACCAACCGCGAGATGTACACAAAGTGGTCGCCACACCTTTTCGCGAAAAACTTCAAGACGCCCACGCTCGTCATCCACGGTCAGAAAGATTATCGCCTCGACGTTTCCGAGGGCTTCCAACTCTTCACGACGTTGCAACGCATGAACGTGCCGTCGAAAATGCTTTATTTCCCTGACGAAGGCCATTGGGTGCTGAAGCCGCAAAACAGCCAGCTCTGGTACAAGACGGTCAACGACTGGGTCGATCAGTGGATTGGGGACCCGGCGAAAAAGTAGCGCGCGTGGTCCATAGAATTCTGAAAATCGCATTTTGTCATTCCGATCATAGCGAGGCCCATGGAACATGCTGCGGCAGACTCGCTAGAGATCTCGAGCCTTGCCCAGGCCCGTGTAGGGCGAGCATTCCTGCTCGTCGCTCTTAGTCGTCCCAGTACAATCACTCTCGTAGCGAACAAGCCTTTGCTGCACACTGAGAGCATCCACTTCGCGAGATCTTCTTGCCCGCTGAAGGATGAGCATCCGGTTTTGCGTGTGCAGCGTCATCCACAGCTTCCGGCACGGCCGGAGTAACGACCAGATCATCCGCGCCACCCACTGCGTCGCCCCCCGGTGGAGTCATAGCATCCACAACAAGCTCCGAAAAGACGAACCCCGCTCCGCCACCGTTCTGGACACTCAACAAAGGGGAAGAATATCCCGCTGGTTTCCCGATCCGCTTTAGCCCTCCCGGCAATCCACCGCCCACGATCTGCGGCAGCACCAGCAAGGAAAACGCGATCTGCGCCCCAGAATCGGCCGAGACAAATCCTCCAACGACATCGCCCGCCTTAATCGGAGAGGCCCAGGGAGCCAACTGCGCCATGCCATTGACGTCAGAGGGCAGCAGCGTCTTGGCCGCCCCCAGTATGACCGGATCCGATGGCTGGTAGACCACTTCACCATCAACAATAATCGTGTGGCCACCGTCATCGCCTCGGGAGCGCACGCTTTGGAAGGTTGTATTCGCCCCAAACACCGGGTTTGGCGGGAAAGCACCATCCGTAGTCCTTACAATCACAGGTTGTGGTATCTGTCCTTCGGTCGTAGTTTGCTGCAGCCCACTGACGGCCTCAATCCGTAGCGCCGCGACCGGCACCACCCCCACGGAAAATGTCTTACACGGAGCGCTCAGCGGCGCTACGCAGCCCGTTACCTGAACATCGACGGCCACCCGCGTTAGGGCTAAAGCATTGATGGCATTGCCATTTACGTCCGTCGTTACGGAAGCGGCATGGAGTACTCCGCGGCCCACTGCCACCTGGAAATCGACTCGGCGCCCGGGCAGTGGGGTCCCATTGTTGAGCACCCGCGCCATCAGCGGCACGCTGAGCGTAGCGCCTTGCTCCACCTGGACCAGTTGCCCAATCGCCGCAATGTCGAGCGAGGTTGCCGTCCCTGTCACCGTGGTGACCACCGTCGAGGGGTTTGGATAGCTGGCTGGCGCTAGTTGCGCCGTTTCCAGTCCTGGACCCACTGCCGTGACGCTCGCATTGGTCACCACGCGTCCGCTCGCGTCGCTAACTACGGAGCACCCACCTGCCCCGCCACAGGCCTCCAGAGTGAGTCCATTGGTCGTGCTCAAAGCCACGGTCGCTCCTGAGACCGGCGTCATTCCATCCACCTGCACAACCAGAAACTGCAAAGCATTCGGCGTAGTGCCCCCAAGCGGGATGGCCGGATTTGGCACCGGCAGCAGGAGGATCGCGTCCGTCGCGCCAGCTCCTGCGGTAATCGCGTCGGTCAGCGTGGTAAATCCGCCGGTCGCCGGATCGGTAACCACCACAGTCTGTAGGCCATCCGCCAAGGCAGGCGTTAACAGCAGCACTTGGTTTGCTGAAAAGTTCACAATCGGCGCCGCAACGCTCCCAACAACACCTAACATCCCGGGCCGAAAGCCCAATCCCTGCACACGTACAGCCTCACTGCCAGCCACGCTGATGCGGTCTGGGGTCACGAAGTCTCCGTAGAGCACCCGCAGGTGGTGCTCGTAGTCGGGACGGCTATCTCCCCGCCAGTCGGTCACGCCGATGCGGTAGCTGGTGCTCTGAAATAGCTGGGCGTCCAGCCGAGTCTCGGCATAGGTTCCCGCATTAAACGGGCTCGGCGTCAATGCCGGTGGTGGCGTTCCCGGAGGAGCTGCCAGGGACCACATACCAATTACCGGCTGAGCCTTATTCTCCGTTGCGTTCCCGTTTTCGTCGACCGCTTCCACTTCAAGGGAAAGGGTCCGATTGGCCTGTGCCGAGATCCAGTAGTAGTTTGTGCTGTCAGCCAGGTTGAATTCGCTCACCCATTCGCCACGCGGAACCGCCGCCGGATTCAGGTAATCCTGCGAATCAAGCGTGCTAAAAGACGGTTTCGCCGCACCTGCCATCACAAGGTCTTGCAGCGCGTCTCCGCCCAGGCTTACCGGGACAACCACCGGAACCCACGCGCCGGATGGATTCACCTGCAACGGCGCATACGGACCAACCGTGGACGACAACAGGGGGTCTACTGTCTCAACCGTGATCTCATAGCTGGTCGTGATGCTGCCGTCCGGGAATTCCAAGCCTGCCAGGTCGAAGAATCCTTGCCAGGTAGGATCGTCGGAGCCCCATTGGTTGAAGGGCACCCCAGCTGCGTCTACGGGCCCAGTGATCGAGTTCCCAGCGTTGCCGCGATACAAGAACCCGGAAACCGTCGTGGCGACAAACGTCCGCGAAGGCTGCAAGGTTCGAGATCGATCCAGCGTGCCACCACGTTCACTCCCTGCATGCCCTGTCCCGGGAGTGCCCCGTTGCCTGGGAAGCTCACGGTGCCATGAATCCGAGCCGTCGTCGCTGCGAACAAGCTCTTGCCGGGAAAGTTCGCTTGATTCTGCAGCGTCACGGGATAGAGTCGCCCCAGGGCCGCACGGTCGTCGAGTTTGGGCTGATCCGCACCACTTAAGCACTTTGTAATCGGCATGCAGGACAACAGATCCGTTGCGTGCTTCGCCGGGAAGCCAGCCTGGTCCGCGGCTGTAGGCGCAGGGTTTCCCGTCCAAACATTCAAGTTTGCTTGTGTCGTCGCAAGTCCGAGCACACGCACCAAGCGGTATTCGAAATCGGCCAACAGGGCGGGGTCCTGCGCACACAGCCCGTTGAGAATCACCAGCGCGTGCGCGAAGTTTCCGCCGGTCGTAAAACTGTCCACCCCGCCGTAGGCCGCATTCTTCCGGCAGTCTGAGGAACTGCCGGCGCCCAGCAGCGTATCCGTCACGTGCCCATCGAAGTCGTAAACGATGCCAACCCCACCGTTCACAGCGCTGGGCTGAATGTCCGCCGGCATGCTCAACACGCCGCCTTTAATCGTCACATTGGTGCCATTGACATCCTCAGCCAGCGACCCTGTCTGCGTAGCAGCAATCGCGGCGGTGGAAATATTGGTCCAGCGGCTGAAGGCATCGGCTACCAACGCATTCGCACTGGCTTGCGGCAGCAAAGGACTCAAGTCACCAAGATCGGTGTAATACGGGACGTTTCCTTGTGCCCACGTCACGGGTTGGCCTTTTACCGCCGGATCGAAATAGCTCACGCCAGCCACATACAGAGGCCCGCCCGCATGTGCCGCATACACCAGAAGTAAGACCCACACAGCCGTCAAGGCCGCTGCGGCGAGGAGCTTCGCCAGGGGATACATCGCAAGGCGCTGCATGGCTAGTCGGCCTCCGCAAGCCGAATTTGCTCAGCCAGAATCTGCAACGGAACGCGGTTTGATCTTGATCGTGTAGCGACGGATCTCGTCCCGTCGAGAGGCTCGCCGGACTGATCGTGAGTCTGCCATTCCCCAGGCAAAACAACCCATCCAGCTCGGTCCACCGCGAGCTTGCCCTTGCTTCCTCCCACAGGACTGGTCAGTCCACCCGGGCCTGCCGGATACAAGAACAACACCGCGTGCTCGCCTACGCGATACCGCGGCTCGTGCGTGTCACTTCCTGTCCAAAGTCCAGCCCATTCGCGAATCGTCAGCGCCGATCCAGCATGCACTCCGCGCATCGCGTGCTTCACCTGAAACGAAATCCGATAGGCCAGAGGAGCGCCGCGAAGTCCAGTCTCGCGGACGACCCCTGTCACCATGCCGTCGAAGATCATCCCGGACTTGCGGACCGTATGACGAAAGCTTTCCGTAAAGGAATTCCTGGCCGCCCGAGTTCGCTGG
>JAYVEP010000074.1:0-14089 GCA_043749225.1 Acidobacteriaceae bacterium
GGCATTGCCAAGACAGCCCGCGAAGAAAAGACGCGCGCCCGCGACGAGAAACAAAAGACCGACTCGCTGCACGATGCCAAGATGGCCGCGCTGTACAGAGAAGTCGTTCTAAAAGAAAAACCGCAAGCGTCGGAAGGCGGGTTCATTCCGCTGACGGCGTTGGGTGCGGCGCCTGTAGCTCCTAAGCCGCCTGTGGCTGAGGAAGTTCTGGGCGATTAAAGTTTGGTTGGTTCTAAGAATTAAAGGCCGCTCCGTTCCGGAGCGGCCTTTGTTTTGCTTTCCAGATAATGGAACGGTGTACTCGCTGCGCTGGCAGCGCATGGGTTGTCTGGCGTTAGCCCGCCTCAGCCTTACCTGCGGGTCAGGTTGGGAACGCCCGCCATGGAACGCTGGGCGCGAGCGCCCCCGGGACAATCCGAGGACAGACGCGACGTTCACCAGCAGCCCTACACGACAGAGCCGTTCGGAATGACAAACGGTGAGAAGGATGAGCGTTGGGGAAGTGTCCTCAGGGGCTCAAGCCCGACGCATGTCAAAACGCTAACGCGGCGCTGATGCGCCGCTCTTTCACGTTGGATCGGGCACGTTCGGTTGAGAGTATGGATCGGACTCCCTCAGGGGCTGAAGCCCGAGTGTCGCTTGGGGCTGACGGCACGACTAAAGTCGTGCCCTTCCCGCAGAGCACACTCCCCAGCTCCGCGTGAAAGAGCCGACCTTCAGGTCAGCGTCCAGAGCGCTAAGAGATGGCCTTCAGGCCCTGTGGAAGGTTCTTTCAAAACTAGGGGACAAGAACTAGGGGACAGGAACATGTGAAGAAATTCAATTTTCGATTTCGGCCGATTTTTCGGGTGATCCAAAATGTATCCGAATATCGTAAACGTTGTTTATAGGGCATTTAAACGATTAGTTTTTCGGACCAAAACGAGTGGACCTTCTGGAAGCTAATTTCTTCACATGTTCCAGACGGAACGTTCACCGCTAGCCGTATGACAGGGGTGCGTCTTACCCCTTCCGACCCACCACGAACCCCGACCCCGCTAATATCGCGTCTTTTCCATGCACCATCACCTGCTGCGCCAGGTGAATCAGATCTTGCGCCACCTGATCGGTTGCGTGGCGGGCCTTTTCTCCCTCCACCAGGTAATCCCCAATCAGCGGGCAGACTCCCATGGAGCACAGCGCATCGAGGTCGGCGACGATTTGGCTGGCGCCTTCCAGCGCGTAGCGCGCCTTCACGCCGTGCGATATCGGCTTACGGTTGATGAGCGCGAAATCGAAAATCGGACGTCCGGCGTGCTCGTGCAACGCGCGAACATGGTCGGCGGCGGTCAGGCCAAGACTCTCATTTGCCTGCGTCATCAAATTGCAAACAAAGACTTTCACCGCCGGAGAAGCCACCACGGCCTCTGGAATTCCTCGAACGAGCAAATTTGGAACAAGACTTGTAAAGAGCGATCCCGGCCCCACGGTAATCAGATCGGCGTGAGCGATCGCGGCAAGCGTCTGCGGCAAAGGTTCCACGTCCGCCGGAACCAGCATCAGCTTAACAATGCGCCCGCTGCTAGCCGTAATGTTGGTTTCGCCGCGCACATGCGTCCCGTCCTGCATGCTTGCTTCGAGTTCGATGTGCGAAGTCGTCGCAGGGTAAATATGTCCGCGAGTAGCAAGGATTTCCGACGATTGCCGCACCGCATCGGTAAAGTCGCCAGCGACCGAGGTCAGCGCAGCCAGGAAGAGGTTCCCAAAGCTGTGGCCCTCAAGCCCGGAACCTTTTTGGAAGCGATGCTGAAACAGCCGGGAGAGCAGCGCTTCGTCCTCGGAGAGAGCGACGATGCAGCTGCGTATGTCGCCCGGAGGCGGCATGTTGAGCTCTTTGCGGAGCCGTCCGCTGGAGCCGCCGTCATCACTTACGGTAACTACAGCGGAAAGGTCAGCTATACATTCCAGGCCGTTGCGGACAGCGGATTTCCCCGGTGCTGGCGTGAAGTGCTTCAGCCCGCGCAGCAGGGTGGATAGGCCGGTGCCTCCGCCCATTGCGACCACTCGAAGCGGCCGCAACTCCGCCGAAGGCACCCGATTCGCTGGCATGCGGCCTGACATGAAACGACCTTACTGGCCTTCTTCGACGCCGGTTTCGTGACCAGCCAGAACGGCTTCCGCACCCGGATCCGGATATAGCAGTTCGGTAAAGCGCGGATCTTCCGCCAGATTCTGGAAGTCGGAGTCGTTGCGCGCCTGAAAACGCAGCTGCGGGTTGGCAGCAATCGCCTCATGCAGACGGCGCAGCGCATCTTCGAGGTGCCCGGTCAGACAATCCAGGGTGGCCAGACCGTACATCACGTGATCCTTGTTCGCCGACGTCTTCTGCAGTTTGTCCAGATGCTCGCGCGACGAAACGTAGTCGCCTTGATTCATCAGCGAGATTGCGTAATCGTAATGTTCGTCCGAGGTTTTGAAGTCCAGCGCGCGTTTGGCTGCCTGAGCATCACAGGCGCTGATGTGGACGCGGGCGCGGTCGCCAAGCTCGCGAATGTTGGCCTCAATTACCTTGTGGAACGAGACTTTGGCGCGGTCGTATTTGCGCTCCTGCATGGCCTTGATTCCGGTCTCGTACATTTGCACAGCCTGTGCATATTTAGGGTCGATCGCCACAACCGTTTTGGGAATTGAAGTTGTGGAGGGCTTAGTTGCTTTGGATGTTGATTTTGTAACCATAGGTTTTTCAGTGACTTACGTGACTATAATGAAGGTACAGCCTTTGCTTCTTTGCTCCGTCCCGAAATGACTTTTAACCCAGCGATAAATCGTGCCGGATATCCGGCTGTGGAAAACCTTCCAAACGGTTTGTCTGATTTCGGCCCCGGACTTAGTTCAATGCCGCCGCATCTTCCGGAGTAATTTTCTTCCACTCTCCGGCAATAACGCCCTTGCGAATCTGCGCCACAGTCTGGCCTTTTTTCTTCTGCCCATAGACGTAATAGAGTTCTTTCAGGCAAATGTCGCATTGGGCGCCGTGCTTGCCTTCAAAACAGCTGTGCAAACTATTGTGGCCCATACGATCGCAATAGCAGAAACACGGCATCTGATGAATGGTACCGGAAATTTTTGACGCCAGGTCATAGGCGTGCGTCTGGAACGGGGATTGAGCGTCGTCTCCCCAAAGCTGGTCTTTGGGCAAAATTGCGGGCAGCTTCACGCCTTTGGCCGGAGCCGTCTTGTTGTAGGCCGGAATGTCAGCCGCTGGCGTCTTACCAGGGTGCTGCGCCGACAAGGTCATAGTTACTACGAACAGGAAGATCAAAGTTAGGATTCGTTTCAACATGCTTACCTTCCGGATGGGACTTCGTCTGTCGCTTAGAGATTATTCTACCGCGAATTGCGGAACGGGGTGAGCGGGGCGGTATTCCGAGAGTACACGGGGGTAAACCGTTGCGTGGCACGGCCCTGGACCGTAGAATTGTCAAAGACTGAAGTTGAGCCTCCTAAGTGTTGAGCATCTTATTGCAGACCGATTGGGCGAAGACTTGGCATTGCAAAGTGTGAGGCGGTAACGACGTATGACTGAAGAGAAGATTGTTCGCCCCGAACAGCCAGCCCCAGAACAGCTGACGTCACCCCAAGCAGCGCCAGCACAGCCACCTCGCCTAGCCGCGGCGGGAGTCTTAGGCGCGTGGCTCGGCAATCTCGCCATTTCTCTGCTGATCGCCGCCTTCTTTATTGTGTTCCTCTACCAGCCGGTCAAGGTCGAAGGCACTAGCATGATGCCTGGCCTGGAGGATCAGGAACGCATCTTTGTAAATAAGTTTGTCTATCGACTGGAACCGATCTCGCGCGGCGATGTCATAGTCTTCCGCTATCCCCACGATCCTTCGAAGAGTTTTATCAAGCGCGTGATCGGCGTGGCTGGCGACAAGATTCGCATTGAAGAAGGCGTGGTCTACGTGAACGGCATATCTATAAGGGAGGAGTATGTGCCTCCGCAATATTCCGATTGGCGCTCACAGCCGGAGATCACAGTCCCGGAAGGTTCGTATTTCATGATGGGCGACCATCGCAATATGTCGAATGACAGCCGCGATTTCGGACCAGTCGCGCAGAGCTATGTCGTTGGGAAAGCTGTTTTTGGATATTGGCCCATGGAGAAGGTTGGAAAAGTGCAATGAAGTTTAGATCGTTCCTGTCAACGTCATTCGTGCCGACGTCGTTCCTATCGATGTCATTGGCGATGTCTCTCATTTGTTGATGTCGTCGTCGTCCACCCAGCCTTCCTTCGCGCAACCACAGGGCGGGGAAGCAGCGCTGCTCCAAGCGGATCGCGACTTCAACAAAGCGACGCAGGAAAAACGTCTCGATGGCTGGATGCAGTTCATGGCCGACGATGTAGTTTTGCTGCGCACTAAACCGGTTGTCGGCAAAGAAGCCGCAAGCGCTGAGTTGAAAGAAGAGTGGGATGATCCGGCGCACTCCCTGATCTGGGAGCCGAAGCACGCCGAGCTTTTCAAGAACGGTAGGTTTAGAGACACCTCCGGACGCTGGATTTACCAGGGCAAAAACGAGAAGGGCGAAAGCCTTCAACTTGAAGGCGACTACCTGACCGTATGGAAGCTGCAAGCTGACGGCAGTCGGAAAGTAGTCTACGACGGCGGGTCAGCCGATCCGGCGAAGAAGTAATGCTTTTCTTCTACATTCGAAACTATCCGATATTGCCATTCCGAGCCACAGCGAGGAATCCCTTCCCTCATTGTATCGGCGATTCCGTTGAGCGGCATTCTCACCGCGCAGCCGGAACTGCAATGTTGCACGCACCCCAGTGAGAGTGCTTTTTTTCAGCCGATTGCACTGGAGGTGCAGGGATTCCTCGCTGTGGCTCGGAATGACAATTGATTTTGAGAATCAAGAGTCAGGCCTAACAGAACCCATTCAAGGAAGCAGTGCAAAGACTTCTAGCACAGTGCCCCAGGTTCGCGTCCGTTCTTTCGACGATAACCTGGGAGGCGGAAGCTCGCCGCCTGCCTTTAGCGCCCAGTCATTTTTTCCAGCGCTTCAGGATACCGCGCCCCCTCCACAGTGATCTTCGAGGCGGCGGTATCGATCTCACGGAGATCGTCGAATGTAAGTTCGAGCGCAACGGCCCTGATGTTTTCATCCAGCCGGTGCAGCTTCGTAGTTCCTGGAATTGGAACAATCCACGGTTTCTGTGCAAGCAGCCAGGCAAGAGCCATCTGGGCAGGTGTTGCATTTTTCCGTTGTGCAATTTCACCAAGCAGATCCACCAATGCCTGATTCGCTTTCATTGCTTTTGGCGTAAAGCGAGGAAGTTTGTTGCGGAAGTCCGTCCTGTCGAACGTAGTGTTCTCGTTCATCTTTCCCGTGAGGAAACCCTTCCCCAGAGGACTGTAGGGAACGAATCCGATTCCGAGTTCCTCGAGCGTTGGCAACACTTCCGCTTCCGGGCCGCGCGTCCACAGTGAGTATTCGCTCTGGACCGCAGTCACGGGCTGGACTGCGTGCGCGCGACGAATCGTCTTCGCTCCCGCTTCCGAAAGCCCAAAGTGCTTCACCTTGCCTTGCTGAATCAGATCCTTTACAGCTCCCGCCACATCTTCGATCGGGATATCAGGGTCAACCCTGTGCTGGTAAAAGAGATCGATGGCATCAATCTTGAGCCGCCTCAGCGAGGCTTCGGCGACCTGCTTGATGCGCTCCGGCTGGCTGTTCAAGCCTTGCCAACCAGGACTTCCGTCCCCATTCAGATTGAAGCCGAACTTGGTGGCAATCACTACCTTATCGCGCAGAGGTGATAGCGCCTCACCCACCAGTTCCTCGTTCGTATAGGGTCCGTAGACTTCCGCCGTATCGAAGAATGTAACTCCCCGTTCGACGGATGTTCGCAGCAGAGAGATCATCTCTTGCTTGTTTGGAAATGGAGCGTAAGAAAAACTCATTCCCATGCAGCCGAGCCCGAGAGCTGAAACTGCCAAGTTGCTCTTTCCCAGTTTGCGCGTTTGCATCTGTCCCTCCTCGACTGCGGGTTTCGGTCACCTTCACCGCAAGCCCAATCATAGCTTTCGGAAGCCTGAGCCGCTTGCCAGTTCCTATGAAGTTCTTGCCAAATTCTCCCACGCGGCTAGATACCCCGGCAAGAAACTGGGTCAGTCATCCGCACCGTTGATGCTAGGATTCCGTCCCGCTAAAAAGAGCCGGGGGGTGCCTTCTGTGACCGCAAAACGACTCGGCGCCCCATCCTCGCAGAATATGCGAAAGAGTGAGGCGCCGATTTGCTACCTATCCAGGATGGTCAAAGGCCGCAGTGCACCCGCGGTTCCTATTTCGACGCCGGTCCGATCGCCTCAATCACCTTGTAGACTTCGATGTCGTGGCGGACTCGGACTCGATCCAGTCGATCCAGGAAGCTCGTCACATCAGTGGTGGCGTGAACTTTGCTCCATGAGTCGAACGGCACGCCGTGCAGCATGGAATTCCAGTCTGAGAATGTGTCCACGGTTTGAGCGTTGTAGGGCAGGTTGTCGCCCTCCGGCATCATGAGCGAATGTGTACTCCAGGTGCCCTTGCCTCCGGCTTTGTTCCAGGCCTCCACCAAAGGCTTCCAATAGGTGGATTCCAGATTTCTCCAAGCTTCCATGTCGGCGGGCTTCACGCTGTAGTGGTTCAGGCGAACGAAATTGCCTTTTTGCGGAGTGCCTCCAATGCGATCGATGCCCGACCAGATTCCGAGATCGACCAACTGCGTGAGCGCATCGCGTTTGGCGAAGAGTTCCTTCACCGTCATGCTGAGCTTGGCCCTTTTCAGCGCCGCTTCGGTTTGCTCGATGGAAGAACTTTCCGGAGGCAATCCGGCGTAGCCATAGACAACGCGGTAATCGCATTTCGCCGAGCTGCCGACCGGCATAACTCCTCGGGCGACCAGAAACCAGGTAGCCTCACCGTTATCGATGCGGGCCTGATTCAACGGAATGGCAACCTCCTTGGCGTAGGCCTCAAACTCTAAATTCTTGCCCTGCGGGACTTTGACGCAGTAATCGCGGACGGAAGGTGGTTCCTTCTGTTGTTGGGCAAAGCTGGCCGTAGCAAACAGTGCGGTCAGCACGAGCAAACGGCTGTGCAGAGTAAACATGGTTGAGGGGCTCCTTCAGCGCGTGGCCGATCCAGTTCTTCTTTCTGCGACCAGTTGCTGCGGGCGCAACACTACCGCAGCTTGGGGACGATTGCAAATAGGATGCCGTTTCATTAAGTCCGGGGGCCCTACCTGTCGGACTTGTTGCGGTGTGACTTGGTGGCGTACATCGTTAGCGGTTCCCAGGGTAACCCGGGCCGGCCGGCGTCGGCATAGTCATGAATGGCGCCGAGGCGGGGCCGATTCGGACTGCGAAGTGGATTGGGAGCCAGGACAACAACGTCGCCGAGTACGTGGCGCTGATGGAGGCTTTGCAGTATGCGCTTTCGCTGAAAGCGAAGCGGCTGCATGTGTATTCCGACTCACAGGTGGTTGTAAGGCAGATGACTGGCGTGATCGGTGCTCGAGTTCAATGCTGTATTCGCTGCACTGGACGTACCGAAGGCTGGCGCGAAGTCTGGAGTTTTCGATTTTCCACGTGGGCTGCGAGAAGAATCACGAGGCGAATACTTTGGCGCGGGCGGCGATGCGGGGAAGATTATAATAGCGCGGCAGTGACTTTCAACGCTTAACCTTTATTCCCTATCCCGACTCGACCTTCGCGGAGCAGGAGAATTGTCATTTCGAGGAACGCGAGGAATCTGCTTTCCTCGACTCGGGCAAGGGACTGCCTTCGAATCGTGATCGGAAGCGCATGATTTCACCTGTTCCGCTCCCAACAAGTGCCAGGCCTCACTATAAATTTCATTCACCCCATGCGCGGTATGATCCTTCGCATGAAGCGACAGGGTCTTGCGTGCCTCCAGTACAGTGCTGGGCAAAATGTACCAACTGCGCTCCGGAAAAATGTAAACCGCCAAGAAATCAGTCTCCGTCGCAAGATAAGCCGCCTGCTGTCTCGGGAATTTGCACGAATAAAGCGTATGCCCAATGCCTGTCGAGCTTCAGCCCCAGCGCCACGAAGCCTACTTCCTTGCTCAGAGAACCACTCTCAAATTTGTCATTCCCGCAACCCGAGGAATCTGCTTTCCTCAACACCGGGAAAAATCCACTCATGATCCGCACTCGGGAAGGGCACGGTTTCAACGGTGCCGCTCCAGGCCGAAAAAAATTGGGCTTCAGCCCCTGAGGGCAAACAAATTCGAAGTTGCGATCCCCCGCCCCTCCTGAGGATTGGCGTTGGAGCGGTTGTCGGTTTCATCCCCTGGATGAACTTAGGACTGTCGCGGTGAACGAAGGTTGGGAGAAGACTTCGTTGCAGGATCGTGCTGTGTGAAGAACCGTATGGCCTCGAGCGTACTTACTCCCACCCTTGCAAAAAAACGAAGGATGGGGCACCCTTGTCTTGGTTGGTTAAGAAAGGTCAAAGCCTAGGCCACCCTCCCAGACGGCACGCAAGCGGCAACGGGTAGAGGACCAGACGTTGCGCTCCTCTGGGACTGCCCCGCTCAAGCCAAAAGAGGGCTTGAAATCAAATGCCAGGTTTGCACAGGTGAAGAAATTTTGGTGCGAGTCTGCGAATTTTCTTGACAAAGTGCACGACCCGTAAGATATTTGCGGGGCCGTCATGTTCGTGCTTCGAGCCCGCAAGATTCACCTTCCCCCGCAGAGCAATTTGTAGAGTTGGCCGGAACGAACCGGGGGGCTACGTTGTCTTTTTGCAAAGTCTCAATTTAGAAAGTGTCGACTGCGGCGCAAGGCTTTATTGCGACGACGGGCGAGGATGGACCTCGAGTGTTTAGGGGGTGTGCGCAACCAGACTTCGACTGGGCGTTCGCAATCCCTGTAGAGAAGCTCCGCTTGCGGGGCGACAACCAGCAATTCGGGATGCTGGTTAAGAATGCTGGAAAGATGACGATGGACCAGCAGCATTAAACCCGGGCGTTGAAGTGAAGTAGCCGGGCCACTGAGCCATGCCTTTCGAGAACTGTGAAGTGAGGGAGGACTGGTTTGCGCAGCTAACGTAAGAATTCAAAACCAACCTGGGGGGAATTATGAAGAAGTATGTGTTTGTAGCGGTGTTGATTGTGTTCGTCATGTCGTTCGTCTATCTGTCCGCTGCGCAGCAGGCCCAAACGGCCGGAGCTCCGAAAGGGGCCATAAGTAATGAGGCCCAGGCCGGAAGCATCGGGCCCGGAAGAGTCGTTGAAGTACCATCGAGCGACGTCTCGTACGTTCCGACGGCCGCTGAGATCGCGGCTCACGAACAGGTGCTGGACGCTAAGTCGAAGCATCTGGCGCCTCCGCTCGGACCGCACACGACTGCGGCCAATGTGGCGGCGAGCGGCGGTCGCCCTACGGATGCCTCGCTTCAGCCAGCGGCGGCCAACACCTTCACCATTTTCAAGAATAGGTTGATCAATTCGATATGTTCGGGGTGCGGCGAATCGACCGTGAATGAGCCTTCGGCGGCGAACAGCGGCGGAAGAGTCGTCGAGACGAGCAACTGGAACATCGCCTACAGCCTGAACGGGGGTGCCGGCACTCCCGTCTGGGCGAATCAGAATCCCTACGCGCTCTCGCCTGGGTACTGCTGCGACACTCAGGTCGTCTACGACAAGGCCCGCGACGTGTTCATCCTGCTCCTGCTGGACTACGCAGGAGAAGGGGCTTCGACCAACGGCCTTACGCTGTCGATCTCGCGCGGCTTGTTCCCGTCTACCGGTCCGGCTTGGTGCACCTACAAGTTCACCGGAGGAAACTTTGGCGAAGGGTCGACTGACACGCTGGACTTCCCGAAGATCGCGCTCTCGAACAACAACCTGTTTCTCACGTGGAACGATTACCCGCCGAATTCGGGCTGGGCGGCTTCAGGGCTCGCGCGACTCCCGCTCGACGCCCTCGCTTCTTGCGCGGGCTTCGGCTACGGCTACCTGACTCGCAACACCGAGTTCACGTTTGCGTTGGCGCAGCAGCCGAGCGCCCACGATCAGTTCTACTGGGTCTCGAACTGGATGACCGACGGCACGGTCAACGGCCAGAACCTGCGTATCTTCCAGTGGGCCGACAACAACGGATCCTACTTCTTTAACACGGTAGGGATCAACCCGTACACCTTCGGAACCGCCGCATGCGGCTCGCCGAACTGGTGCGGTCGGCTCGACCCCAGGTATGAATCTGTGGTAATCACGCCTGGCGAGTTTCGAGCTCAAGCCAACGGGGCCTTCGCGGGCGACCAGATTCTCGAAGTGGCGGCGACGGCGGGTCCGAGCTCATTCAGCGGCGGCAATAACTACGTCGTGTACAACTACTTCAAGCTGAATTCGCTCGCCTACATCGGCAACGATCAGACGTACAGCACGGGTCAGAGCTTCGCGTACCCGGGATGCGCGGTGAACGAAAAAGGCTACGTCGGCTGCGCGCTTGCGCAGGGACTGAACGCCCCTGGCGGAATCGTCATCCTGCAGGACAACTTCAATCCGACCCAGCCATGGGGCTACAACTTCGTTGTGGGTGGCATCAGCGGAGCAACCGCTTGGGGTGACTACACCGAAACCAATCCCTGGTCCCCTGGCAGCGGCCCCTTCCAGACGGTCCTCTGGAACGTGAACGGCAGCACGGTCCAGCCGTATTACATCGTCTGGGGACGGGGAAACGACGCGAACGACTATGCGCGCTGGAAGTCCAAATGACCCAGTCTAGCCGCTGATTTGAAAGGCCTTCAGGGCCGGACCTCCGGGGTCCGGCCCTTTGCACGAGTTGCCAGCCGCCACGCGACCAAATGCGGGGCGGGTGGCCGAGCCTTTGATCTCCCTGACCAAGCAATACAAAAGAGTTCCCCCCTTCGTTTTTTGAAGAGAAACATGGAAGAGAAACATGTTCCAGACGGGACGTTCCCCAGTTGTTTTCTGTCAGCAGGATGCCCCAGGTTTGCGACGTTCTGTGTCGATAACCTGGGTAGTGCTGGCACCGCAAGTCTGCCTGCGTAGAGTTCGCACCTCGCCCAGGTTATCGTCCAAAGAACGGACGCGAACCTGGGGGCACCCGGTGGCAGGGATCCAGTCTCCTCCGCACAAATCCAAGAGCAGATTCCTCACGATAAAACTGTTCGGAATGACAAACTTTTAGAGTCTTTCAAACTTTCAGAGTCTTTCCACAACCTGAACAACCTGGCGGGTGGCCGAGCCTTTGATCTCTCTGACCCAAACAGGACAACAGGGTGCGCATCCTTCGTTTTTTGAAGGGTGGGAGTAGAGACGGTTGAAGCTATAGTTCTTCCCGTCAACTACGATCAAGCACTCTACGGGAGGAGTCTCTGCCCGACCGAGGCGTGCGGGAGATAGAGGGATTGCTCGCCTTCGCCAAGAGCGCTCAGGGTTGGAAGGACAATAAATCAAGAATAAAGGCTGGGTCGCCCGCGCAGGGGCTGAAGCCCGATTCATTTCGGCTTTTTGACGCGGCGCTGAAGCGCCGCCCTACCACGTTGGGTTAGAGTTTGGATTGGAATCCCTCAGGGGCTGAAGCCCGCGTGTCTCTTGAGGTTGATGGCACGACTGAAGTCGTGCCCTTCCCGCAGAGCGCCTCCAACGCGAATCCTCAGGAGAGGTGGGGAAGTCTCGACGTCGAATTTGTTTGCCCTCAAGGGCTGAAGCCCGGTCTCTTTCGGGTCCGAAGCGGCACGGTTGAAACCGTGCCCTTCCCGGGTGCGATTCATGGACGGATTTTTTGCGGCGCCGAGGAAAGCAGATTCCTCGCTGCGCTTCGGAATGACACTCGTTTTGGGGACTGGCAACTTTCCAGCGGAGCAGGCTCCGCTGCCCCACGAGCGTCGTTTTCACACTAGATCCTGTGGCTAAGAACGGCGAGCAGGAACGCTCGCCCTACACGAGCGGGAACGGATGACCTCGGCGAAGAGCAGATTCCTCGCTGCGCTTCGGAATGACAATTTTGAGGTGGTTGTTGGAGGGGGGAAGTCAACGGCAGCGGACAAGAGTGTCGGCTCCACATAGGCCGCGTTATTCACAGCTTTCATCGGTTTTCCTGCTCAAAACCCGTTTCCTCCCTTGGCGCTAGGGTTCCCGCCTGTTAGAATCTATAAAATCCACTCGCGGGAGCAGGAATGCAAGCAATCCTTGCCCTCGAAGATGGCCGCATCTTCCGAGGCAAAGGCTACGGCGCTAAGGGCGAAAGCTACGGCGAAGTCGTTTTTAATACTTCCTTAACCGGATATCAGGAAATCTTCACCGACCCTTCCTATACCGGGCAGATTGTCGTTCTTACAAATCCTCAAATTGGAAACTACGGCACCAACGCTGAAGACAGCGAATCGACGCGTCCCTATATAGAGGGCTTGATCGTGCGGGAATTCTCGCGCGTGAGTTCGAACTGGCGTTCGGAGCAGGTGGCGGAAGAATATCTCGAACACCACAAAGTTCCGGTGCTGGGCGAGATTGATACCCGGGCGCTGGTGCGGCATTTGCGCGATAACGGAGCGATGCGCGGGGTTGTTTCTACATTGGAACGAAATCCCGAGAAGCTGGTGGCGAAGGCGCGCTCGATTCGCAAGATGGATGGCACCGACCTGGCTCGTGTGGTGACGACACAGCATCCTTATGTGTGGGAGACGGGTGAGCGGTCGATTGAGCCGACGGAGATTGTGGGCGTGAAGGAATCTCCGGAGCGATTTCATGTGGTGGCTTATGATTTTGGGATTAAGCACAACATTCTAAAAAAGTTACGCAGTGAAGGTTGCAAGATCACGGTGGTTCCGGCGGAGACTCCGGCGGAAGATGTTCTTTCTTTGAAACCGGATGGGCTGTTCCTGTCGAACGGGCCGGGCGATCCCGAGCCTTGTACGTATGCGGTAGAGAATGTTCGGCGGTTGATAGGAAGGCTGCCGATATTTGGGATTTGTTTAGGACATCAGATTATTGGGATTGCGCTGGGCGGGAAAACTTTTAAGCTGAAGTTTGGACACCACGGCGGGAATCATCCGGTGAAGCAGTTGAAGACAGGCAAGATTGAGATTACGGCGCACAATCATAATTTTGCGGTCGATCCGGATTCGCTACCGCAAAGTGAAGTCGAGCTGACGCATATCGATTTGAACGACAATACGCTGGAAGGTTTGCGGCACAGAAACTTTCCGCTGTTTAGTGTGCAGTATCATCCGGAGGCCGCGCCCGGGCCGCATGATTCGCATTATTTGTTTAAGGAATTTGTGGGGATGATGGAGGAGGCAAAGCGGTGAAACTCTTGCTGCAGCTCTTCAGCCTATTTCTTTTCGCCGCGACTGCGGTAGCCCAACAGGGAAACCCAATCAAAGAAACCCCGTTACGTCGGCTTTGCGGGAAGCTGGCGCTCGTCAAATACAAAACCATAAAGGGAGTCCGGACCTCCTATACGACAGATGAAAAACCCGTGAAGGCAGTAGCGCTTCATCTTTACGAGAAAAGGGAAGACACTTCGTGTTGCCAAGGCCTCGCGACCGTCGAAGACGTTGTCACTGATCGCAAAGGAAACTTTAAGTTCAAGAATGCTCAGCCGGGAACGTATTGGATTGCAGCAACCGTAAGGGAAATTGAATACAAACTACCGGTCAACTTCAAGCCGGTTAAAGACGCGGACGCCGCCTGTGATACAGACGTGTTCGCGTTAGATGGCTCTGGCGGCTTCAATGTCTGGGAAGTGATTACCGTCGACTAAACCCATGCCCAAACGCACAGACATATCGAAGATTTTGATTCTAGGCTCCGGCCCCATAGTAATCGGCCAGTCCGCTGAGTTCGATTATTCAGGGACGCAGGCTTGCAAGGCGCTTAAGGCTGAGGGGTATGAAGTTGTCTTGGCGAATTCGAATCCGGCGACGATTATGACGGATCCGGAATCGGCGGACCGGACTTATGTTGAGCCGCTGACGCGGGAGTATTTGGAAGAGATTATTCGGGTTGAGTCGGAGATGTGCGGCGGGAAAGGCTTTGCGGTGCTGCCGACTGTGGGTGGGCAAACTGCTCT
>JAYVEP010000075.1:0-5485 GCA_043749225.1 Acidobacteriaceae bacterium
CACTTTGTCAGGCGCCAGCGGGATCCCGAGCAATCCATTTTCTAGAGTGCCAATCGAGCCGTTTGGAAAGGTGACCGGGGCGTCCGGGGTCAAATTCGGATAGGTCAGGCCGAACTGGAACGGGAAATCGATATAGGTGATAACGACTGAGTTCTCAAATCCGCCATAGAATAGGCCGTATCCGGCGCGAACGACCAGTTTCGGCGTGATCTGATAAGCGAATCCCACACGCGGTGAGAAATTCGTGCGCTGAGAATGTCCCAGTCCGGCAGCGTTCGAGCAGACGATGTTGATGCTGTCTGCCGCCGCGGCCGCGGTCAAATCAGCCGACAAGGGCGTGTTGCAGCGGCCCTTGGTCAACAGAAACTGCGCGGGACTTCCCGATGTGGATGGAAGGAAATTCGATTGCTCGCCCTGGGTTTCGATGAGTTGGCCGAAATATTCCCAGCGCAGACCCAGGTTGAGTGTCAGTTTGGATGAGGCGTGGAAATCGTCCTGAAAATACGCGCCGTAGTAATTTCGGTTCTGGATGGTATTGGCGATATTCGAGGCTGCGACGTTGTCGGCTCCGCCGACAAAATCGGCCGCTCCCGGCACCGTATGGGCAATGGGAGTGAGCAGCAGTTGCGCGATACCCGTGTTCCCGTTGCTGTTGGTCGGAACTTCGGTATACAAACCACTGAAGGAAAAACTGCCGCGGCCCTGCGGCGGCTGCAGGATTGAAAAGCGCAGTTGCTGAAATTGAAAGCCAACCTTCAGCGAGTGCTTGCGCACGTTCTTCGTCAGATTATCCGTGAACTGAGGAGTGCTGCTGCGTTCGTCGGAGGGCAGGTAACCGTTGCTTCCGAGCCTATTCAGACCAGAAAGGTTAATTGATCCCAGCCCGCCGTTCAAGGCGACCTGTGGAATACCCTGGATGCCGAACTGCGCCGGAATCCCCATTGTATTGGCGTTAGGCTGGAGACGCGCTGCGGAAATTTTGTTAAAGCCAACTCGAGCTTCGTTGATGAGGCTGGCGGAAAATATGTGAGATTCGCTAACCACCCAGTTTATGGAAGTCGCTGTTTGATTTCCGGCGGAGAACGAGCCGCCATCCGCGATTCCTTTGAAGGGGCTTGGAATAAATTGCGGGCTATTGGAATAGCTGCCACGCCCAAATATGCTGTCCTTGACGCTGAAATTGTAGTCGAGGCGGACGTCAAATTGATTCACATTCTTGCTCTGGACCGGATTCGTGGCAAAGTTGTTGTGGAGCCCGGAGTTGATTGGGCCTGGAAACAGACCAAGCAGGCTGATCGCGTTGGCATCCAAGCGGTTGGCGGGAAGCATATTCCCAGCGAATGGCTCTCGGGCGAATCCGATTGGGCTGCCCGGGGGCTGCCCGCTTCCGCAAGGCACCACTATGCCGGTGACCGGGTCCGGAACTGCGCAGGCAATCGGACGTGTTGTGGAGGGATCGAAGACCTGGCCAAGTGCCGTCGTGCGTCCCAGGACGTCGGTTTGCGTTCCGCCTTGCGTGAGCAGTTCGGAAAGATTGGTAAACCCGCTGGTACGCATTAGCGTAGTGGGAACCGTTGCGACATAAGGGATTGCTTGCCGGATTCGCGTACCTTCGTAGTCAGCGAAAAAGAAAAATTTGTTCTTCCAAATGGGGCCACCAAAGGTGACGCCGAATTGGTTCT
The DNA here is from genome assembly GCA_043749225.1 of Acidobacteriaceae bacterium. Lineage (GTDB taxonomy): Bacteria > Acidobacteriota > Terriglobia > Terriglobales > Acidobacteriaceae > JANXUC01. Next base: position 1,683 of record JAYVEP010000075.1, read on the forward strand.
GGCGGTACTCTCCCTTCTTAAGGCCGTTTGCATTCTCGAAGTAGTTGGCCGCATCCAGCTTGTCGTTGCGGAGGAACTCCCAGGCATTGCCGTGAAAATTGTTGGTGCCGGATTTGATGGTCGCGTTGAGGACCGCGCCAGCAGAACGTCCTAACTCCGCGCTGTAGTCACTGGTCTGGATCTTAAATTCTTGGATCGCGTCAATCGGGGGGCTAATAGAATAGGCTGTGCCATTCAGGAAATCCACAAGGTTGGAGTTATTATCCAGGCCATCGAGCAGATAGTTGTTCTGCGAGGGACGCAATCCGTTGGCGGCGAAACTCCCACTCGCGCCGAGTCCGCGCGTGTCCTGCTGATTCTGGGTTACACCGGGAGAGAGCTGTGCGAGAAAAGTGAAATTCCGCCCGTTGAGCGGCAGAGCTTTGATTGTCTGGGATTCGACCACCTGACCCACGGAAGCGTCTTGAGTTTGCAGCGTGGGCGGTTCGTCCGTAACCACGATGGTTTGGGTGGCCAAGCCGGGAGGAAGTACGAAGTCGACCAAGACGTGCTGTTGCAGTGCCACGGTCACGTGCGTATGCTCTACCCGCTGGAAGGTCTGGGATTCTCCGGCAAGCGAGTAGTGGCCGATCTTGATCGGGGTGAAAATATATTCCCCCCCCCCGCCAGTCGTCCTTATCTGGACCAGTCCCGTGTCCTCGCTTGTGAGCGTCACGTTTGCGCCTAAAATGGGAGCCCCGCTTGTATCTTTGATCGTGCCGACGATTGAGCCCGCATCTACCTGGGCGAATGCAACCTTCCCGCCAAAAAAAAGAAGCGCCATGCTCGCGACAAGCGAAAGTAGGGCAAGCCTGCTCCCTATTCTCACCGGAGAGTTAATTCTGCTGGAGTCGACGATCTTTGATTTTGGCATTGAATTCTCCACTCTAGCCTTCGCACATGTTGCCGTAGGCAACGCCTTGATACGAAGAATCTACGCGCATTGCCGATTCCAACGAAGTCATACTGCCGGAATGTTTTTCGTCCGTGCCTACCGAACGACAAGGAAGCTGAAGGGGGCCTGCACAAGGAAATGGTCGCATTCAGAGATCGCTTTGAGGCCCCCGAGCGGTGCAAGGGACAGAAAGCACATGTTTTTCTGCTATGAAAACTTACGAAAGATTACTTTTACTTGTGAATCTTAGCGTTGTCAAGATGAATCTATCTTTAGATAAATCTATCTTGAGACTTCGACGGTTCAGCGCTCGCCTAGTTTACCGTCGCAACCGCCTTTCGGCAACGCGGTTGTCGCGCTGGGGCCGCCGTCTTGCAAAACCGGAGCGACATGAAGCTCATGGGAAGAAATGAGGGAACACAATGCGGTTCGTGCATAGGTCTAACAGATTAGAACTGGCCACCTTGTTCCTACTCTTGGTTCTGCCCTTGTTTGCCAGCGAGGCCGGATCCAGGCTCACGCCGGGCACGCGGGTCGTGATGGACGCGCACAATTGTTATCCATACGACGGACTCTGGGCGGATCGAATTGAGCGTGCCCTCAAGACCGGGACGCCCTTGGCCATCGAACAAGATTTGCTCTGGTATACGGACAAACGCTCAGGTAGATCATGGTCGATTGTTTCTCACGGCGGACGCGGCAGAGGGGATGAGCCGATGACGTTTCGCTGACGGCGCTTCGCCCAAAAGGCCTGCCAATACTGGGTGTTGACAGCATTCGTGATGCCCTTTATTCTTGGCGGCTTTGAGGGTCATTTTCCAAATAAGAAATTAAAGGAATGTGATTTCGCCACACTAATCGCTATCGGAGTCCAAAAGACCAACATTTCTTAGGATTCTTCTAACTTTTTTCGGGGAAATTGAGAGCCGATCCGCGACCCGCGATATCTTCTTGCCTTCCCGCGCCCACACCTTGGGAATTACGATCTCGGCGAACTCTTCCGTCACCTGCTGAAAGGTCTTGTCGCCAACGATGCCACTGGACCAAGCGCGTAAGGCATCATCGATGCCAGAGGCGCGAACGATTTTAGACTTGAGCGCGGTCAGGTCTTCCCAGAGTTGATCGCGATCACCCGCGCTGAGCAGAGGTATTGCCAAGGCGACACACTCTTTGGCGACATCCCAGTCCTTAAGAAAGTCGTTGGCTGCCGTAGCGCCCTTCATCAGATAGACGCGGGCGAGCAATCGGTGATTTTGGGTAAGTTCGGCGAGCACCAGCGCTTCCTCACAATACTTTGTGGCCAGGCTTGCGTGGGAGGCGATGTCGACCTCTTCGCCGAGTTGTTCATCGACACGGGCGTTCTCGACGGCGGCCTGCAGAATGCGCGCTCTCGCCATCAAGATGCGATCATTCGCCTCGTGCGCCACACGGTATGCCTTCAATCCGACGCGGGCTGCTTCCTCGATCTCTCCACTATCGAGATGCAATTGCCCTCGATTCCGAAGCACGGAGCCAATGCCCCCGCAATGTTCGTATTTGGAGTAAATTTCTTCGGCGCGCGTCAACTGCTGCTGCGCGCTGCCATAGATTTCGAGGTAGCGGGCATGCAAGCTGCGGTCGGTCCGGGTGGCAGTGGATTCGCGCTCTTCAGAACTTCGCGCGGGCTTTGCCCTGGCATCGATTCTCTTGCGCAATTGCAAGCCTATGAGCCGCTTCACGTAGGCGGAATTCACCAGTGCGCGCGCCAGGTTGCGATGGTCGGGATGGCGAGCGGAATAGATCGCGATGGCCTTATCGAAATGCTCGAGCGCCTTGGCATAGGCTCCGGAGCGACGGACGATTCTGCCGCGCGCCGATTCGATGTTGGCCAGTGCCAGCGGATAATCGGCGGACTTTAGCGCAGCTTCCGCTTCGTCGAGCAAGCGTGACGCCTCTTTTCGATGATTTTCTTGAAACAGAAGCCAGCTTTCCTGAATCTTAATGACGGCGATCGCGGCGACGCTTTCCGGGAGGGTGGCGGTCAGCTTGCGCGACTGCACGATGTGTTTGAGGGCGGACTCGTACGCTCCGCTCTTGCGGTGAGCCCGTCCAATCCAGAAGTGCGCGAGTGCGATCAGTTTCTGATCGCTGAGTTCGCGCTCGGCTCGAATCACGAATTCCAATATCTCGATGGCTTCCTCGGTTTTTTCGGCTGCCAGAGCGCGAAAAGCTTCCGCCATACGCAGGCGAAGGTAGCTGCCGACGGGCATCTTTTCGCGTATTTTCGCCGGGAACCGTTTGATCAGGAGATCGATGAAATGGGGGTCGCGGTATCCGATATCGACCCATTGCACAACGCAAAGCAGCAGGTCTGCCGAATATTTCGCCCGGGGATTCAAGTGGGCAAGATCGTCAGCCACGGTATCGAGCGCCCTAGCGCCCTCCCCAAGAAGGCGCGCATCCAGGGTTCGGTTCAGATGTTCTAGGAATGTGTCGGAAACGGCCATGTCCACTCATTGTAGGCTGGTCATCCGATTTGGTCGATAAAGAATCAAAGCACAACGATTTGTCAGGGAACCTCAAAGGGACTAGACGGTTAAGCGCTAGCTTTTTCAATTAGTTACGCGCGATTACCCTGTCATTTGCCTACTAGACGCGGCGCAAAAGTGCAATCCGGTCCACTCGTCCGAAACGGACGAGGTAGGCTTGTTAATCGCGCGCGATCCTGTTGTACTCATGGGGTCATGCCTGGAAGTTGCGGTTCCGCAATTCGAAGTCTTAAGGAGAGCGCCATGAGGAATGGATCAGTACAGAATGGATCAGTACAGAATGGATCAGTACAGAATGGATCAGTACAGAATGGATCAGTACAGAATGGATCAGTACAGAA
>JAYVEP010000076.1:0-14080 GCA_043749225.1 Acidobacteriaceae bacterium
CTGGCTGCAACGGTTGGCAAGCCGGAGATGTCGCTGACCCACCTGGCTGGCAATCTTGAGGAGAGGCCTGAAGACAAACCCGACGAGTGGTTGCAAGCGGTCTTACAAGAGAGTCCAGCCGTCAAGATCGCACAGCTGGGAGTGCTCAAGGCGGAGGCGTCGCTGGCTCGTGCCAAGCGTGAGTCCATACCCGACTTGCAACTTCGAGGAGGTCTCCAGCAAAACCGGGAACTCGATGCAATTACAAACCGGGCTATCGGTTTGCAAGGATTTGCTGAGGTTGGCGTGCGAATTCCGATCTTCAATCGGAACCAGGGAAATGTGCAGGCTTCGAGAGCCGATGTTGAGCGAGCGCAGCACGAGGTTCAACGGATTCAGCTCGTCCTCCGTGAGCGTGCGGCGGCGCTGCTGCAGAATTATGTGACATCGCGCTCGACCGTGGAACGATACCGGGAGCGCATGATTCCACGAGCTCAGAGGGCATACGAGCTTTATTTGAAGAGTTATGGCGCGATGGCGGCGGCGTACCCGCAGGTGCTGGTCTCGCAGAGAACTTTGTTCCAGCTCCAGACCGACTACATCATGGCATTGGAAAATCTCTGGGCGAACTCAATTGCGTTGAAAGGTTTTCTTTTGACCGATGGCCTGGAGGCACCTTCCCGTTCTGGAGAAATGGACCAGCCGGTTCGTGAGCTAAACGTGCCATCGCCCACGACTTCCATGCAGCCACAGTGAGGGAAAAAGACATGCGAACAAAAAGTAGAGTTCTGTTGTTTCTGATCCTTGTGGCCGCTGTCGTCGCCATCGCGGGAGGTGTGGTTGCGATACACCATGGCTTCAGCGCCCGTGACCAACCGTCGACATTGGAGACCTACGTCGCTAGGACTGCGCGGAGCCTCGCGGTACCCTCCGGAGTTAAGAATGAGAAGAATCCGTTCACGACGTCACCGGAGTTAGTGGCCGAAGCGCGGGCACATTTTGCCGACCACTGCGCGATCTGCCATGCCAACAACGGCAGTGGCAACACCGAAATTGGTCGAAACCTATACCCCAAGGCTCCCGACATGCGCCTGCCTCAGACGCAGAACTTAACAGACGCAGAGCTTTACTACACCATCCACAACGGCATCCGGCTGACGGGGATGCCTGCGTGGGGTGCGGACGTGAAAGACGAGGACAGCTGGAAACTGGTTCTGTTCATCCGGTACCTGTCCCAACTCACGCCCGAAGAAGAACGCGAGATGGAATCACTCAATCCGAAAGGCCCAGGAGAGAAACAGGAAGAACAAGATGAAGAGCAGTTCTTGAACGAAGGCCAACCCAACGGTCAAGCACCTAAGCCGTCATCACACCAAAATCACTGAGGAGAATCTATGAAACGCACAGCCGCAGTTGTTACTTTGTTGTTCACACTGTCTGTACTGGCGCTTGCCCATGGAAAAGAAAAGCATGTGATGGGCAAGGTCACCAATATTTCTGATAATTCGATTACGGTTGAGACCACGGCCAAAAAGTCCGTAACGGTAGATGTGAGCGACAAGACCAAGTTTGAAAAGAGCGGCGCAGCGGCCACTCTGAAAGACCTAAAAGTCGGCGACAAAGTAGTCATTCACGCTGACGCTGCGGGCGACAAACTTGTCGCAAACGAAGTCCACTTTGGCACGATGAAGAAAATGCCGCCCATGAAGGGAATGGAGGGCATGGAGCACAAGTGAAACTCCCGCTTTCCCGGACGAATATTAATGGTGAAACCTCCATTGAACCGCGACGTAAGCTGCCTTCCCTAAGTGAAACGTCGTGCGTTGCACCGGAGACCGGCAGATCGGTTCCGGCACGGCCACAGAACGAGCGCCTACCGAATTTGTCGGTGCCCCCACAAGCTAACGACTGATTCCATTGTGTGAATCAATTTTGGCGAGGCACAACCTCGGCCTAGCTCGCTCTCCAGGTTGCAAAGTCACGGAGTGTGGTGATCCCAATCACAGACCGCCATCCCTTGTGCCATATAGTTTCTAAACATTGCAGCGATTTTCGTGGTGCTACGAGTATTGCTGATCGCGCAAAAGTGCAGTGAAGAGATGAGGGAATAATGCGAAGCATTTGGAAATCGACAATGCCAGTCCAGCGCGTATCTCAGCTAGCGACCATGATCGCTCTCGGTATATTCATTCTTCTTCTTTCTGCCTGTGGCGGTGGTGGTCGTTCTATGTCGCAGAATCCCCAACCAAACACGGGTTCGTTACAGGTCAACATCGGCGACGCTCCCTCCGACCGCTTGGTGGCTTTCGGGATAACCATTACTTCCATGTCCTTCACCAATTCCAGCGGATCATCGGTCCCAGTTCTCCATTCTTCCGTTGCGGTCGAAATGACGCACTTGATGGGGGCCATGCAACCGCTGTCCCTAATGAAGATTCCGCAAGGGACCTACAGTCAGGCTTCTATCACCATGCAGAACATGGCTGTCGCCTACATGGATCCATCCACCAGACAACTCGTACAGAAGACAGTCGCCGGCCCGATGACGACCGCCGTGAACTTCTCCCCGAATCTCACGGTTGGCTCCAGCCCGATGATCGCTAACTTCGACATGAACATGGCCAGTTCCGTCTCCATCGATGGCATGGGCAACATCACGTTCACTCCGACATTCACCGCAGTGATGAATGCAGGTGGTACTGTAAGCCACGACCCGGAAAATGGAGGAATGAGGCATATGACAGGAACCGTTGGTAGCCCCTCCGGCAGTTCGTTCAGCATGTCAATGATGGAGAGCTCGTCTGCCATCACCATAGGAACCAACTCGAAGACTCAGTTCGAGGGATTGGGCGGCGTAGGAATCATGTCGAACAACCTCATTGTGATGGTTGACGCTGACATGCAGCCAGACGGTTCCATGATGGCGACCACGGTCCAAAATGTAATGTCGCCAGGCGGTGTGATGTCCGATGGCCTCGTTACCAGCGTGGTCGGCAATCCCGCAACTCAGCTGACGCTTGTGGCACACGATGGTGCTGGCAACGGGATGACGCCATCCAACATCGGCGGCGCAATCACGGTGAACATGGATTCGGGCACATCCTTTGCCATCGACTCGGATGGCATGGACATGAGTAATTTACCGTTCACTCCAGTATTCGATGGAACAACCGTATTCAAGGGACAGCGGGTTGAGCCTGACAGCAGCGGCAGAATGATGTCCAAAGGTGGAATGGGCGGCGGGATGATGGGTGCTGGAACGATCACAGCCACTGATCTTCGCTTGGAGCAGCAGGGCCTGGGCGGTACGGTTTCCGCGTACTCCTCCAACGGTTCGCAGGCAAAGTTCACCTTGATGCTTGCTCCCGATTCTGCTTTCGCGACGCTGACTGGAGCGACCACGCTGACCGTCTTTCCACAAGCCGGTACAGAACTGCGGGGAATAACTGCGGTTGCCAATGGCAGCATGGTCCACGTCCGCGGACTGCTGTTCTTCGATGCTGGCACCTACAAGCTCTTGGCCAGCCGCATCATGGCACCCTAGACGGATAAGAAAAACAAAAGCTTGTCGGAGTTCATGAGACAGTATCAAAAGGCCCGATAGGCGTGTCGCGAGTACGGTGCGACAAGGCTAGTCCCGCGGTTGCCTCAGGCAGCGTCTGGGATAGGCGACCCGCTGGATGACAAGAGCCAGGGATCGATGTGGGGGGCGCAGCGCCTATCGTGCAGATAGTAACAGCGACATTTCCCGATGTTCCATGACGCACCGCCGGGCGGGGCACCCGCGCGAGCCATACGCGAACATCGAAGAGCCGAAACTGGCCCAAATGATCCCAAGCCATTTTAGAGCGACGAACGCACAACTCTTGCAGACTTGTCGCCTGAGTTTCTGAGCCGGAATCCAAACGCACAACCAAGTTGGTACGCAAGATCGTAATACGGAACCATTGCTCGATTTGAGATTCGAATCCCACTCCCTCCGCCAGCTTGTCTGCTTTTCGCCAAAACGAGGGTTCGATAAGGGTGCGATAAGCGTTCCCAAGGGTGCCTTAACGAGCTAAAACGGGCCATCCGTGCCGTTAAGAATCAATCAGTTACCCGATCCAGAACCCTGAAAAGGCTGGCGTCGGCGGTTCAAGTCCGTCCCTGGCCACCACATTTCAAGGCACTGGGTCAATTCAGCACAATACGCTCAGTGCGCATTCAGTCCGCAATTGGCGGGAGTTGGCCGCCAAGAATGGCCTGAAGTACCTCACCCTCCGCCGTCATCCGGTCCGCGCTGACGCTGTGTTGCGTAGAGTTGCAGCGTAGTTTTCACGTCCGAATGTCGGAGTAATGCTTGCACCGTCTTCGGGTCCGTTTTTGTGCGGACTAGAAACGATGCCAGCGAGTGCCGTAGGTTGTGGAATCCGAAGCGGCATGGATCGTCCTTGGCGATCACCCCGCCTTTACGGCTGCTGGCCGGCGCAGTAGGCTGTGAAGGGATAACTTTCCAAAGATAGGCACGCCACATGTTTTGCTTCAAGCCGATACTTTGGGTTTCGGGAACACCTAGAAAGGGCCACGAAAGGCAATATGAAGGCTGCAGCACGCATGCCGCAGATGGTGTTCGTAAGCAGTGCTGCGTGAGCGGCAATTTTTTTTTGGGAATAACCCGGTCAGCTTGATTCGGACGTTTTGCTGCTCAACAAGCTTGCTCCATAGCCAATCAAGAATGTTGTGGTGCTGCCGAGTGCGACGTACCAAGTGAACGGAACCTTGGTGAACTGCCAAAGGTAGATATTTAAGGCAAAACCAAAGACCATCCCTACCATCGCGCCGTGTTCGGTCGCTCTGCGAGTAAGTACTCCGAGAAGGAAGACGCCCAGCAAAGCTCCGTAGGCCACCGATGCGATGGAGAGTCCTGCTTCGACGACTTTGCCTCCGCGGCGCGCCAGGATAGCAAGGAAGAATAAGACAATCCCCCAGAAAATCGTAGCGATTCGAGAAAGAAATAACCGGCGAGCCTCGCTGGATTGTGGTCGAAAACGAGCATACAAATCCATAATCGAGGTGGAAGAGAGCGAGTTCAATGCTGCGCTCAGATTCGACATTGCTGCTGCCAGAATCGCAGAGATGAGCAAACCGCTGACCCCATGCGGCATGCGGGTAACGATGAACGTAGGGAAAATTCTGTCGGTTCGGGTGAAAGCCTCAATTGGTGGAAACTTCTTATAGAAGACGAATAACATGGCGCCCACCAACAGGAACAGCGAGAACTGGAACATAACAGCGATTCCGCTGGATAGCAGCGCTAACTTGGATTGTCGCTCGTTGCGCGCCGAGAGCAGTCGCTGCACGATCAATTGGTCTGTGCCATGGCTGGCAGTGGTCAGGAATGCGCCGCCGATTAATCCTGACCAGAATGTGTATCGCTTCCAGAAATCCAGGGAAAAATCGAAGACATGAAATTTTCCAGCTTCGCCTGCGACGGTGTGGATGGTATTCCATCCTCCCGGCACCAGATGCAGAATTGTGAAGAAGCCCACCAGTGTTCCGGTAACATAAATTCCCATTTGCACAACATCAGTCCAAATGACCGCGGCCATGCCGCCTTCGAAGGTGTAGATCAAAGTCAACAGTGTGACGACGCCGATAGCGGCCACATCGCGGCCAAAATCACTAAATCCCGCCAGTAGATTTGACAGGGCAATTCCCACTACAATCGCGACCGCAAATACGCGTACGCCTTCCGCAGCAGCGCGTGTGAGCAGAAATAGTCCGGCAGTGAGCGACCGGAGATTGGGGCCGAAGCGCCGTTCAATCAGTTGATACGCAGTGAAAAGATCGCCGCGAAAATATTGTGGAATCAGAATGAAGCTGATGATGACGCGGCCCACCATGTACCCGAGTACGAGTTGCAGAAACTCGAAGTTACGCTCATAGGCCAGGCCAGGAACGCTAATGATCGTCAACGTGCTGGTTTCTGCTGCGACAATCGAGAGAGAGATCGCCCACCATGGAATGGTGTTCCCGGCGAGGAAGTAATCCTTCAACGAGCGCTGTTTCTTGCGAAAACGCAACCCGAATATTGTGATTCCTGCGAGGTACAAGAGGATGACGACTAGATCCAAAGTGTTTAAACCCATGCGCTACCGGTCTCCGCGTTACGTGCTTCTATTTGTACCGCTTCTGCCCGAGTTTGTATGCGGCGGAATGTAGACCAAGTGCCCAAATTAGTTACATTGACTCAAGAGACCACCGCTCCAAAAACATAGGGATGGCGGATTTTTTGGTGGTTGACACAGATGATTTAGTACGGTAATCTCAAGGCGAATAAAAAGCGAATAAAAATATCATTGAACGAGATCAATCTATGAACGCCGCTGCCTTATTGCGATCCAAAATTCAGGCAACTCTCGCTCCGCATTTACGGACGGAATTGGAGTTCCGTCCGTACGCTTCCCCTGATTTAGTGGCGAGTGGCATCTCCGAACTAGATGCTTTAGTCGGTGGAGGTCTCCCGCGCGGGGCATTAACGGAAGTCTGCGGTCCAACCTCGTCGGGGCGCACCAGCCTGGTGTATTCCGTTCTCGCTCAAATGACGCAGAAGCAGGAAGTGTGTGCCTTTGTTGATGTTTCTGACTCGCTGGATACGGAATCCTTGGCTAGCGCTGGCGTCGACCTCACACGGATATTGTGGGTTCGATGTGGAGAGGCAAAGATATCAGATAAGGTGGATGCCCCTGCTCGTCGGTCGGAATTCAATAAGAGTAAAGAAGTTTCATTTTTGGAAGATAAATGCTTTTACGGCGCAAGCGGTTTTCGACATCCGCGAGATTCAGCGCGCGGTTTGGATAGGGCTATGGGATTTCTTTGGGATCAAGGCAAAGCAGTGGTTGCGCCAAAAAATAATTCGCAGGCGTCGCTTCTTCCAAAACCAGGAGTACCTGAAAACCCTTATGTGACAAGGTGTTCAGGGGAACAGGTTGCGATCGACCGACAAGCTCCGCGGAAAGCGGATTACTTTTTGAATCAGCACAAGAATTTGCGGTTGAAAGAAAATGCAGGGCAGGACGTTCCGCTTGAATTCGCAAAAAATCGCTCCTTGAACTCATCCACAAGACGTTACGAAAAGCCGTGGCCGCGATTGGAACAAGCAGTGAAAACTGTGGACTTGCTGCTTCATGGCGGAGGATTTGGGGCGGTTATTTTAGATTTGGGAAATATTCCATGGGCGGATGCCAGGCGAATATCTCTAACCACATGGTTCCGTTTCCGTCGTGCTGTAGAAAATACTCCGACGGTTCTGATTGTGCTGGCTGAGGATTCCTGCGCGAAAACGTGTGCATCCCTGGTTTTAAATTGCCGGCGCAGCGGGGAAGAGTGGGCACGTACAACCTCTGCTGAGCATGTTCGCAACCGCGCTACGCTTGCAGGGTTTGCAATGCAAGTGGAAGTTCTACGGTCACGTGCGCAAACGTCCGTCGCTTTGCAGAATGTGGATTTACAGAACGGCAAGCCTGTTCGTTCCGTGCATTCCGGTACAGAGATTGGCGCAACACGATCCGCTCATTGGTTTGTGAGCACGCTTTGGGCCGGATAGTTTGATCGTTTTTCAATCACGTTTTCCATCGCACTCAATCCATTTTGCGGAACACATCCAGCCATGTTGTTCGCGTGTCTCTTCGTCCCTGTTTTTCCTGTCGCCGCGGTAATTCGCCTTGCGCCGGAATTGCAAAACCGTGCTGTGGCTGTTCTGGAGGGCGCTCCACCGCTCAGTAAGGTAATTGCCGCGAATCAGCATGCGCGGAATGCGGGAATCGAGTTACAGATGACAAAGCTCCAGGCAGAATCGTGTTCGGGAGTGTTTCTGCATCAGCGGTCTCAACAGCAGGAGGCCGCAGCCCACGCGGCCTTGCTGGATTGTGCACAAGTGTTTTCGCCGCGCGTAGAAGCTATCCAGAATGAGTTCAACGATACCGTTGTTTTAGATGCTTCCGGGTGCGAGAAGTTATTCGGTTCTCCTGAGCAAATTGCGAAGAGCTTGCAAGAGCATGCTGCAAAGCTTGGTTTCGCGGCAAATGTGGCAGTTGCGAGAAATCTTGAAGCAGCCATCCTCGCAGCACGAGGTTTTCCTGGAATCACAGTTATTTCTGGAGGAGAGGAAGCCCTCCGCCTAAGTGTTTTGCCTGTAAGAGTGCTCCCCGCCGAGCCCGGGCTGCTTGAAACTTTTGAACGCTGGGGCATTCGGACGGTAGGCCAGTTTGCTGCGCTTCCAGATGTTGCAGTAGTAGAACGATTGGGACAGGAAGGTCGCCGTTTGCAACTGTTGGCTAAAGGGGTCGATCCACGGCCTCTGATTGCGAAAGAGCAACCTGCAATCTTTGAGGAAGCAGTTGAACTGGAATACCCCATTGAGCTTCTTGAGCAACTCTTATTTGTGCTGAACCGCATGCTGGAGCAGTTATGTGCGCGACTCGTGATGCGAGCGTTGGCAACCAATGAAGTGAAACTTGCTTTTATGTTGGAGAACGTTAATTCGATCGATAAAAACGTTGATTCGATCCATAGAAACAAAGAAACGTATACAAAATCGTTAAAACTTCCCACTCCAACTCAAGATAACAAAGTCTTGCTTAAGCTGTTCCAGCTTGATCTGCAGGCGTCTCCTCCACAAGCGCCAATTCTATTCATAAAGTTAGTGGCGGAGCCTGCGCGCCCGCGCATTGCACAAACCGAGCTTTTTTTGCCGCAAAGCCCGGAGCCTGCGCGGCTGGAGATAACTCTGGCTCGTATTCGGAACATAGTCGGAGAAGGCCGAGTTGGCGCGCCAACGTTTTTGGATGCTCATCGTCCTGGTGCTTTTCGTGTCAATCGGTTTGTGACAAAAGAGCCGTTGATCGCTAAGGATTTAGCAATTCCAAATAAAGATCATAAGCAGACAGGGTTCCGGATTTCTCGCCCTCCCGTTACTGCTTATGTAGAACTCAGAAACCGCATTCCTTCGCGTGTTTCCTCTTCAAAAGCTTGCAGCGATGTTTTGAGCAGCGCTGGCCCCTGGAGAGCGACTGGTGACTGGTGGTCGGAAACTGCATGGGCGCGCGACGAATGGGATGTGCTTCTCGACGCTACATTGTACCGCATTTATAAGGACCTACGCACAGGTCAATGGTTTATTGAGGGTGCTTACGACTGATGTATGTCGAACTCCACGCGCGCTCAGCTTTCAGTTTTTTGGAAGGTGCATCCCTGCCTGAAAGTTTGATTGCGCAATGCGCCGAGTTGCAAATGCCAGCGATGGCTTTGCTCGATCGCGACGGTGTATATGGAGCCCCGCGATTTTACATGGCTGCTAAGAAAATTGGTCTCCGAGCACATCTCGGCGCAGAAGTTTCGATAGAAGGTTTTGGAAATCAAGCAACGATGCCTTCGTGGATGCCCAACAGCATTCCGCAGCGTTCGGTGCGGCTCGCGTTGCTGGTGGAAACACGCGCAGGATATCAAAACCTTTGTCGCTTGATTACACGCTACAAATTGAGAGAGCGAGCCAAGGGTACAGGGGCCACCACGCTGCAGGAGATCATCGAACACAGTGAAGGATTGATTTGTATAACGGGTGGAGAAGAAGGCCCGCTAGCAGCGGCGCTAGCGCACGGGGGATATGACGAGGCAAGGCGCTGCGTTGAACGCCTTGTCTGCATTTTTGGGCGAGGCAATGTCTACATCGAATTGCAACGCCATTTACAACGCGCGGAAGAAGTACGAAATCAAGCGGCAGTTCGTATCGCAATGAGTCTTGGACTTCCCCTGCTGGCAACCAACGGCGTGCGCTACGCGCGTCCGCTGGATCGTGAAATATTAGATGTCTTTACCTGCATTCGTCATCATTGCCAATTGGAAACTGCTGGACGATTGCTAGCCCGGAATAGTGAATATCATCTACGGCCCGCGCGAGAGATGGCGCGTTTGTTTGTGGACTTGCCGGATGCGATTGCCAATACGGCAGATCTTTCCGCGCGGCTAAGTTTCACGCTGGCCGATCTTGGATATGAATTTCCAAAATATCCTGTCCCGCCTGAAGAAACTATGAATACGTTTTTGCGCAAACGCTCTTATGAAGGTATGCGCGAGCGCTATTTAGCGAAGCGTGATTTGAAATTGCTTGAACGTGCGCAAAAGCAAGTAGAACGCGAACTGGCACTGATCGAAAGACTGGACCTCGCAGGCTATTTTCTCATCGTTTGGGACATCATTCGTTTTTGCCGAGAGCAAGGAATCCTGGTGCAAGGGCGCGGCTCGGCGGCCAACAGTGCGGTCTGTTATTCGTTGGGCATTACGGCAGTCGATCCGGTCGGCATGGAATTATTGTTTGAGCGTTTCCTTTCCGAAGAGCGTGGCGAGTGGCCGGATATTGATCTCGATCTGCCCAGCGGCGATCAGCGTGAGCGCGCCATTCAATACGTCTACCAGCGTTACGGCAAACTTGGAGCGGCCATGACAGCGAACGTCATCACATACCGCGGCCGTTCCGCTGCGCGTGAAGTGGGCAAAGTCTTAGGATTCGATAAGGAAACGTTAGATCGTCTTACGACTCTTGTGAGTGCATGGGAGTGGAACGAGCCCAACGACACACTGGAGCAGCAGCTTACGCAATCTGGAGCTGCTCGCGATCACCCGCGTATCCGTAAATATTTGGAGTTGTGCCAACTTGTGCAGGATTTCCCGCGCCATCTAGGGCAGCACTCAGGCGGTATGGTGATTTGCCAGGGCCAGCTTGATTCCGTTGTGCCACTCGAACCAGCTACCATGCCCGGACGTGTAGTAGTGCAGTGGGACAAGGAAGACTGCGCGGATATGGGCATCGTGAAAGTGGATTTGCTCGGCCTTGGCATGATGGCGGTACTGGAAGATTGTCAACATCTTGTTCCAGAACACTACGGTGAGCCGCTCGATTTGGCACAGCTTCCAGCCGACGATCCTCTGGTGTATGAGACCTTATGCCGCGCGGATACTGTAGGCATGTTCCAGGTGGAGAGCCGTGCGCAAATGTCTTCGCTTCCGCGCAACAACCCGGCGAAGTTTTACGACCTTGTGGTGCAGGTCGCCATCATTCGTCCCGGCCCTATCGTTGGCAAAATGATGAATCCCTATATGCGGCGGCGCCAGGGACGCGAAAGTATTTCTTATCCGCATCCCTCTCTGGAGCCAGTGTTGAAGCGGACTCTGGGCGTACCACTATTTCAGGAACAGCTTCTCCGCATCGCCATGATTGCCGCCAACTTCACCGGAGGAGAAGCTGAAGAACTACGCCGCGCTATGGGGTTCAAGCGCTCTCGGGAGCGGATGCGCGATATTGAAACACGTTTGCGAAGCGGCATGGAGCAAAATAGAATCAGCAAAAAAGCGCAGGAAGAAATCATTACGCAAATATCTTCATTTGCGCTGTACGGATTTCCTGAATCTCACGCCGCCAGTTTTGCGCTTATCAGCTATGCGAGTGCTTATCTCAAGTGCCACTATCTGGCGGCTTTCACTGTGGCCCTGTTGAACAATCAGCCGATGGGTTTCTACAGCGTAGCAACTCTGGTAAAAGACGCGCAACGCCACGGGCTCAAAGTACGTCCTGTAGATGTTGCGTATTCGGAATGCTCCTGCACGATTGAACACGACCCGAGGAAGTCGGGGAGGGAAGGGTTGAGCCTGCGCATCGGCTTTTGCTATGTGCGCGGTCTTCGCGAAGAAGCAGCAACTGCCATCGTGCAAGAGAGGAATCGCTGCGATTTTAAAGGTATTGACGATCTGGCGCAGCGTGTTCCACAACTTCGTAAGACAGAACTGGTAACGTTGGCGCAAATTGGAGCACTGAATTCGCTCCAGCAAGCAGTTGAAGAAAAGATTCATCGCCGCACAGCCCTGTGGCAAGTCGAGCGCGCGGGGCGCCCATCGGGCCCGTTGCTCAAAGCGATTCCCAATCAGGCTCAAGAGTTCGCAGAGCAACTGTCGCTGCTGTCTCCATTGCAGGCAATGACCCCCGAAGATCGTTTGGTGGCGGATTTCCACGGTACAGGAATGACTGTTGGACCCCATCCAATGGCGTATTGTCGGGCGTGGCTTGATACTCAGCAAATTCAGCGAGCAGCGGACTTAAAATACATCCCCCATGGAAGAGCCACGCGAGTCGCTGGATGTGTGATTGCGCGTCAGCGCCCGGGGACTGCAAAAGGATTTGTGTTTCTCAGTCTGGAAGATGAGACGGGAATTGCCAATGTCATTATTGTGCCAGCGCTTTATGAGGAGAATCGCATGGTAGTTGTGCGTGAAAAGTTTTTGCTGGTGGAGGGCATCGTACAAAATCAAGACAATGTAATTTCAGTGAAAGCAGTGCATATTCGTCCCGTCGCTATCTCCGCGGCAGAGACGGTGTCTCATGACTTCCACTAAAAGTCTCCCGCGATCTTAGCTAGCCTGACGATTTGCCGCGACAAATGGCGCGAAACCCCTTCCATCCTTGACAAAGACCGTCCCACACCATACAAGTCTAAGACGTTTCTGCAAAGATTCGGCGCGATTCCGTCCGCGTAATTCCAAGAAGGATTTACAACACAGTTCATGCCAAAGTCGACCGGCGCCTATGATGCGATTGTCGTTGGAGCCGGGCATAACGGCCTGACTGCGGCTGCCTATCTTGCTGGCGCAGGTCTTTCCACGCTGGTGCTTGAGCGCCGGGACATCGTCGGTGGGTGTTGTGTGACGGAAGAAATTGCGCCGGGATGCCGCGCTTCCACTACGTCCTACATCGCCAGCATGTTGCGTCCGGAAGTTATTCGCGATCTTGAGCTTGCTTCACATGGTCTCCGTATGGTGGCCTGTGATCCTCCTTTACTGGTACCGTTTTCGGATGGCCGAATTATTCGATGGCAATCGACCCAGCAAAAAACATTTGAAGAATTCCGACAATATTCCGAACGCGATGCCAAGACTTTCTTGCGCGTAGACGATCAACTCAAGAAGCTCGCGCGTTACCTGCAACCGTTTTTTCTGGAGCCGCCGCCCAAAATCGAAGCACGCGGTTTAGACGCATTGGGAGAGTTGTTGCGCGTAGGAAAACGTTTCCGCTCCATTTCCGGGGAAGA
Source organism: Acidobacteriaceae bacterium (assembly GCA_043749225.1). Lineage (GTDB taxonomy): Bacteria > Acidobacteriota > Terriglobia > Terriglobales > Acidobacteriaceae > JANXUC01. Next base: position 13,095 of record JAYVEP010000076.1, read on the forward strand.
GATCGCGCAACTAGTCTCCTTTATGACCGGGAGCCTGGGTGAGTTTCTCGATCGTAACTACGAATCCGAGCAGGTGAAGACACTTTTCTTAGCCAATAATGTTTACGGCAAACATGGCGGTCCTTATCAGCCCGGAACCGCCTTAGGGTTGTTGTTCCATTTACTAAGCGGTGGCGAGCACGAACTGCAAGGCTTTAGCGGACATGTGATTGGCGGCATGGGTGCCATCACCGCAGCCCTAGCTGCGGCAGGCCTAAAACGCGGTGTCGAGATTCGAAAGTCAGCTCCAGTGGCGAAAATTCTCTCTCGCAACGGACGAGTTCAAGGAGTTGTTCTCGAAGATGGTACGGAGATCAAAGCAAAAGTTGTCCTTTCCAACGCCGATCCGAAGCGCACGTTTCTGGGATTAGTAGAATCCCAAGAACTGCCCGATGAATTTCGCAATCAAATCAACGGAATCAAGATGGCGGGTCCTTGCGCCAAGGTTAACTTTGTATTGTCGGAAGAGCCGAGGGTGAAAGCGATGTCGTCGAGCGCGACACTGGCAGAAAGATCGTTGTTCACGCTGGTACCGTCTCTGGAGTTCGCTGAGCGCTGTTACGACATTGCGAAATTCGGCGATATTCCCGAGGAGCTCTGGGTTGATTGCGTCGTCGCTTCCAACGTAGACGACACACTAGCCCCGAAGGGTCGCCACGTGATGACGACCTTCGTGCAATATGTTCCTTATAAATTGCGCCATGGAACGTGGGATGAGAATCGCGACCTGCTCGGCGACCGCGTCGTGAAAAAAATCGCTGATTATGCACCCAACGTTGCCAACTCCATCATCGCGCGTCAAGTGCTGACTCCGCTCGATCTTGAACGAACCTACGGCCTTACCGAAGGCAACATCTTTCACGGCGATCTTACGTTAGAACAATTATTCTTTATGCGGCCTGTGCCTGGCTGGGCGCAATATCGCACACCCATCGAAGGTCTCTACT
>JAYVEP010000077.1:0-14024 GCA_043749225.1 Acidobacteriaceae bacterium
CTACTCAGGCAGCCTATCGTCTGGAGTAACGGAAGTCGTCACGCAAGCGACCAGCACAGTGACGCTCGGTACGAGCGCCAACCCGTCCGCTTATAGCCAACGGCCTCATAGAAAGACTCTGCTGTCACTTCAAGCGAGTCGGCCGTTTGATCAAGGTCGAGAAGGAGGACGGTACAGGATTTCAGAGACACGAAAGCAATCTAGTATATTCGCTTTTTATTCGCCATAGGATAGAAAGTTGGTCGTTGAAGCACGAGCCTTCGCGGCAGAAAGACAGAGCCCGAGTTGGCCTCGGGGCTCGAGCTAAACAACAGGGTCGGATTTTATACCACGCCCGGATGCCTTCTCGACATCACTGCGGTCGAGTTGCCCCTCTATATCAAGAGGTTTACGCCGCTACTTGCTTCGGAACATTGCCGAGCAAACTATGCGCGATCTTGCGAAGCTTGCCTTCTGCTGCCTCTTCCTCAGCCAGCGACTGCTTAAGCAACTCAACAACCTGCTTTTCCCCGATCTGTTCGGCCAAACTGATAGCAGTTAGATAGCCAGCCATCTCGTAGTGCTCCACACGGCTGCCAGCGCCGATGATGCCAAGATCGAGCACGGTTTCGTTCCCGTCTTCACCCAGTGCCTCCGCGCCTTCCTTGATGCAACCTTCCATCCCCACACATTTCTTACCTGTAGGTGCGATTTCGAGGATCTTTGCGATTTGTTCCAGCCGCGTGACCTGCAATTCAGTTTCCTTTAGATGGTTCTTGAACGCATTTTGAAGGTTCGGATCATGTGAACCCTTCGCCATCTTCGGGATTGCCTTCATGAGCTGCTTTTCGGCAGAATACAGATCCTTAATCTCGTCTTCCAAAAGGTCCGCCAATATTTCTTTATCAGCCATCCCAAATCTCCTTAGGGTCAGTCGATTTACAGTAAACAACGCTCTACTGAGAGTTCAGACCTCTCGCTGAGTTGCGTCGTCTCACTCATTGGGACGATATTCCTCAGTGTAATTCCACGGTATACCTCGTTAGCTGTATTTTTTCGTCGTTTGACGGGGTAGTGCAAAGAATCCACGTATCGCCGCCGATACAAATCATTAACACGCGCGTTGGCAGCAACGCCGCTTATGAGAATAGCGGGAAGACAATGGAGATTCCGCCGTCCAAGGGCCTTCCTCGCCAGCGTGACCAATGCTGGACCAACAGACCGTCCCGGGTCCTCACTCGACCGCAACGAACCTAAAGTCGAAAGTGTGCGAACACCTTGAAAAAATTACGGGTTTGTTGCAGTTCCAAAAAACGGGACGAGAACTCAAATCCGTCGGGATTCGGAGCCGATTGCGATTTCAATCTATAGGAAAAACAAGATATTTTTTCACAAATTCCGCTCCACATTGAACCCATCGAGACGCGCACAACACCAGAGATTACTTCTTCGAGACACTGTGAAGATGGACTTTCGGGGCTTGAAGGTCCCTGCTCATGATCCACCGGGAGCCAAGATAAAAATGAGTGTGGTTCTTGTGCATGCACCTTGGAAGCTAAACGCAGTTGGATCTAGCTAGGCCATCAAAGAAGCGTCGGTGTTAGAGTGCGACGCTGCCGAGCCGACCCGTCCAACGCATCGGTTGACCCTGACTATCGACCAGCGGATCGACCCCAAAATACTTCAGAAGCGAGTCGCGCCAACTGAGCCTCGGCGGACGCCGTTGCTTCGGCTTCCCGAGCAGTGCGCATAGTGCGGCTGAAGTCTTGCGTATCGAAGCGGGTGCCAGCAGCCCATAGTAACGCATGTTGTGTTTGTAGCGATCAGGGACGTGCTCCGCTAGGGCGGCGGCGAATCTTGTACTCGACTGCTTGGTCTTTACCCGTTGGTGCTTTCTTGTATCCTTCGCGAAAAACTCGACTTCCCCCGCGCTAACCCTGGAGAGCCAGCGCTGGGCTATAGGAAGTCGTTTAGCATAGCGTGCCGCATAGGACAGAAAGTGGCGCTTCGACATCGATTCGCTTATGTAAATTATCCACTTCGGACGTGCAGCCTCTGAAGTGAAGACGGACTCGAGGAATTTAACGCTCCGGTTTGACCTGAGCACATCCGCTTTCAGTGCCATGCGGAGGTAAGAGAGGACGGCATCGCGCCACAGGCACATCAAGGCGTCTTGATCGAAATTCAGTCCTGCAAGCCATTGGCCTTGCGACTCGTTCAATCCTCCATCGGAAACCAGAATATGGAGATGGCAGTTGAAATTCAGGTAGCCCCCGAATGTGTGAGGAACTACCATGATCAGGGGGCGCACGTCGTGCGTTTCTTTCACCCAAAGTTCGACGACCGCGGCGCCGATGGAAGGCAGGTCATGGAGAAGATGGCGATTCTGCTTGAAAACGGGCCAGAGAGTGTTTGGCATAGTGAAAACGATGCCTGCGTATGGGACATCGGGAAGAGTGACCCATTTCTCTCTGAGCCACAATAGGATCTGGCGGTACCCGCAACTCGGACAAGCGCGCGATTTGCAGGTATGGAAGACCAGCTTCTCCTCAGTCGCTGAAGCAAAGACCTCTGCGCCCAAGGCTCGAGTGCCGCAGCGGATCACTTTCTCAAAATTCTCGCGTACGGCCGGGCGGGTCCCTGGGTGATCCCACCAACCACGGGTATCGATCAAGAGTTGCTTTAGCGGCTGGTCGTTGCGCATGGCGGCATCACCTCCTGATGGGGTGGCAGGCTCTGCACGAACGATTCGGTGACGAAGACTGCTTTGTCCTTACCCGGTATTACCAAGATGATTGTCGAATTGATGTGATCGGAGTCCAGCGCCGACAGGCGGCGGATTAGGCCAACTGGATCGATTGCGATTGATGAGCGCCGTGACTTGTGGCGACCAACCAGCTTCCGTAGTGTTTTCCCCAGCCCCTTTTTCGCTCGGTATTGGCGTTGAAGCTCAATCTGCGCTTCTGGGGATTCCCTGCTCCAGATCCAGGCCCGGTGAATCCGAATTTCGCTATCCCGCAACGCCGCTAAGACTGCCGGATGGACGTTCGGGATCAGTTGCTTAACTTTCGTAATATTGCCTTCACACACCCCAGCAGCTTTTGCAATCTCGGATCGGACATCCACGATCCCATCTTCGGTCAATTTTGACGAACCCTTGGCTTGTCCCCCGGCTCGTGGGTTGAAGAGAGCTTTTTCTCGAAAATGTGGCTCTAGGTCCAGCGCTAGACATATCCGACGAAAATCGTTGAGACCTTTGGATCCTAGGTGGCGAAGAATTAACCAACTGAGAGACTCCTCGTCAGTCAATTGGTATTCGAGACACGGGAGCGTCACCCGCGCTTTTAGCCGCGCGAGTTCCCATCGTGCATAGCCGTCAACAATCGTGCCATCCCCTGTGATAACAAGTGGTTCTCGGAAGGCAAGGTCGCCAAGTTCCGCCAGGGCAGACAGTTTGTCGGCCGAAACTCCAAGGCCATGTCGAGCGTAGCTCGGGTGTGGATGCAGTTCGTACACATGACGGGCGACGACTACACCGTGAAGCCCTTGTATCGTCTCGGATTGCACTGTCGCTGCCGGATCGAGGGGCGCCGCTGGAACCGCACTAATAGGTGCAATCGGACCGCGAATTGGCTCAAAACTGGGCGGAGAACTCATCGCAGGTATTCTTTGCGCGCGTCCTTTAGGCTTACGACCAACTCGCGGATCTCGTCATCCTCCATGCCGACGATCCTTGCCGCATTGATCGCGGCCACCTCACTGGCGGGCCAACCTACGGAACGCGCTCCCAAGCTTACGGGGCGGGGCCAGAGTCCCTGCGAGATGCGCAAATAGATCGTGGAGCGTGAATAGCCGGTCTGCGCCTTGACTCCCGGCAGACGAAGGATGGTCGGAATCTGCCCGGTTTGGCCAATCTCCGTAGCAGGGGCACACAGAGGTGCCCGCGGTAGATGAGGCGAAACAATTTCTTGATCGCCGCTAGCTCCTGGAGCAGTACTCAATCGTGCATCACGATTCGAATTCATCCTGGACTCCTTGCGAAAGCCCAAGTAGATAGAAATAACTATGTAGCCGCTAGCCGCCAACAACTGGCGGCGTGTGGAAATGTGCGTTGGGGGGCCATTCACGAGGCCAGCCAAGCTTGACAATTCTTACTCGCCTGGCGAGTAAGTCGGGCGACTAGGAGCTCTTCCGTGAACCTTCATGCGGAGGAGTGGTTCGGAAGGATCGACGGACCTTGGTTTTCATGTCCTGAATCCGTTTCCGCCAAACGTAGAGACCATCGTCTTTCTTCAAATAGGCTTTCTCAAACGTTGGAGGACATCCTGATTTCGCCCATTCGGTCGGAATCGAGATTTGCTTGTCGAGATAGCGGCTGTACTCGATGCCGGTGAGCTTTGCCTCGATGGCGTCAAGGACTACCTTGTTTCTCTTCGCCAAATGCGGAGGGCTCTTTCGTGTCCTCGCTATCCGGATAATATCGGGAGCATTAGGAATGGGTTCTTTTGCGAGCTCGATACATGCCTGCCCAGCGGCATTCTCGAGCTGCATCTTCAGACCATCACGAAACCTGTCGGAAAGGTATTTGAGATGCCATCGACTGGTTGGCTCGTCCCGAAGCTCCCAGACTTGTGCAGGATCGTACGGTGTGATTCCTGAGGGTACCATCGCCAGAAAGAAGGGGGCTCGCCAATCAGCCCATTCAATTGCCGTGTCCAGGTCCTCTGTCAAAGGCTGTTTGTAGCACACATCTTTGATCCAGCGCTCAACGTTGATGCCGTCGATCAATGTCAATTGTTCAGCCTTGGCAAACTCGACGAGAGATGGAAGTTTGTTCGCGCGGGCGATTTCCAGAAACTCCCAAAACATGCGATAAACGAGCATTCCTAAGCTATTTCTATAGAGATCAAAGTAAGCCTTGAAGGTCGCAGGAAGAGTCTTCAGTCTTTCGTGGCCGTTGAAGCTGCGCGCCGCTATAAGGCCGGCATCATCTTTGAGGCGTTGCATGTAGGGCATATGGTCATCCAGCGCTTTCGGGTCAACCGCTCCCGGATGCAGCGCAGCGAAGCAGCATTGCTTCGTGGTTGAGTCGTGCTGTTTGCGGATTTTCTCAAAATTCATGCCAAGTTGCTCGATCGCTGGAATCAATTCGGAGGGTGCTTTGTGTGCGCGATTGTGTCCGTTAGACATTGGTGCCAAGGGCCCGAGTCGTTCAGAGGCAGCGAAGCGAGGCGTGTCATCCCGTTTGTCTCAGCTCGAAGACTGACTCGGAAAGGGTTCCACTAATTCTAACGGGCGCTGTCAGATTGTCCAGCACGACGTTCCGAATTTGCTGGTTGTTTTGTGGGTTGAACGAAAGGCAAAAACAACAAGTGTATTGCCTTTAAGCAGATAGAGCTAAGAACTGGCGGAGAGGGGGGGATTCGAACCCCCGGTACAGCTTTTGACCGTACAACGGTTTAGCAAACCGCCGCCTTCAGCCACTCGGCCACCTCTCCGGCTTTCAAAACCAACAAGTTACAGATTAGTTACTGTGTATTACCGACGGGCCATTTACACAATAGACCGTCATACAGTAGCCTTTCTTACATGAGCATACTCGACTTGGTCCGCAAAAACCGCATTCGAGTTCAAAAAGGGGAGCTGATAGAAACCTCCACCGCCTTCTTGGCCCGTTATTACGTGAATGAAGTCTACGACAACGGACGGAGAAAAACAAAGTGTGAAAAACTAGCTGACCGTTCGGACATCTACCGGTCTCGCACCGATGTGCGGCACCTTTTCGACGGTGTCATGGCCAGCGTTAATGGCGGTCAAGCGGTTCTCGCCAACGGACAGACCACGCTGACCGACTATTTTGAGAAGCATTACTTGCAGTGGATTGAAACCAACAAGGCCGCATCAACGGTGCAGGGCTACAAGCAGATGTGGACGCGCTGCGTGCAACCGCATCTCGGAAAGATCGCCTTAGCAAACTTGCGAACGGTGCATGTGACGGCACTGCTGGACCACTACGCTAAGGACGGCCTGAATCGGAACACCCTCTCTCACATCAAGTTCTTGCTGAGCGGTATATACCGCTATGCCATCAAGACCGGCGTGCTGCCAACTGGCAAGAATCCGGTTACCGGCAACATCAAGGGCGAAGGCGCGGGCTGGACGGTAAGCGTTGCGCGCCCGAAGCAGCAAGCGGAATACTCGCTCGATGCCGTCCTGGCCATGCTGCGAATTCTGGAACCGCTGGACTTGCGCGCCGCGGTTGCCGTTGGGCTGGCCTATTTCGCGGCGTTGCGCTCTGCTGAGATTCGAGGCTTACAGTGGGCGGACTACGACGGTTCGCGGCTAGACATTAAGCGGTCGGTGTGGCGCGCGACGGTCGGGCAGACCAAAACAGAGTCATCTGCATCAAGCGTTCCGGTAATTGAACCGCTCAAGTCCTTGCTTGAGAAAATGCGCGCGCAATCGAAGGACGGTTACATATTGCAGAACGAAGCGGGCAAGCCGCTAAGCTTGGACTCGCTTAACGTTCGGGTCATCGCGCCCGCTATGAAGCGAGCTGATATCGAGTGGCGCGGCTATTATCCGGCAAGGCGCGGCATCAGCAGCCTTGTGACAGACAGTTCCAAGAACGCCCTGAACAGCACGGGCCTTCTCCGCCACAACAACCCAACAACGGCCCTGAGGTACTACACTCGCGCGCAAAAGGACAGCATTCTAGCCGCAATGGAAACAATCGAAGCACAGGCGGCGGAGATCACCGCCAAGAACAAAGAGACGGTGCAGTAACGGCTCGGCATCTGCCGGGTCTTCCCGTTTTTAGTAAGTTGTCCCGCTCGGTTTGCCGTGGAGATGCTGACACAGAGCCTCGGCGGAAATAGGCTCGTTAACGGGCGTGGTATCCCTCGTCGCCTTGTCGGTATCTTTTGCATGTGCGTTTTCGTTATCGCATTGACGTTGAAGCCTTGGAAAACGCTGAAGAACGCGTTTCCCACTTTCCCACAGCTCCGGCGGCGGGTAGGGGTGGTGTAATGGAACCAAATTGTCGTATTCTGCCGTGAACGGATTCGGGGGGCAGGTCATCTCGTCACTCAGTTTTCAACCAAACAAGACAGCTGGTTTGGTATGAAATGCGTGAATGTTTATAGCGGAAACAAATACAGGATGGTGGACTGCATTAAGTACAGAAATCCGTCGTACGATGTGGTCTTTCCGTCGCAATTTGCGCGTCTCTTGATCGAATACCAGGAACATCCCGAAGCAAAAAGTCTCGCGCCTGATTGCGGGCCCTGCGTGGCCGGGACGCGCGGATTACTGCGACGTGCGCACATCAATGCCGGAGAGCTTCGCTACATCGGCAAGGAAACCGATCGCAAGTGGGAGGAAGGCGACGAAATCAGCGTGCTGGAGTTCAAGGCAACCGAGTTCGGAAGATCGAAAAAGGTGGTTGCCGACATTTCCCTGAGAGATAAAATTCGTGCGATTGGGATACGGAAGACGATGGAACTAACGAAGATGAGCCAACACACGATCGAAAGGCTGCTTCGCGGTGAAGTCGTGAAACGCAAGACACTCGAAGGTGTTGGAAAAGCAGTTAGCACCATTGACACATCAGCGGTGTTACTAGGTTTTCACGCTCACGTGCCGGAGTTTCAGTCTGTGGAAATCTTTCCTTTTGGGCACAGTTCCGAAATGTGTTATGCTTCCGCCACTTCGGTCCTGTCCTCCCCGAAGTCGCACGAACTCCCTGGGCACCGAGGTGTCGTGTGTCCTGCTCGCGTGCGTTTTCCTTGCTGATTCTTTCGTTTGGCTATTTCATTCAACTCAGCCACGCCCAGCAGTCAGAAACAGGTCTTCCCGCGTTCGGCTCATTTCACGGCGGAACGTTCGATAACGTGAATCTGCAGAACGGGAACCTGCATCTGGAAATCCCCATCGTGAGCGTGCCTCAGCGCGTCGGGCCGAACTATTCCTATAAGTTCGTCTACGACATTCGTGGCTGGGAGATCAACAAGTACCACCCAACCACGAACACCACCGAGTGGGACGTCGTTCCCGCCGCCCATGACTTCGCCGATTGGCACCTTCTGACCGACCCGGTTTCGGGCGCGGCGGTTATCTATGACACTGTTCCCAAGTCCTGCCAATACGTTGATACCACGGGCAATAGGCAGATAAATAACTACAACGTTTTAACTAACTACGTCGTAGTCGATACACATGGAACTAGGCATCCTTTTGAGCTTCGCCACGTACAGCAACCGTCGGTCGGATGTTTCGATACTACCGGTAACCAACAAACAGGGGCAGCCCTGGACGGTAGCGGGATCACCCTCAACATCGGAACGAACGGAATTTCTCGGATTGTTACGTGGCCACTCGACGATGGCACGGCGAATGGCAACATCCGGGATTCCCTTGGCCGTACTACTCTCGCGTCTGCGGCACAGTACGATACCAACAACAACAAGATTTCCGAGACGTGGACTGTACAAGACTCGAATGGTGGTTCTCAGCAATTTCGCGTTGACTACGCACTACTGACCATTCAGACGCATTTTTGCGCGGTCGCTCCATTAGCCAGTCCTTGTGTGGAAGGCGGTACCACGTCAGACCTTCCGCAGAAGCTCACTCTGCCGGACAACAGGTTCTATCAATTCACCTATTCTACAGACGGAAATGCCGATCTCGTTCGCATTGACTTGCCGACCGGCGGCTACCTCGCCTACGGATATATCAGTTACTCACGCATCCCCTTTGGACAGCACGGTATCTCGCAAATCATCGCGCGCCGTCGGGTTGCCAGTCGTACGGTTAACGATGGCACGACTGCCAACACTTGGACTTACTCCGGGACCAACACAGGAGGTTCCGTAGTCGACCCGCTTGGCAATGAGGAAGTGCATGTGTTCGGTTGGGGAGATTCAGGCAGCCTCTATGAGTCGCAAGTCCGCACCTATCAGGGTACTGCGGCTGCCGGTACGCTTCTGCGCACCGTGAACAAAGACTATACCGGTGAGGTGTCCACCCCGCAGCCGGACGCGATGGACCACGGCACCATCAACGTCCGCCTAACCCGAACAACCACAATTCTTGAAGATGGGACACAGAACAAGGTTGAAACCGATTATGAGACCTTCCAGCAGTCGTTCGTGGATTCCACAAACCTCTACACCGTCACACGCTTAAATCCCGTCGAGAAGCGGGAATACGACTTCGGAGCCGGAGCGCCCGGCGCCCTAAAGCGGAGGACCACCGACACTTACCTCCACACGGGCAACCAGAACTACTTGGCGCTCAACATCACGCGCAACGTGCTCGTAACCACAGCGTTTGACGGTAGCGGCACGCAAGTCGCCAAGACCACCAACGAATATGACAACTACAGCCACGCTGGCTTGCCCATGCAGCCAAGTGGTGCCGTCCAGCACAACGCTTCATACTCCATTAGTTACATCTATCGCGGCAACGTGACCGCTGTCGGCCGCTGGAGAAATACAGACAACGCCACGCTCACAACCGTGAACCAATACGACGACGCGGGCAACGTTATCGCCACGGTCGACCCGCTCAACCACAAGACTTCGTTCGACTCTACGGATTCATGGGTCGATGCCACCTGCGCACCGGCGGGTCAGGGCAAAGCTTACGTCACCAGCATCACGGACGCTGCCGGCCATGTCACAACCAAGAAATACAATTCTTGCACGGGCTCCCTCGCATCCACCACCGATCCCAATTTGAAGACAACATCGACCACGTACGATCTCATGGGCCGCCCCTCCCAGGTCACGCTCCCAGACGGAGGTCTTTCTACCTGGTGCTACAGCGATGTTCAATCAGGTCTCTGTTACGACGCGGCCACCATCCAGGTCAAACGTACCGCCAAGGTGTCCTCCACCCTGAATAAGATCCAAACCAGTGTGTTCGGCGGCCTCGGGCGCATCAAGCAGACGCAATTGAACTCTGACCCTTCGGGCGTGACCTACGTCGATACAACCTACGATGCCAATGGTCGCAAACGTACCGTCAGCAATCCCTACCGTACCACCGGTGAAACCACGTACGGCCTGACAACCTTTAACTACGACCCCTTGGACCGTACCACGTCTGTAGTCGAGCCGGATGGTGGAACCCCAACGCCTGGCTATGCCGGAAGTTGCACCACCGCAACCGATGAAGCGGGCAAGTCTCGCAAATCGTGTACTGACGGGCTCGGACGGTTAGCGCAAGTATTTGAGGACCCCGCGGTCCTGAACTATCAGACGCTCTATCAGTACGACACTTTGGGAAACCTTATTTGCACTGAGCAGCACGGCTCGGCAACGACGGGCACTGGTTGTTCCTCTCCGCCTTCCAGTGACGCCACCAGTCCGTGGCGCGTCAGAAGATTCACCTACAACTCGCTCTCCCAGCTCCTGACCGCCACCAACCCTGAGTCTGGCACAATTTCCTACGCCTACGACGACGCCGGTAACCTCCTCACCAAGACCGCCCCAAAGCCAAATCAGACTGGCGCGCTTACCGTCGCTACCTCCTACTCCTACGACAACGTGAACCGTTTGATTCAAAAAAGCTACAACGACAGCTCCACGGCTACCGTCAAGTATGGGTACGACGGCATCGCCCCGTCGGGGTGCACTCCTGCTCCGCCCGCTATCACCAGCCCCACGAATCTTGTCGGGCGTCGTTCCGCCATGTGTGATGCTTCCGGAGCCACTTCCTGGAGCTATGACCCTATGGGCCGAGCAGCGATTGAAAAACGCACGCTCAATTCCGTGACCAATCAGATGTCGTACACCTACTATCCGGATGGCGAAACCGCCAGCGTCACCTACCCTAGCGGCAGTGTCACGAACTACCAGGTAACTACCGCCGGAAGGAACGTTGGTGCGAGTGGGCCGGGCACCGCGTTTATCCCTCAGAACACCGCATATGCACCTCAAGGGGCGGTCTCCACCATATGGCTTGGCTCCGGCAGCGCCGGATCCATCTACAGCAATTTCTATTACGACAAGCGGCTTCAGCCGGAAGTGGCGTACGCCACGCGCGTGGTTTCTGGGCAGGCAAATTCACTGCTGTATGGCTTCTGCTACGACTACCATCTCGGCGTCAGCGGGACATTTGGCGACGCCAATGTAACTTGTTCCGTCACCGCCTCCGCCCTCGGTGACAACGGCAACATCTATAAAATCAACAACAAACTCGATGACAATCGCACCCAGAACTACTCCTACGACGCCCTGAACCGCATCGCCCAGGGCTACACCAACGGCTCTGCTCCGCTCACAACGAGCTGGGGAGAGACCTTTACCATCGATGCTTGGGGGAACCTGACAAATCGGGCTCAGGTGGCGAACAAGCAGAACTATGAAGGTCTGAATGCCGCCCCTGCATCCTTCAAGAATCAACTCCCCGGAACTGCTCCCGATGCTGCCGGCAATCTCTGGGACAATGGCACTTACACGTACGATGCCGAAAACCGCATCACGACGACCGGAAGCTGGACCTACGTCTACGACGGCGATGGCGAACGGGTTAAGAAAGTAAATGGCTCAAGCGGTACACTTTACTGGGGAGGCGCAAGCACGGACGCCTTGGCCGAGAGCAATCTCACGGGCACCATGAGCGCGGAATATCTCTTCTACCTCGGGAAGCGGATGGCCCGCCGCGATCTCCCCAGCGGCACCGTCCACTATTACTTGAGCGATCAGTTGGGCTCAGCGCGGGTCATTGCGGATGTCACAGGTGCCTTGCAGGAGCAATCCGACTACTCGCCCTACGGCGGAGAGATCTGGAGCAGCGGCAGCGACCCCAACCACTACAAATTCACCGGCAAAGAACGCGACACCGAGACCGGCAACGACTACTTTGGTGCCCGGTACTACAGCTCCGCCTCCGGGCATTTCATGACGCCGGACTGGGCCCCGAATGCTGTTACTGTGCCCTTCGCGGAGTTCGGCGATCCCCAGAGCCTGAACCTCTACGGATATGTTCGCAACAACCCGATCTCCCGGAACGATCCCGATGGGCATCTTTGTGGTTCACTAGTAGGAGGTGACGGAACAGTAGTTTCGAGTGGTGGGTTGGGATGTCAGGAAAAGAGCCCGAACACGCAGGCGGTTGGGGGGGGAGAGGCCAGAGGCGCAAAATACGCCCCCACCACCCGATGTGAGTAATCTGCCAGTGTCTACAGCCTCGGTGGGTGTGATGGCTCTTCCGATCCTTGCAAGGGCAGGCGTTGGTGCCATGGAGGGCGGCGAAGGAGGTTTCGCGGTAGGCACCGCTGAACCCGGCCCAGGAAATGTCCTTGGTGCCGCCGCAGGTGCCCTGGTCGGCGCGGGAATCGCGGTAGCAGCTCCCCAGGTCTACGAAAAATCCAAAGCAGAAGCTGGGAAAGCTTGGACGAAATTTGCCTCGGCTGTCGAACACGCTGGAAAGCTAAAAGGCAGTCCAGACCGGGACCCTCGTAATAAGTGGAAGCAGACGATGCGACGAGTAGCTAGTGAGATGGACCAGCACGCAGACAGGATGACGGGGCATCAGGGAACAGCAAACGCCATCCGTTTTGCCGCTGACCTCGTTCGCGGTCTGATCCCCAATGATCCGATTTAGTGGCATCAATCAGGAAGGTAAGGAGAGTTGATATGGGAACCAGTCTAGGAGGTCCGCCAGAGTCGGTCGTGAAGGCTCTGTCAAAACCAAACGGCAAGAATGTCGGTAAAGCAGTTGGCGAACTTCTTAACTGGGCAGATTCTCAGACTGATCATGCCTTGATCCAGCGCAGTGTTGGATTGATGCGTGTCGTCATTCGTACACTCAAGACAGCCCTACCCGAAACAGACCCAGAATTGATTGGCGGGGTTTGCGCGCATCTCTTCGATCTGTGGGAGACGGGCCAAAAGCTAGATAAGGAGCTTCAGGAACTCACGAAACTCCGCTTCCCGCAGGATCGGGAGCGCTTGCGACGTACGCTGTTGTGGATCGAGGCGATTCAGTTAGACATGGCCTCCTTCTGGATTCGTGAGGTCAAGAAAGACTTGCCGAAGCTGCTCCAGGCATTAGACAAGTTGGAGCGCAAGTCTCATCCGGATAAACAGAAACGGAAGCTGGCAAAAACACAGCCAGCGGGAAAGCAAAAGGTGGCCCAGCGCTAACGGCCGCCCACAAATCGGCAACCTGAGTCGAGATTGCTGCCCGTAGCCGGGGAGGTCAAAACCTAGCCGTGCTTCGCACGGGGTGTAAGGGTGACACGTCACCCCGTTTCGGGTGCTGTATAGGAACCGAGGTTCCTATAGGTCAACCGAAGAAAACAAACGAGATGCGCGATTTAGGTTCCTATATAGGAACTTCCGGTTCCCGCAGGCGAACTTGTTGAAAAGAAAGAGCCGGGCGAAATCTCCCATTTTTCCGCTGGCGATTGTACGGAGCGCGGGAGGTAAGTCAAGGCTCTGCGCTCCGCTCCGACCGCTACGCGGCGCAAAGAAACGCGGCCTTGACTAACCTCCCTCTCCGCTCCTGTGTTGCTTCCAGCTAGGAAAAAATGAGAAGAAAGAATGGCAGCGGGAACGATGCGCTCGCGCTCTCTGCGCCCAAAACCGCCAGGCGCGAAGTTCCTATGGGTGACTGCTGTGAGACTGGCCGTTACCGTTGGAAGTCGCCAGGGAGTTAATCAAGCGGATGACCGCGCGCTGGTCCCGATCCGGCAATGACGCCATGCGCTGAAATCTTTTCCAAAGACGCCGACCCCGCGGCTTCCCCTGATCGAGTTTGGCCGGTTTCACGCCGAGCAGTTCATCCGTCGTCACCCGGAGTGCGCGAGCTAGAGGGATGAGGGCAGAGGCGATTGGGAACTCCGCTTCCGTTTCGTAATAAGAGATCGCCCGCTGGGTAGTTTCCGCCGCTTTTGCGAGCTCAATCTGGGTGAGGCCGCGCGCTTGCCGGAGCGCAACTGACCTGACCGATCTTTTGTACCAAGCAGAATGTTAGTGTAACGCCTCTTTTGATCTTTGTCCGTCGTAGCAGCCGGGGGTGTGGGGATGTGGGAA
>JAYVEP010000078.1:0-5390 GCA_043749225.1 Acidobacteriaceae bacterium
TCTTGCATAGTTCCAGTTTCGCAAATTCTTAGCGATATTGGAACGCCACCGAAGGTTGATTACTTCAGTAACTCACTGTGTATTCCTATTGTGTACGGGTGTCCGGGGTGCCCGATTGAGGGCAGGGAAGGGCGGTTGGGGCGGGGCAAGTCGTTGAAAGGCGGTACGGACCGGGCTTCCGAGGCTTTTTGCAGACCTCTCCCTTACCACTTGGGTACCGCGCCTTAAATCCGGAAAAGAACTCGCCGCCAGCGCAGCGAGGGAAAATCCAGCCGATAAAAAATGGAGCGGGAGACGGGATTTGAACCCGCGACTTCGACCTTGGCAAGGTCGCACTCTACCGCTGAGTTACTCCCGCTCAGCCGATCTCTTGATTATATCCAACGCGCACCGCAGCGGCAATGTTACCCCGGATGGTGGCCGGTCCACTGCGGATCCAGTTCCGGCGCCACGATTTCGCCGTCGCGCATATGGATAATGCGGTTGCCGTAAGCCGCCGCCTCAGGGTTATGCGTAATCATCATCACGGTCTGGCCAAATTCCGTGTTGGCCTGCCGCAACATTTGCAGAACTGTGACTGAATTTTTGGAATCGAGATTGCCCGTCGGCTCATCTGCCAAAATCAACGCCGGACGGTTGATGAGCGCCCGCGCCAGTGCCACACGCTGCTGCTCACCGCCTGACATCTCCGACGGTTTGTGATCCAGGCGCTTGTCCAGGCCGAGCAGGCCGCAGATTTTGTCGAAATGCTCAAGATCGACTTTCGTGCCGGCAATCTCCTGTGCAATGTCGATGTTGGACCGAGCATCCAGAGTGGGAAGGAGGTTAAATTTTTGGAACACGAACCCGATCTTCTTCTTTCGGAGTTGCGTGCGCTCGGAATCGGAGAGTTTAGAGAGATCGTCGCCGTCAATGACCAATCGTCCGCTGGTGGCCTGCGTCAAACCGCCCAAAAGATAGAACAGAGTGGACTTGCCGCTGCCGGAAGGACCAACGATGGTGACAAAGTCTCCCTTCTGGACTTCGAACGAGACACCACGCAGCGCGGGCACATCCACTTTGCCTACACGGTAAGTCTTTTGCAGGTTCTGCGCTTCAATAAAGGCTGGCATTCGCGAAACCCGATCTTACACGAATGCCGCGAAATGGTTAAGCTCGCGCGACAGCAAAATTGGGACTCGCCTGCGTTCTGGGAACCGATGGCGTGACCAGGGTCTTTCTCGGTCCGCGCCGACGCACCAGCAGCGTGCGAACATGGCCCAGCAATTCAGCGGACGACTGCGCATTCTTGGGAAGAAAGACGTCCGCATGTGTTTCGTATTCGAAAATGTTCAACCGGGTTGAAAGCAGAATCGCCGGCGTTTGCGGCGAAGCAATCTTCACCGCTTCTATCAAACGGGCGCCATCAAGATCGGGCAGCATTAGATCGGCGATAACCAAATCAATCTGGCTATCGCGGAGGTGCTCTAAGGCTTGCTCCGCGCGCGTGCAGCAAATAACGCGATAACCGCGGGTTTCCAATAAAATCTTGCGAATGGAGAGAGCCTGTTCATTGCCGTCCGCGCACAGGATGGTTCGTTTTGGCTTCATTCATTTCCTCGGCAGATGGGATGTAATTTCTGAGATGCAATGCGGGAAGAATCGTAAACTCATTCGATGCAGTCGTAAAGTAGCGTAGCAGTTAATAAAACTTTGGTGCTACGAAAAAGTTTGCAGCGGGCAGAATGCCCGCGTGGCGCGGGATTGAATGCGCCACAAAAGTGCCAGAGGGTTCAGAGCATAAATTCTCCGCGCATCACTTCCACAACATTTCCACCGACGCGCACGTTCACAATGCGATCTCCTTCTCGTCCGGCGCGCACGAAAATCTCACTTGCTCGCTTCATCTCGAGGCCTTGCTCAATCATCACGTGCTCGTCCGGAGCGGCAACTCCGTGTGCCACCATCCACGCAGCCGTGCATCCCGATGCGGATCCCGTTGCGGGGTCTTCGCCGTTGTAGAAGATCATGCGCGAATGCAGACGCGCCGCAATGCTGACTGTTTCCCGGCAGACGAAATAGAAGAACTTGCTGCCCGTCTTCTCCAAATACTCATTTCCGGAGCGCAAATCGACCTGCAAACGTTGGATCGCGGCCAATGTTTTGATGGGAACAATCGTGAAGGCCATGCCAGTCGAGATGGTTTGAATGGGGAGCGCGGCATCGATATCGGCGAGTGGAACACCGGTAACCCGCGCGACCGTCTCCGCATCATGGCGCATGCCCATTTCCGGGTCTACCTGCCGCATCTCCCCAAACGCAAGCTGACCAGAAGAATCCTCAAAACGCACCGGTACGGCGCCTACATTGAGATCGAGCACGACTTCCGCGGCTCCGCTCAAACCGCGCAACACAGAAGCTGTTCCCAACGTAGGATGTCCGGCGAACGGCAACTCTTCGGCAACCGTGAAGATTCGTACACGCACGCCACGAGCCTTTTCGGTTTCCGGATCCCGAGGAAACACAAATGTGGTTTCCGACAGATTCGTTTCCTTCGCCAGACGCTGCATTTCCAAATCAGTCAAGCCGGAAGCGTCGGTAAAAACGGCAAGCGCGTTGCCTTCAAGCCGCTTCTTCGTGAACACATCTACCTGCACAGCCGAGAATCGTCGCATAAGAATTCCTGGGACCAACTTTAAGTAAACGATTGTCAAGATCTACGGTTGGACAAGTAGTTTATCGCGGAACCCGCGCGGCGAATCTCGTCACATTGCGTTGTGGTTCGCAAACCGTTACAACCGTAGAGTCGCCTTACGGAAGCGCATGGAGTCCGGTGACTCCCCCGGTCTTCAAAACCGGTGGGCGGTATCTCTGATATCGCCGGTGTGTTCGACTCGCACACGCTTCCGCCATTTATTTTCAATTAGTTGAGAGAATCGACAATTGACTCAGAATTGGGGACCAAAGAGCCAAGATGGAAAATCGTGATGAAATCGTGATAGTTCCGTTCATACTGTGGGCACGCCATTTTAGGTGAGTAGGTGGAAGATATTTCGGCGATGCACCTTTCCCGGCAGGTGCTTGGTGTTTCAAGGAGGGCAACATGCTGGAAACTTCAGCAGATCAAGCATTGACCGCTGAGTACCAGCCCGACGGTCTATGCCGCATCCTTTCCCTCGATGGAGGTGGGGCCAAGGGCTTCTATACGCTCGGTGTCCTCAAAGAGATCGAGGCAATGCTAAACTGCCCCCTCTACAAGAGGTTTGACATCGTTTTTGGCACTAGCACGGGGGCAATCATCGCAGCGCTCATCGCGCTTGGCTGCAAGATCGATGAAATTCACGACTTATACAAAAAGCATGTCCCTACTGTGATGGGACAAAAGAGCGCTGCCAGCAGGACAGCCGCGCTGGCCAAGCTTGCCTCGGAGGTTTTTGGCGAGCAGAAGTTTGTGGACGTGAAGATGCGGATTGGGGTCGTCGCAACGCGGTGGTTGACCGAGCGACCGATGATCTTCAAAGGCAGTGTCGATCAGGCCCATGGGCGAAAAGGTACATTCACCCCTGGTTTCGGCGTAAGCCTTGCCGATGCCGTCCAAGCGTCGTGTTCAGCATATCCATTCTTCCAACGGAAATCTGTTACGACGGTCTCCGGCGACGTCGTGGACCTTATCGACGGGGGTTACTGCGCCAATAATCCCACTCTCTACGCTATCGCCGATGCAGTGATTGCGCTCAAGAAGGAGCGTAAAGATATACGCCTCGTAAGCGTCGGCGTCGGCGTGTACCCGGAGCCAAAACCTAAACTCAAAATGTGGTTCGCAAAAAAATACCTGGTCAGTGTCCAGCTCTTGCAGAAAACGTTGGAAATCAACACGCAGTCGATGGATCAGCTTCGCGATATCCTGTTCAAAGACATCCCCACCATTCGTATTAGTGACACTTTTGAGCGGCCCGAAATGGCAACAGATCTGATGGAGCACGACGTCAAGAAGCTGAATGTCCTGCGGCAGCGAGGAAGCGAGTCTTTCGCGGGGCACGAGAGTGGGCTAAGGCAATTCCTGCTGTGAGTGAGAAGTAAAACAAATGGCTATTTCTGAATCTCAACTCGAAACGTGGTCTCATCAAGGTGCAATTCAAGGCTCAAGTACTACCTACAACTCGATCAAGAGCGTCCTTGAGTCGTCGAAGGCGAAATACGCTGGTAAACAATACAACGTCTTTCTGCAAGGCTCTTACGGCAACGACACAAACATCTACGCTGAAAGTGATGTCGATATAGTGATCAGGCTTGAAGATTGCTTCCAAAGCGATTTGACGGATCTGTCACCGGCGGAGGTAGCCGCTTGGACGCAAGCTCATGGCGATGCTACGTATACGCATGTAGATTTCAAGAGAGACGTGCTAGACACTCTAACCGACAGTTTCGGAAACGACGTGAAGTCTGGCAATAAGGCGATCATGATCGAAGCCAACGGAAGCCGAAGGAAAGCAGACGTCATTCCGGCCATTCAATTTCGCCGGTACCACAAATTCAAAAGCTTGTCGGATGAGAGCTACGACCTGGGAATCTGTTTTTACGATACAGCGGGTAAGCGCATCGCAAACTATCCCAAACAGCATTCGGCAAACCTTACTAAGAAGCATTTAGCGTCGAATCAATGGCTCAAGCCGATGATACGCGTCCTAAAGAATGTGCGAAGCAAACTCGTCGAGGACAAAATGCTGAAAGCCGGGGTCGCACCTTCTTACTACCTCGAAGGGCTGCTTTACAATATTCCACCCGAGAAGTTCACGACCAGCTATGAGGACTGCTTTGTAAATTCAATCAACTGGATTCCGCAAGACGCCGACAAGAGCAAGCTCGTCTGTGCAAACGAGCAATACTATCTTCTTTGGGAAAACTCCAGCACGTCCTGGCCGAAAGCCGACTGCGAAGCATTTTTAGAAGCAACCATCAATTTCTGGAAAAACTGGTAAAGTGACGCACCAAGATATGCTCCTTTAGTTCAGGTAGCGGCCCCGATTTTTCGCAAAATCTGCTGAAACTATTGCAAGCGTGCGTGTGTGCTAGCCTGCTGATAACCCTGCGAACTGCGGGCTGCATCAAGAGCGCAAATGATTGCCTTCGTATTTTCATCGAGAGGCTTCACGTAGGTGGGAAGTATCTGAGTACTCGAGTGACCGAGCAAGTGTGCCACCGTCAATCCTGACGCTTTGCATCCGTTGGCTCGACTCGAAGAACACGTCGAACGCCGCCCTGCGCAAATCACCTCCGCGCAGAAACGAAAAACCCTTATACCGCGTATCTACAACCTCTCCGGCCGCCCCGCCCTGGCGGCCGTTACTTAAAATGCTACGGGGCGACAAAGTCTCGTTGCAGTTAATACGACATTTTCTCGTTGCATCAAC
>JAYVEP010000079.1:0-36927 GCA_043749225.1 Acidobacteriaceae bacterium
AGCGATTTCGACTTCGCCTTCGCGCGTGAGCAGAGGAACCGTACCCATTTCACGCAAATACATGCGGACGGGGTCGTTCGTCTTCTCCATGGCGCCGGGCGTTAGGTCGAGTTCAACGTCATCGCCAGCTTCTTCGTCATCGAACTTACGTTCTTTGGCCGGGCCCTCAAGAATATCGATCCCTTGAGTGCCGATGGTGGTTAGCAGATCATCTAGATCGTCGGGCGATTGCACATCTTGGGGAATGAGGTCGTTGACTTCACCATAGGTGAGGTAACCCTTTTCTTTCCCTGCATCAATCAACTTCTTGATGTCATCAAATTTGTCTTCTAAAGCCAAAGGCTCTCCCTCTTTGTGTCCCGGGGCGTGTGGACGACTACTCTCAATCGTATTTTCGGACCGTAATGGTGGGAAACGCAGGCGGCGGAATACGCCATAGCCAAAACCTTACAAGTTTAGCATGTCTCAATGGACTATGCCTGGATGAAGTTAGGGGCTCCGGAGCCTGTCTCACCTATCTTAACTGCTTCTAAAAGGTTAGATGGCGGCTGGAGCCATTTAGTTTCATGAGGATCAGTCCGCTGCGCCAGCATCGGAGGTCATTTTGACTCCCCCTAAAAGGCGTTTGAGGCGGAGCTTTTCGGCACTCAATTCGGCGACGCGGGCGACGTCTCCCTTGCGGCTGGCTTCGACGATATCGCGCTGAACCTGCTCGAGACGGCGGCGGACGGAATTGCGGCGCAAGGCGTTGACGCCGCCTTCCAGCAGCTCGGCGGTCAGCTCCTCCTCTTCGTTCATCAGGACCGACGCTAGGAACTTTCGGTCGCCTTCGGAGAGTGGGAGGTCCATGGGATGGCCGCTTTCGGGTCCGGCGTCGAGTAGAGCTTGAAGGAGCGATTCGGCGGCTAGACCTTCGTGCAAGCGCTCGTGGTGGAGGACGAACCTGGCTTGACGGGCGGGATCGAATTCCACATCTGCGCCATCACGCGACGAGACGCGCGTGCCGTTGCTTTGGATTTCTCCGGCGGAAGCAAGCGCTCGGATGAGGAGACGTTCGGCCTGCGTGATCTGGCCTTCTGGCGCTGATTTGACCTTGGCGGCTGCGCGATCCGTGGCGGCGTGGCGCAACTCTTGCCTTAGGACAGACGAGTCGATGCCGACTCGGTGAGCGATTTCCTGCGCCAGTTCGTCGCGAACAATGCGGCTGGGGACGCGCTGGATGTGCGGCAGTAGGTAGTTCAGCGCCTTTACTTTGCCTTCGGCGCTGCGGACCGGGAATTGGGTGCGGGCGCGCTCGATCAGGTAATCGAAATACTTTTGTGAGCCTCCGAGAGCCGTTGCATAGGCTTCTTTGCCTTTGCGGCGGATGTAAAGATCGGGGTCGAATCCGGCTTCGAGCGTCAGGACTTTGACTTGGAAGTCTTCTTCGATCAGTAGGCCAAGAGTGCGCTCGGTGGCGGCGGCACCAGCGGTGTCGGGATCGAAGTTGACGACGACGTTCTTGGTGAAACGGCCGAGCAGCTTGGCTTGCAGCTCGGTGAAGGCTGTCCCGGAACTGGCGATGACATTGTTGAATCCGGCGGCGTACACGGAAATGCAGTCCATCTGGCCTTCGACGAGGATGGCGTAGCCGAGTTTTCGGATGGCCTCTTTGCCGAGGTCGAGATTGAAGAGAACTTTCGACTTCGAGTAAACGGCGGTTTCTGGGGAGTTCAGGTACTTCGGGCCGGATTTTTCGTCGGTTGCCAGCGTGCGTCCGGTGAAGGCGATGACTTTGCCTTGTTCGCTGGCGATGGGAAACATGACCCGGTTGCGGAATTTTGAGTAAATGGGAGCTGACGGCTTGGCAGGTTCGTTTTCAGGGCTTTGATTCGCCGAACTATCGCCCGCCGCGCTGGCGTCGGTGCTAATGTTTTCTGTTTTCCAGGAAAATAAACCGCTTTGCCGCAGCAGATCTTCGCCGAATTTTCCTTTGAAGAAGTCTTTCAGCACAAAACCGGAATCTGGCGCGAAGCCAATGCGAAAGCGCTGGATCATATCGTCATTCAAGCCGCGGGTGGCGAGATACTCTCGCGCGCGGGCACCTTCGGGGCGCCGCAATTGGTCGCGGAAGAATTCGCACGCCTGCTCATTCATATCGAGCAAAACGCCGCGCTGGCGGGCTTCCTGGGCCTCTCCGGGAGTGTTGTAAGTGGCTTTAGGCAAGGGGATGCCGAGCTTTTGGGCCACCGCGCGGACAGCTTCTGGAAAAGTTATGTTCTCAATTTTCTGGACGAAGCTAAAGACGTCTCCCGAAGCCTGGCAGCCGAAGCAGTGATAGAACTGTCGTGTCGCATGTACGGAAAACGACGGACTTTTTTCATTGTGGAACGGGCACAGTCCCGAGAAATTCTGCGCCCCAGTCTTCCGCAGCTTGATGTAGTCGCCGACGATGCGAACGATATCGGCCTGCTGCTTGACGGTATACGCGAAATCGCCGGGGTTGGACATAGGAGACGGGCTGCTTTAATTGTCGGTCATAGCGGCAGCCGCGTGAAGTACGGCGCACCAGATTCTTGTGGAGAAGCTGTGGAAGAAGGGGGCTAACGCCCCATTTTCCCGGGCCAAGGCGCGTCCGGATCGACATCGCGGCGGATCATATCTTCCACTTGCTTCATACGGGCATTCGAAAACACTCGCGGCGTGCGCTCAATGAGGGAGATATTCTCCAGCACGCTCATGAAATGGGCTTTCAGAAACGAAGGGCCGGGCAGTCCGGTTTCGCTGGGCGGCAGTTCCAACGTCGTGGGCCCTCCCGCGCCGTAGCTTTCAAAAGGCACGGCCAAGATGCTCGTTGTGCGATCACTCTGTCAATTAAACGTTGCTGTTGGGTTCGTCGTGCCTGGTGGCACCGTAATCGAGCAAGTATTTCCTGAGGCAACAGTGCATCCAGACCATCCGTTGACAAAACTGTGCCCGAGAGTCGGTGTCGCCGTCAGCACGACCGGACTCCCGACAGTAAATAACGCTCCACAGGTGCCGCTGGGGCAACTGATCCCGGCGGGAACGCTCGTCACGGTGCCCGCGCCTGAGGGCCCAAGCAGGGTAACGATCACGGTGGCTTGCGTGGTGCCGCCCCCCGGACATACTGGGTTTGTCGGGTCGTTCACTGTCACCGTCGCGTACCCAATGATCAAGTTTCCGCTATCGTTGACACTGGCGGACAAGTTGCCAATGCCGCATTCGCCGTTCGGAGTGACCGATCCCCCGGCAATGTTCAGCAACCCTGGATTATCGGTTTTCCAAGCAACCTGTGTGGTGATGTCTCTCGTGTCGGGCGGGTGCTTGTAAGTGCCCAACGCAGTGAAAACAATCGGCGCACCCCCGGGTAGGGGACCAAAGAATGTCGCAGCATGCGGACGCACCTCAATGCCGACCAACCTGCGCTGATTCCCGCAGCTCAGGAAATTCATCGCAGCCAGCAACGCAACCCCACTCGATACGTACCGCAACCAGCGTCCAGTCATACAATTCACTCCTCTCAGGCAAGACTATAAGAGGCTTCGCCTCGTGCAATCGGGGAAGTGCAAATCTATGGGAACGGAACGCAAAAATCAAGCGGCGGTTGCAGGAGTTCTGTGAACCTTGACTCGTTCTTCCCCCACAGGCGCTTGTGGTTACGCAATCTGCTCAGCCCTTCAACTCGACCGCTGTCACCCCGCCTCCGCCTTCGTTGTGGGGAGGCTCGGTGACGGTGGCGACGTGCTCGTGTTTCTGCAGATATTGGCGAAGGGCTTTGCGCAAGATTCCCATGCCGCCGCCGTGGACAATGCGCACGCGCGGCAGGCCGGACAGGAATGCCCGGTCAAGAAACTTCTCGACTTCGCGAGTGGCGTCGTCCACATTCTGGCCGATGACGTTGATTTCCGAGGGCGCGCTTGAGTCTTCCTGCTGCAGCGTGACGGAAATGCCTCTGGCACGGGCCGCTTCGACCGGTGAACTTCCTGAGCGCGTCACCACCTCCGCAATGTCGTCGCGAGCAATCTTCATTTTCATGGAGCCGATTTCGACTTCAAACTGGCTGTCGTCGATTTTGCGTTTGATGAGCGCGTTGCGGCCCATGGATTTGAGCTTCACCGTGTCACCTTCGGAGACAAGCTTCACGATTTGCGGCTGGGCGTTGGGATCCCCGCGATCAGCGCCGGTAGCGTGCGCGACGACTGTGGAATCAAACTGTTCGCGAAATTCGCGTCGTAATTTGGCGACTCGGCGGTCGGCATCTTTTGTCAGCTTTTGCGCAGCAGCCCGATCCTGAATGGCGCTCACAGCCTCGCGGGCGTGATATTCGAAATCGCGAAGCAGGGATTCCATCTTCTTTTCGAGCTCACGAACCTTTTCCCGCTGCTCACGAAGGCCTTCGGCAGTCAGGCGGGCACGTTCTTTCTCGACCTCCGCTTCGAGCCGGCTCAGTCGTGCACGTTCCTCTTCCGCGTGGCGCAGGTCCGCGTGCAGGCGATCTAGAAAGTTTGCAATGTCAATTGTCTGGGTGCTTAGTTTGGCGCGGGCGGCCTGAATAATTTCCGGATTTAGGCCGAGTCGCTGGGCAATGTTCAGGCCAGCAGACGCTCCGGGCACTCCGATTCGCAATTCGTAAGTCGGCTGCAAAGTCGTCTCGTTGAAACCTACCGCCGCATTGATCACGCCGGGAGCATTCGCCGCGTAAACTTTCAACGAAGTGTGGTGCGTGGAAATAATCGTCATGGCACCGATGCGACCGAAGTGCGCGGCGATCGCAACCGCCAGTGCGGCACCCTCTTCGGGATCAGTGGCCGAGCCAAGTTCGTCGAGCAGCACCAGCGAATTCGCCGTCGCGGTGCGCGAAATGAAATCGATATTGGTGACATGAGCGGAAAATGTAGAGAGATTCTGCTCAATCGACTGGTAATCGCCAATGTCAGCCAGCACGGCGTCAAACAGCGGAAACTCCGCGCGATCAGCGGGGACAGGAACGCCCGCCAACGCCATCAACGCAAGCAGCCCTGTCGTCTTGAGAGCAACGGTTTTACCGCCCGTGTTGGGTCCGGTGATGATGAGTTCGCGGCGCGCGCCTTCGAGTTCCAGCGTAGTCGGTACGATCTTGCCACCCTTCAGCTTAAGATTACGTTCCAAAAGTGGATGCCGCGCGTTGTGCATCAGCAGCCGCGCGTTTGCGCCTTCCGATAGGGCTGCGGGCACACAATCATAGTCCTCGGCAAATCTGGCTTTAGCAAACTGCAATTCCAACTCGGCGAGCGCTTCGATGGCAGCCAGAATCGCGGCAGAGTTCTGACCAATCCGCCGCGTCATCTCCACCAGAATGCGATGAACCTCCGCCAGCTCTTCGTCGAGCAGCCTCACGAGTTCGTTGTTTTGCTCAATCGTCTCTAACGGCTCGACAAAGACAGTTTGCCCACTTGAGCTTGTACCGTGCACCACACCTTGTACGCGGCGCTTCTGTTCCACTTTGACGGGAATGACGAAACGCTCTCCGCGAATGGTAACGAGTTCGTCCTGCGCCGCTCCGCCTTCCGAAAGGCGCCGCAGATACCCGCGCAGCGATTCCTGAATCGACCGCCGCTGCTTTTCAATTTCGCGACGAATCGCAGACAACGCTGGCGATGCTTTGTCTTCCAGCGTGCAGTCGGGCAGAATCTTGTTACGAAAACCGCGCAGAAACTCGCTGAAATCCGCAATCCGTTCGGAAAGCTTTGCCACGGCGCGGAAGTCTTTCTTCATAGCAGCCGGGGGGCGCAGGGAAATCTGTTTCCACTCCGCCGCCCGATCCACCACGAGAATTACATCGCGAATCTCAGCCGTCTCCAGCGCCGCGCCCTCAATCCGCGCCACCGTCACGAGTTCCGCGACATCAACTAGTCCGCCAAACTCAAACCGGCCGCCAGCCCTGCGAAACTCACCAATTTCCGAGGTCAGCTCCTGCTGCTCGACAATCCAGGCGCGATCACGGCAAGGTTCCAATTGCGAAATCTTTGTTTTGCCCAGCGGCGAAGAGGCGTAGCTCAGCAATAGTTCGCGGAACTGCTCGAACTCAAGAAGCTTGGCACTACTGTGCAGGAGAGCGGAAGACATGCTTCGTTCATCGTATCCCAGGAGGCCTCTCAGGACTCGCGTCTCCGGAGCCGTATCCCAAGGCCACGCCGGCGGAAGTTCGTGGAGGACTAGCCAGCGATATTCGCCGCCGCCTGAGCTTGCCCCGACGTCAAAGGCAAACGCACCGTAAAGACCGCGCCACCTTCCGGGCGGTTCGAACAGGAAATTTCTCCGCCATGTTCCTGGATAATGCCGTAAGCGGCACTCAGACCGAGGCCCGTACCTTGGCCCACGGGCTTGGTAGTGTAGAAGGGATCGAAGACGCGCTGCGGATCGCGAATGCCCTTGCCGGAATCGGCAAAATCCAGCAGCAGATCCGCAGCCGCTCGCCGCAGACGCACATACAGCGAGCCTCCACCATTTTCTTCCAGCGCGTCGCAAGCATTTGCCGCGATGTGCGAAAAGACTTGGAACAAGCCATTCGCGTTGCCCCAGATGCGCGGTAGGCCCGACTCCAAATCGGCCTCCACCCGAATGTTCTTGCCATCCGTGCGCGGAGTTTGCATTTGCAAAGCTCGATTCACCAGCGAAGCCACATCCACCAGCGCTCGCTCCGACGCTGTGGCTTGCGAAAACGATTGCAAGTCCGCGACAAGATGGCTAGTCCGGCGCGCTTGCTGAGCAATCTTCTGCGCAATCTGCTGCGCGCTCGCCGCCACCGCCGGGTCCGAAGACAGCATTTCCGAATAACCCAGTATCGCGGTCAGCGGATTATTAATTTCGTGCGCCGCCCCCGCCACAAGCTGCCCCAAGGACGCCAATTTTTCTTTCTGCACCAACTTACCTTGCAGGCGCTTTAACTGTTCCACGTTGCGCTGTTCCAGTTCCACCATGTCCAGCAATGCACGATCCAGCAAATATTGTTTGAAGAACACGCAAATACCCAGGACGATCATGAAGATCATGACCAATTCCAGGCGGAAGCGGCGCAGATCGGGAGCGCTGCCATCCCACAATAGAGTCCACGCCCCAAACAGCGGAAGCGACAAGACGGCTAACATCGTGAGTCGCGGAGACAACCGAATCCACTTCTTGGTCTTCGGACTCGGCGCTTCATCCGCCAAAGGAAGGTTTCCGCCAAACACTCCGATCCACGAAAACCAGCAGACCGCCACAATATAAGGAACGTCATAGGGGCTGCCGCTGTAGTATTTGCCTTTGTCGATGGCTACGTTCAGCCAGAATGAGCCCAGCGTGTAAAACACGGTTGCCCAAAACATGTGCAGGTAAAGCTTGCGCCAGTGCGCGTGCGTCGCCCAGACTGCCAGCGCAAGCACTCCCATGAATATCAGATTCTCAATCAAATAGAGGTGGTCGAAACTCACGCCATACCTTTTTGCGTTAAACACTACAAATTGGTCGGGCACCACCACGAACATGTAAACAAAGAGCCACCAGAAAGTAAGGATGATGGTATTGAAGGTGCTGAAATACAGCTTCCGGCTTTCTTCGGGAAGCTGCGGTAGCAACCCCACTGCTGCGATGAACGGCGCGATGTGCAAAAAGATCACTGGGTCGGCATAGAACGGTTCCGGCAGAGGCTTCTTCACAATCACTTCGTACCAAGTCCAGGCCGCCTGGTTAAACATCCACATCAAGCAGCCGAGGCCAAGCAGTCCCCAAAACGCTCGCACCACGCCCCGCGCTCGCCAAGTATTGCGAGCCATCGCATACACGCCGATTACGCCTCCGAGCAAAGGCGCGACGTCCCCAATGACTATCGCGGGGTATCCCTTGTGCAAAATGCACGAAGCAACCGCGTGCACCAGGGCGATGCCAGCCAAAAGCCAAAAAACGATACGGGACTGCATGCGCATACCTCCCATAAATCTAAATGGAGGGAGCCTTCTCTGCTGGAAGAACCTACACAAGGCTATTACCAAAGTGCTTCGTCCTTCGGGTGGCTCGTTATTCAAGTGCCGACCCAATCGAGTCGCCCTGCATACCCTGCGCCGCGAGTTGTAGAATCCCTGCATGGCCTTCCCTGATACTCGCCTTCGCCGCCTCCGCCAGAGCGAGGCTTTGCGCTCCTTAGTTCGCGAAACCCGCCTCTCGCCTGAATCCTTTGTCTACCCTTTGTTCATCTGCCCCGGAGAGGGAGTGCGCAAGCCCATCGGCTCCATGCCGGGAGTCTTCAATCTCTCCGTCGACGAAGCCGTGAAGGAAGCGCGCGAAGCCTTCTCGCTCGGCGTCAAAGCGCTGATCCTGTTTGGTTTGCCGGAAACCAAAGATGAAGCCGCCACCGGAGCCTGGGCTGATGACGGCATCGTCCAGCGAGCCGCTCGTGCGTTGAAGAGTGAAGTCCCAGGGATACTTCTGATCGGCGACGTCTGCCTCTGCGAATACATGTCGCACGGCCACTGCGGAATTGTGCAGCAGAAAGCTTCCGCGAAGGGCGCGGCGCAAGAGTACGAAATCCTTAATGATCCAACCTTGGAAATTCTTGGTCGCACCGCAGTCTCGCAGGCGAAAGCCGGAATCGACATCATCGCCCCATCCGACATGATGGATGGCCGCGTCGCCGCCATCCGCAAGGCTCTCGACGGCTCAGGATTCGAGAACACTCCGATCCTCGCCTACGCCGCAAAGTTTGCATCCGGATACTACGGCCCCTTCCGCGAAGCCGCCGACTCCGCTCCGCAATTTGGCGACCGCCGCTCGTACCAGATGGACCCGGCCAACTTCCGCGAGGCCATGCACGAGATCGCTCTCGACGTAGAAGAAGGCGCTGACATGATCATGGTCAAGCCCGCTCTTCCCTACCTCGACGTAATTGCCGCCGCCCGCGACAGCTTCGACCTGCCCCTAGCCGCGTACCAAGTCTCCGGCGAGTACGCCATGATCGAAGCCGCCGCCCGCAACGGCTGGATCGAACGCGAACGCGTGATTCTGGAATCGCTCACGTCGATTCGGCGCGCGGGGGCGAGCATTATTCTGACTTACTACGCTAAGGAAATGGCGAAGAAACTCGGATAGCTCATCCGACAAGGAGACAATATGCGCGTGATCGCCCGGCTTTTATTGCTACTGAGCATGACAGCAGCGTTGACTTGCTCCGCCGAAACCCAAAAATTCTCACCCGCAGAACAAGAACTCATCAATATCGTAAAGAGCAGGATTGACGCGGCTGCCACGCGGGATCTGACGGCTTGGTCCCGCTACGTCGCGGAAGACTGTATTTTCAGCGGCGACGACGGAAGCGTTGGAACCAAGGCAAAGATGCTGGCTTACTACAACAAGGTTCCGGCCGAATACGACCATGCGATCGATTCACGCGACTTTAGAGTTCGACTTTACGGCGACACCGCAATTGTGAATCTCCGTGCAACCGATCATGAGCCGTCCGGCGGCGTTGATCTCATTGGCGAACAACGTCGGACCGAGACCTTTATAAAACGAGACGGCGTCTGGTTGGCGGTTGCAATTCAATGGAGCGCCATTCCAGTGAATCACCGCAAGCCGGTTCCTTTCGAGGGCAAATCCTATCAGGACTATGTCGGGCAGTATCAAGATCCAACGCGCCCGAAGGATGACGTTGAGACCCTGTCGATCAACGATGGCAGACTCTGGTCCCAGGTCGGCGATGAAGGGGACTGGTGCGTGCCAGCGGGTCGCGACAAGTTTTTTTACCAATCCGACCTCGGAACCTTTACGTTCTCGCGTGATGCGCAGGGCCACGTAACGGGCTACACTTATCAGCGTTTCGACGGACAGGAATTTCCGGTCAAGAAGATCAAGTGACGAAGGATGAGGCGCGGTAGATCCCGCGACCTCCGCTTTCGCATCCGCCCGTAGTCTAGAATCTAAAGTTCGCCGTTTATCATCTCTAATAGCACTCATATAACGACAGGGAGCACTCTCTTGCCTGAAACAATTTACGACGTCGTCATTATCGGAAGCGGCCCCGGTGGATACACTGCCGCAATTCGCGCGGGCCAATTCGGCCTCAAGACCGCCATGATCGAAAAAGACAGCGCGCTCGGCGGCACCTGCCTCCAGGTCGGCTGCATTCCCACCAAGGCCATGCTCTTCAGCGCCGAGCTGTGGGATCACCTGAAGGAAGCCAAGGAATACGGCATCGATCTCAGCACCGATCCCAAGATCAACTGGACCTCGGTGCTGCAGCGCAAAACGAAGATCGTCACCAAGCACACCAAAGGCCTCGAATTCCTGATGCGGAAGAACAAGGTCGATGTCGTCTCCGGCTGGGGACGCCTCACCGGACCCGCCAAGGAGGGCATCCACTCCGTCGAAGTTTCGAAGACCGGCAGTGAAACGAAACTTCTCAAAACGAAAAACGTAATTCTCGCCACCGGCTCCGAAGCCCGCATGATCCCCGGATTGCAACCCGACTCCACCATCCTGACCAATGTCGAAGTCCTCAGCATGACCTCAATCCCGAAATCGCTGGTCGTAGTCGGCGCTGGCGCGGTCGGCATGGAATTCGCGTCCATCTTCGGTTCGTTCGGCACCGAGGTCACGGTCTTGGAAATGTTGCCCCGCGTCGTTCCCGTCGAGGACGAAGAAGTTTCCAAAGAACTCGCTCGCATCTACCGCAAACGCGGTATCACCTGCCACACGTCGGCCAAGATGGACAAGGTCGACAAAACAAAAGACGGCGTTTCCGTAACCTTCACCGTCGATGGCAAGCAGCAGAGGCTCGATGCCGAAAAAATCCTGATCGCCGTCGGTCGCAAACCCGTCACGGAAAACGTAGGCCTGGAAAAGACGAAAATTAAGCCCGACCGAGGCTTCATCAAAATCAATCAGTGGATGCAAACGGATGAGTCCGGCATCTACGCCATCGGCGATATCGTAATTGGAACGCCGCAACTGGCACACGTTGCCATGATGGAAGCCATTGTCGCCATCGCCAAGATTGCTGGCAAGACGGCGAAGCCCATCAATCCCTTGCGCATCCCGAATGCAACCTACTGCCATCCGGAAATCGGCAGCGTCGGCCTGACCGAAGCAAAAGCTCGCGAAGCCGGACACGAACTCAAAGTCGGCAAGTTCCCCTTCACGGCGAACTCGCGCGCTTCCATTGTCGGCTCCCACGATGGCTTCGTAAAAATCGTAGCCGACGCCAAACACGGCGAGATTCTCGGCGTCCACATCATCGGCCCGCAAGCCACCGAACTGATCGCCGAAGCCGTTACAGCCATGGAACTAGAAGCCACCGTCGAAGATCTGATGTTCACCATCCACGCCCATCCAACGCTGTCGGAAGCCATGCTCGACGCCAGCAACAGCGTGTATGGACTCTCGATTAACGTGTAGGGAATTTGGTGAGGATCGCGACGTAAGCCAGCACGTGTGGCGACGGAGCTTGCTCCGTCGAGCGAAACTATTAAACTAGAAGTTTGCCATTCGGAGCGCAGCGAGGAATCTGCTTTCCTATGCAACGGGTGGAAATTGGCTAGTTCAGTTGTCACCGGGAAGGGCACGGCTTCAGCCGTGCCACCTCGATCTAAAAACATTCGGGCTTTAGCCCCTGAGGTCACTTCTGGCACGATCTCTCAAACTAGGCCTTACTGGCGCGATTGGCAGCGGCAAGTCCTCTGTCGGCAAGATATTTGCCGCTCTCGGTGCGTATGTGAACGAGGCCGACCAGATTGCTCACGACCTGAGGCGTCCCGGCCAGCCTGTCTACGAACAAATCCTTCGTCACTTCGGTCGCGACATCCTCAGTCCGGACGGAACCATCGACAGAAGGAAGCTAGCCGACGCGGCATTCGGTACGCCGGATCATCCCAGCGATCGAATCCAGGAACTCAACGCCATCGTTCATCCCGCCGTGGCCCAATATCAAAACAAGTGGATGGCCGATATTGCCGCCGAGCATCCCGGCGCAATCACAATCGTGGAAGCAGCCCTCATCTTCGAAGCGAACCTGCAATCCCACTTCGACCGCATTGTTGTGGTGACCTGCCCATTCGAAATTTGTGTGCAGCGCTGGATGTTGCGCAACCACGTCGACGAAAAAACTGCGCGCCAGGAATTGGAGCGACGCATGGCGGCCCAGTGGCCGGAAGAAAAGAAGATCCAAGCGGCGGATTACGTGATCCACAACTCAGGGACTCAGGAGGAAACGGAGCAGCAGGTGCGCAAGGTTTCCAGCCAGATGCAGGCAGCTCAATAGAGCGTCTTAGCCCTCAAAAATCGGCGTAATGTACTGTTAACTCTTCCCGCAATTGTCATTCGCGGGAATGCGCGATATTCTTCACAAGACCTCCGAACCTCTCCTTCATGGCCAAACTTTTCGAGAGCCCACGTTACATAGCAGTGGAAGGGCCGATTCGCGTCGGCAAAAGTACCTTGACGCAGATTCTGGCCGAGCGCATGAACGCGCAGCGTATCACCGAGCCGGAAGACAATCCCTTTCTGCGAGCCTTCTACGAAGGCGAGCAGGGCGCGGCTTTCCAAGCCCAACTGGCTTTCCTGATTCGCCGGTTTGAGAGCCTGCGCGCGTTGGATTTGGCAGCCCGCTCGCAGAAGATCGTAATCACCGATTTTATTTTCGAGAAAGACAAGCTCTTCGCCTGCCTCAATCTGAACGACGCCGAGCTCGAAACCTACAACCGCTATTTCAATTTCTTCCGTGAGCAGTTGCCCACGCCGGATCTCGTGATCTATTTGCAGGCAACTCCGGAAGTGTTGAAGAAGCGGCTGCGCAAGAAGAACGCGCCTGCCGAAAGCGGCGTCAGCGACGATTACATTGAAGAAGTCTCGAAGGCCTACGAGCATTTCTTCTTTCACTACACGCAGTCGGATCTGCTGATTGTGAATACCTCCGAAATTGATTTTGTGGACCGCAATCAGGACTTGCAGGAACTGCTGAAGAAGGTTTCCGAGCCCATTCGAGGCACGCAGTACTTCCTGCCGCTGGGGTCGGACGAGGCAGCCAGCGTATAGATCGCCAGCGTTAAGCCCATTTGTTTGCCTGTAGATACGGGTTGTCAGTAGTCCGTTACCCCAAGCCACTGGTCAATTCCGAGATTTGTAACTAGAATCTCCCTGACAGCATCCTAAGTGCTGTATCGGGTTCTATCCGCTCTGCGGAAGGACACTGGAGGAAGTGATGACGATAATAGCTGCTGGCCAGCCATTCGGTGCGCCGCAACAGCCCCGCAACAAGATCCGCATCAGCACCTTGCAGGAAAAGAAGAAGCGGCATGAGCCGATTTCGTCCGTGTCTCTCGGCGACTTTGCGAGTGCTCGCCTGGCGGATGAGGCCGGAATCGATTTCATTCTCGTCGGCGACTCGCTGGCCATGACTCTGCTGGGCTACGAAACTACGCTGCCTGTCACCATGGATGAAATGTTGCATCACACCCGAGCTGTGCGTCGCGGTGTACGCTATGCCATGGTTGTGGCGGACATGCCTTTCGCGTCCTACACGATCAACGTGGACGAAGGCGTGCGAAATGCCACGCGCTTCATGCAAGAGGCGGGAGCTGAAGCCGTCAAGATTGAGGGCGGCGAGAAGCGGTCGGAACTCGTGCGTCGCATTGTCGATGCCGAAGTTCCAGTTATGGGTCACATTGGGTTGACGCCGCAGTCGGTCAACGTGATGAGTGGTTACAAGGTGCAGGGCAAGAGCTTAGAAGCGGCGGAGAACCTGAGGCGCGATGCCGTGGGGCTGGAGCGGGCAGGTGCGTTTGCTGTGCTGCTGGAAGGCGTACCGCGCGAAGTGGCCGCCATGATCACCGCCGAATTGAGCGTACCCACGATTGGTATTGGTGCTGGCCCGGATTGCGATGGGCAGATTCTGGTATTCCACGACTTGATGGGACTCTCAACCGAGCCCCCGGCGAAGTTCGTGCGTAAGTATGCGGATGGCGCGGGTATGGCCGCAAGCGCCCTGCGAGCCTACAAGAAGGACTTGGAGTCCAGACAGTTTCCATCGGATGCCGAGTCCTACCATTTGCCCAAAGAGGCGCAACTGGCGCTGGCTCCCGCACACATTCGAAAGCGTGCGGTAGTGCAGTAGATCATGTAGTGCAGGCGCTCTGGTCCGCCGCTTTTCGCTGGATTCAGGCGCTACCTCCAGGGTCCGAGAGCGCGACCTCAGCGTTGATGAAGAAGACAATTCGCCAATGCAAATCTACACCACAATCTCAGAGATGCGCGCCGCCAGTTCTGCCGCTCGCAGTGCCGGAAAGCGCCTGGGCCTTGTGCCGACCATGGGCGCGCTCCATGAGGGACATCTATCTCTGGTCCGCGCCGCGTGCGCGAAGTGTGATGTCGTCGTAGTTTCCATTTTCGTAAATCCCGCCCAGTTCGGGCCCAACGAAGATCTGACCAGGTATCCACGCCCGTTCACCCGCGATTGCGAACTCCTGCGCAACGACAAAGTCGATTTCGTCTTTGCTCCGACGGTCGAAGAAATGTATCCGCCGGGTGCGGCAACCTTCGTGAACGTCCTACATCTCAGCGATAGGCTGTGCGGGAAATCGCGTCCTGGACATTTTCGTGGAGTCACCACCGTCGTCAGCAAACTGTTCAACATCGTGAGCCCGGACGTGGCGTTCTTTGGACAGAAAGATGCGGCGCAAATTGCCGTCATCCGTGCCATGGTGCGAGACCTCAACTTTCCGGTGGAGATTGTCGCCGGCTCGATTGTGCGCGATCCAGACGGCTTGGCCGTGAGTTCGCGGAATGCCTACTTAACGCCCCAGCAGCGCAACCAGGCTCTGGTGCTGTATCGCACCCTTTCCCGTGTACGGGAGTTGTATGACCTTGGCGAACGGGATTCGGAACAGCTCATCAACGCTGGCAAAAGAATGTTCGAGCGGGAGCCATCGGCTCGCCTGGATTACCTTGAAATTGTCGATCCGCATACGCTGGCCCCGCCCGAAGATGCCAAGACAGGCGCCCTGGTCGCGATTGCAGGCGTTCTGGGGACAACACGGCTCATCGACAACATCTTGTTGCCCTAGCTCATGTGGCAGCGGAGCTTGCTCCGCTGGCTCTTGATCTTGATGTCGGAAGTTTCGGGCAAGCACATTCGACGTTAAGAGCACGACGGAGCAAGCTACGTCGTCACACAAGCGATTTAGCGCGAAACAAAAGGATTCCCGTCTACCACGTAACGCAACTTCTTCTCGACAGCCTTAGAAATCCCTACTCGCGGCGTGCTGCGAATCTTCTCGGGCTGAAAGCCGTCGTCCCCAAGCCACAGACTCTCCGCCGGATCGCTAAGGTTGACCCCGTTGTGGTCGCCGCGCGTAATTCCAAGCGCCTGTGCAAGCCGCGAAGGGCCGTTCGTCAGAAGCCGTATTTCCTTTTCCCCGAGAGGCTTGCCGGCGAACCCGCGAGCCTTCGCCATAGCCTCCAATCCCGCCACTGGCTCCAGGGCCCGAAACAGGACGCATCCCGCCACTCCCTCGGGCAAACAAGAAACGTTCAGGCAAAAGTACTTTCCATAAATGAAATACACGTAGGCGTGTCCCGGCGGCCCAAAGATCACCGCATTGCGCGCGGTCGGCCCCGATGCCGAGTGCGCTGCAGGGTCGTCCTTGCCCAGATACGCTTCCGTCTCAACAATGCGACCTAAAAGGATTTCGCTGCCGTACCGTCCCACTAGCAATTTGCCTAAGAGCTCCTTGCCGACAATGCGAGGATCACGCTCGAAGAACTCCTTGGGTAGAACGCTGGGCTCGGCAATCGCGGGCCGCACCGCCGTCTTTTTCAACACAGTAGCCCAGCATCCGCCCCGGATTTTTGATATCGTGAGATTGTATTCACCTTAGGAGGCACCATGCTTGGGAAAACGATTAAGTGTACAAGTTTGCTCGTTCTGTTAGGCGCTTTCGCCGCCGCGCAAAGCATTCCGACTGGCACAAAGATCACCGTGCGCTGCAGTACCGAGCTGAGTTCGGCGACTGCCAAGGCTGGCACAAAATGGGATGGCGTGCTCGCCCAGGATCTCAAGGTAGGCGGCAAGACTCTCGCCAAGTCCGGCGATCCGGTGCGCGGAACCGTTACATCGGCAAAGTCCAGCGGACGCCTGCATGCTCCCGGACAACTCACAGTGCGCTTGTCCTCGGTGCAAGTTGGCGGCAAGACAATCGCATTGCAGAGCTCGTCATTCCACGTAGCCGGCAAAGATCAAACCAAGAGCTCAGCCATTAAGGCGGGCGGCGGGACGGTAGTGGGCGCGCTGATTGGAGGTCTCGCAGGCGGCGGCAAAGGTGCGGCAATTGGCGCGCTGGCAGGTGCTGGTGCCGGTACTGGTCTCGCGGCCGCAACCGGCAAGCGTGAAGCTGTGATCAAGGCGGAAAGCGTAATTACGTTTACAACAACAGCTACGGCTGCCGCGAAGAAGTAATCAAACAGCACCCCAGTAACCGGAAAGTATCCACAATAAGAAAGGCCCGCTTCACAGCGGGCCTTCTTTTTTCAGACTCTGTTTCCTATCCGCACGACTTCTTGATCGTGTTCCGGAACGTTAACCACTTGTTGACGCGCTGGTTCCCATTGAACGAGAAGTATCCCAGCATCGCCAGATCCTGCTAGCAGAATGCTCTTTTGAAATTCATCCGGTATCCTCCCGAAGCGAGTGTGCAATTTGTGGTTCGAGATGGCGTTGTCCTAAAGACGTTTGAATCGTGCCACGAACTAACAGTCGGCCGTCACAATTTCCGCAACGTGCATATTCTCACATCCCGCGAAGTGATATTCTCCCCGCATGGAGAATCTACTTTACTCCCGCATCGACTCACCTGTCGGAGCACTACTTCTCGGCACATCGCAGACGGGCCTAGCCTTAATTGAGTTCGCAAAAGAACGCACTCAGCCCTCGCCGCACGTCATAACCCGTAATGCCGATGGCAAGAAAACCGGCGTCGCATGGGAAGAATCAGAGTCGGCGACTCGATCCTACGCCCGCGAACTCGAAGAATATTTCACTGGTAAGCGCCGAGAATTTTCCTTCCATCTCGATCTCCGCGGCACTGATTTCCAAAAGCTCTGCTGGCGCGCGCTACTCGAAATTCCCTATGGCGAGACCCGCAGCTATCGCGAAATTGCTGCCCGCGTCGGAACCACGGGATACCGCGCGGTAGGCATGGCGAACCACACGAACCCGATCCCAATCGTCGTTCCCTGTCACCGGGTAATCGCCTCCAACGGCACTCTCTGCGGCTACGGCGGCGGCCTCGATATGAAGCGCTGGCTCCTGCACCTTGAAGGAGCGGCTTTCCGCGAACGTGCCGCGTAAAGGCTCGTGTGGCGACGGAGCTTGCTCCGTCGTGAGCAGCGTATTAGCGGTGCGAAGAACTTTCCGTCGTCGCGGGTACGACTTTAATCTGAAACACCGCAGGCCACCGCTTCCCTGTAACGAATATACGAGCATGCCGAGCATCGTAAGCGATGCCGTTCAAGACCGACTCGCCATCCAATCTGTCTTTCAAGGGCAGCAACCCTGACAAATCAATCCATGCGATGACATGGCCGTCCGCAGGCGATATGCGCGCAATCCTGTCGGAATGCCAGATGTTCGCATAGATTTCTCCCTTGATGAATTCCAGTTCGTTGAGCTGGTCAACGATGATTTGTTCATCGTGAACTTCAATAGAGCGGACCGGCTTGAACGTCTTCGGGTCGCGGAAGGTAAGCTTCGCCGAACCGTTACTTGTCACGATCTGGTTGTTCGTCCGCGTCATGCCCCAACCCTCTCCCTCGTAAGAGAGCCGCTTTACCAACCGCAGAGTCGAGCGCTCATACACGAAGCAGATATGGGACTTCCAAGTCCACTCGTAAATGTACGGTCCCCAATCCACAATGCCTTCGCCGAAATACTGAGGAGGCAACTTCACGCTCTTGATGGGCTTGCCAGTTTTCGGCTCAACTGCCAGCAATGCAGAGTGGCCTTCCAGACCGGTGCCTTCGTAAAACAAACCGGTGAGATAGAGAAAACCTTCCGTATAGCTGGAGGTTGAGTGCGGATATCGAGCCACCACGGTATAGCCCAACACAGGCGCGGCTTGCAGGTCGCCTACACCTGGAATTGCCATGAATCCAAGGAGCAGCGTCAACTTCCTAACGCAGGTTGCGCTGACACCACTCACGATCATGAGTCCTCGTCTGAAGCATTCTAACTGGGTGAACCCCGACCCAGCGGAGCAAGCTCCCCGCCGCCTTGAACCTGCCCCCCAGCCCCCGTACACTAGCCTTGTGCATGCCCACGCCCACCACGGTCATCTAGAGGAGAATGCCGCA
Source organism: Acidobacteriaceae bacterium (assembly GCA_043749225.1). GTDB lineage: Bacteria > Acidobacteriota > Terriglobia > Terriglobales > Acidobacteriaceae > JANXUC01. Next base: position 18,352 of record JAYVEP010000079.1, read on the forward strand.
GCCGCGAATGTCCTGCGCCTTTCACTCTTCATTACGCTGGCTTACGTCGTGTTGCTCGTCGTAGCGGGAATTCGCGCACACAGCCTGGCGCTACTCTCAGAAGCCGGGCACAATCTTTCCGACTTCATCGCGTTAGGGCTGTCCTGGTTCGCTGTCTATCTGGAAAGCCGTCCCGCCAGCACTACCAAGACTTTCGGATGGCGTCGCGCCGGCGTTCTCGCAGCCTTCGCGAACGCGGCAACTCTTGTCGCGGTGGCGTTTTTTATTTTCTACGAAGCCTTCAGCCGCCTCCGCGCTCCTCACAATGTTCACGCCACCACGGTGATCTGGGTCGCCGCCGCTGGCTTCGTGCTGAACGGCATCATCGCAATCCTGCTCTACCGCACCAGCCGCGACGTGAACATGCGCAGTGTCTTCCTGCATCAGATGGGAGACGCGCTTTCCACCGCTGCTGTGATCGTCGGGGGCGTTGCGATCCTGATCACTGGCCAGTTCTGGATCGATCCCGCACTCTCCGTCGGCATCGGCGCGCTCATCCTATGGTCGTCGTTCGGAATCCTGCGCGAGACTCTGAACATTCTTCTGGAAGGCACTCCCCGCGGAGTCAGTCTCGAAAAAGTTGAAGCCGCCGTCCTGTCCATACCCGGCGTCAACTATGTCCACGATCTCCACGTCTGGAGCATTGGCTCGGAAACTCATGCCCTTTCCTGCCACATTGGCATCGAAGATATTCCGCCCTCAGCCAGCGAAGGCATCCTCCGTAATGTCAACGCAAAACTTCGCCACGACTTCGGTGTCGGCCACACCACAATTCAGTTCGAGCACCTGGCCTGCGATGTCGCCGACGGCTGCGTCATGCCCGCCGGCGAGCTGCACGCGCACAGCCACAGCCGCTAAGCCTTTCTAGGAGGTTGTTGAAAAACTCCAGAAGGTTGTCATTCCGAAAAGTCTTATCGTGAGGAATCTGCTATTTCCCCGGGTTTGACATGTTTCGTATTTGCAATAACACCCGAATCGCCTCCGGAACATACTTTTTCAACAACCTCCTGGGCCGTGTTTCATAAATATTCGGGAAGGGCACGACTTCAAGTCGTGCCGTTAATATCCAACGATATCCGGGCTTTAGCCCCTGAGGGCGCAACTCTAAATCATTCCGGAATCTGCTCTAAGGCTGCTTCGCTACAAACTCTTTCCCGTCGCAAGAATTCTAAACGGCGGTGAAGCTGCTGTATCCAGGTCGATCATCAGGATTCCCGTGGCGGTCACGCTGCGATCCCAGGCGCAGGCCCCTCCGAAGTGCCCATTCAACGTTGGCATCGTCAAAATCGGAACCGGGAGATTGCTTCCGTTGCGAATCAGCGTGCCCGACTGCTCACTGGCAAAAGGAATCACTAGGCAGCCAAGATACCTGCCGGTTCCGTTGTCAGGCGTCACCATAAGCAGCGGCGCGCCTCCTGCCGTGGGAATCAGCGCCGGAGCATTGAAAAACCCAGCACCACTGAATATGGACGCATCCGCAGGCGATAGCAGCGTCGAGACATAGGTAAACGTATTGGCATGATCGGTCGATCTGAGCAGAACGATCTTCGCTGGGAATAAACTTCCCGAGGCGTAGGTACAGTTCATCGCAAAGTCGATCGTACCCGCGTTGACTGACGCGCTGCCTTCCGTAACCAGTAGGCAGGGAGTAAGCGCGGCGTCCAACATGTTGATGCTCGTGCCTCCCGGAATCTCAGGTGGAGTGCTGTTCCATACCAAGGCCGATGTTTCCGCAGACCAACTTCCGTCCGGCGTGCTCGCAGTCCACATTACGATCGCACCCAGCACATGCTCTGTTGAGGGCGTCGCGGGAGGATATAAGAAGTACTTATGTGCAAATAGCTTGAATCTGCGAGCTGGATCCGGGTCGCCCGCGTCCTCCACCATAAATGGAACTTCATAAATCCAACGACCAGTGCAGGTCTGTTGCCCGCATACGCTGTGAGTTGTATCCGTGACAGCAACTGGCCCTTGCGCTGCACCGACAGTTTGGATGTAGGAGAATGTCTGACCGCCATCGCTGCTCTTAGCAATGCTCGTAGAAATATCCTCCACCAACTGGTTGGACCCATTGATGTAGTAGTGGGCGCTCGAGTACGCCAGCCAAACCGTCCCGCTCGCCGACTTCACAACCGAAGGATCGAAGATTCCGCTCACCGCGTTGGGATCGCCCGGTACCGAGATCAGCGTATAAGCACCCGTGTTCGCTGCGGAGGTCGTCGCCTGCAATGACGTCGAATCCGATCCTTTTCCGGCGGAGTTACTGGCCGCAACGGATATCGAATAGGAAGTCCCGTTTGTAAGGCCACTTATGACTGCCGCTGTTCCATTTACCGTGACCACAGCAGACGCCACAGCAGGAAGAATGCTTACGTTGTAGCTCGTAATCGACGCCCCTCCGTTGTTCGTCGGAGCAGTCCACGCCAGGCCAACTGCTCCGTCCCCAGAACTGACGGCTAAGGCCGAGGGCGCGCCCGGGGGATTGATGCCACCACCGCTTCCGCCGCTCCCACTACATCCGAGGAGAAGCCCGACCAGAAGCCAAACACCTGCCATAAAGACGTTTTTCATGGGTATGGACCAGTCCGCTGTTATGCCGCGGCTCAGTCCACATCGTACCCCTAAATTGCCCAACCAACCTGGAACCGCAATCGGAGCGGAGAAGGCGGGAAGAAGGCAGGAATATGGACCAGCAAAAGGGCCTCTCTTTCGAGAGGCCCTTTGTTGGACGGGGAGGATTGTCCGAGCGACAACGCCGACGTACTTCGCCGGAATCCCTTTCGATCAAACTACTTGGCTTGGGTGGTGTCCGCTGGTGTCGCGGTGGTGGACGCCATCTGGTCGAGGTTGTTCTTCAGCATGCTGACTTCGACGCGTCCGCCATTGATGCGAACCGTCTTGCCTTCAGCGTCCGTCTTCGGAGCGTTGCCCATTCCAACCACAAAAATCCGGTAGACCGGGATCTCATGGCTCAGGACCAGGTAACGAACCACGGCATCGGCCATCTTCTGCGAATTGCTGATTGCAGTCTGACCCTTGCCGGACGAAAAGCCTTGCACTTCAACCACATAGCCATGCTGATTCTTCAGTGTGGTGGCCATGCCGTCGAGCGCTTCCTTGGCATTCTTGCTCAGAACGTTCTGCCCCGGGCGGAAGAGGATCTCAGCCTGGTTGATGGCGTGGTACTGGTCGATGTTACCAACCGCGGTTTCGACGCCCGTCAGGCGGGTGTTGGCGGCCTGCGCAGTCGTCTGCGCCGTATTGGCGCGGTTGCCCGCGTCGATGGCGTGCTGATCGGCTTCATTGGCACGGTCCGCAGCCAGCTTGATGCCTGCCTGGGAGCGGCCATCTACGTCCTTGATAGAACTGGTGTTACCAGCCGTCAGCTCATCCAGCTCGTTCAAGCGACCGGCAACTGGCGCCAGTTGACGCTGCACATACTTTTTACGAGCGAAGGGGTTTACGCGGCCCCAGAAGCCTTCCTTGGTTTCGATGGTCAAAGGCTGCTTACCAGTCGCGGTAGCGGCTGCAGGGGCTGCTGGTGCGGTTGTAGGGGCGGTCTGCGCCAAGGCTGGCAAGGTGAACAGGCTGGCGAGCAGAATAGCTGCGATACGATTCTTCATGGTTAAATTTCCTCCGAGAGGCGGGCGGCGCTTACGCCTCCCGCAAAAGCCTTCTAAGGCTATGAATTAGTGGTAAATGAGCTTGCGGACGGAATTGCTATCGCCGTCCTCACGTGAGGTTAATATCATGTGACATGCCAAACTCAATTTGAGACTGGCGTCTGTAACCGCTTAGTTTTCAATAGGATTCTATCGTGCCAGAGCGGCTTTTCCCAGCGAAAAATTGTGCGCACGGTAAATTTGGCGATTCTGATATAAAAAGTACGACCCTTCGGATGAGCCGCTCCAAGGCTCTTTGGCCTCGCTATCTGTGGGGCAGGTAATGAGTTAGTGCCCTGCGAAGCGTGCAGTTCCGCCAAACTCAGGTCAAGCCTTGGCAATGGCAGCGCTGGAGACCCTTCAGTCCTGGATGTCATCCTAAGCATGGCGACGTAGACCCGCCACACCAGGTGCCGCGGAACTGCTCGACGTGTACGATAACCCGAAGAATGAATATTCATGTGATTTGCGTGCCTTATCAGTTGGATGTGGCGCGGTGGGCCTATGCGCTGGGACCGCAAGCGTTCCTGGATCAAGGCCTGGGTTCCGTGTGTGAAAAAGCGGGTCACAGAATGGCTAAAACTACATATGTGGAGTTACCGCGAAGAGAGCGCACACGGGACACAGTCACGAACTTGGGAAACATTGCTCGGAGGACGTCGCAGGCTGTGGCCGACTCGGTGCAAGCAGACGGCAGTTTGGCTATTGTGCTGGAGGGGGATTGCTCGCACGCCGTTGGGGCGATTGGAGGGCTGGCGTCCGATACCTTTGGATCGCCCGGCGTGATCTGGTTCGACGCGCACGGCGACCTGCATACCTATGCGACAACGGGAACAGGGTACGTTGGCGGCATGCCGTTTGCGGTCGCCCTAGGATGGGATTTGGAAGATTGGTGGCGTGCCGCTGGACTCACGACACCGGTTCGTCCTGAGGCTGCGGCGCTGATTGGTGCCAGCGATCTGGATCCGGAGGAAGTCGCGGCTTTGGAAGCGCATCCGATTGCGCGGCTCGATGCCGACCGACTGGCAAAAGAGCCCAACCGGGTTGCCGAACTGCTGGCTGCGCGAGCGCAGGAGGCCGAGTCCTGGTATTTGCATCTGGATGTCGATGTCGCCGGTCCAGCGGAAGTTCCTGGTGGGTTGACGCCAACCCCGAGTGCTCCGAGTCGCAATGTGTTGCGCGCGGCGATTCGAGCAGCGGCGAGTGCGGTGAACGTGCGAGCGGTGTCGCTCGCTACCTATAATCCCTCGAGTGATCCGGATGGGCGCGGGGCGCGGTTTGGGCTGGATATGCTGGGAGCGATGCTGGCGGGTATCGCGGATCGACAGTAGCGGAGATGTTTCGGGCCGCTAATGTGGCGCGGACACTCTTGTCCGCGAAATGCTGCCGCGAAATACAGTTCTTGAGAATTGCCAAGATCTAAAGGTTGTGCAGGTGACGAGCGAAAACGAAGGTCCGGCAGTCTGCTCAACGGCAAGATTGCTTGTCGCACAGGCCTGTCGCGGACAAGAGTGTCCGCGCCACATTGAGGGTGTGCCACCTGCCTGCGCGGACGAGACGCCCCCGCGACTGCTGGCGGGACGCCAGCGCCACAAGCAACTGCACATGACAACTTTGACGGACTTGCGATAGCCTTTCAGCATGACGATGCGTTTTTCGACAATTCTTCCTCTTCTTTTTCTTCTCACCTCCTGTACGCATGCCGAAAAGCTGGAGCAGGATCGTTTGAAGTTGCCGGCTGGATTTCACATCCGCGTTTTCGGCAAGACCACTGAGCCGCGCATGATGGTGTTCAGTCCCGGCGGCGTGTTGCTGGCGTCGGACACGCACGACAACAAAGTGTTTGCTTTTCCCGATCCGAAACATACTGGCGCAGCTGCGAGTGTGGTTACTGTCGCGGAGGGCCTAAACAATCCTCACGGACTGGCCTTCCACAATGGCAAGCTCTACGTTGCGGAAAATAACCAGGTGCAGCGCTTCGATTGGGACGAGGCCAACCTGAAAGCCGCTAACGGAAAAGTAGTAACCGCGCTCCCCACCGGTGGCGGTCACGGCACGCGCACGGTGATCTTTCATAAAGACAAGATGTATGTCTCGGATGGTTCGAGTTGCAACATCTGCAACGAAAAGGATTCGGGCCGGGCGACCGTTATGGAATTTAACGACGACGGAACGGGCCGGAAGATATTCGCACGTGGCGTCCGCAACACGGTTGGCATGGCCATCAACCCAAAAACGGATACGATTTGGGGCACCGACAATGGGCGCGACAGTCTGGGCGACGATCGGCCTCCGGATAAGATCAACGATCTTGGGACGGGCGGCGATTTCGGCTGGCCCGCCTGTTATGGAAACCGCATTCCCGACCCGGCAGGTCTGGGCGGAGGTTCGAAGCATTGTCCGGATACGATTCCGCCGAAGGTCGAGTTACAAGCGCATTCGGCTCCTCTTGGCCTCGCGTTCTACGAGGGGAACATGTTCCCGGCGGAATACAAAGGCGACTTGTTTGTCGCTTTGCACGGTTCGTGGAACCGCCACATTCCGACAGGTTACAAAATAATCCGCGTTCGCATGGACGACAAGGGCGAACCTAAGGGCATGGAAGATTTCATCACCGGCTGGCTGCGTCCGGGTGAAACCAAGCATGGCGTCTGGATGGGAAGACCCGTGGGCGTTGTTTTTGGAGCGGACGGGTCGATGTACATCAGCGATGACTCGGGCGGGTTGATTTATCGGGTGACGTGGAGCAAGTAGATTTAAGCGTTCGCGGGGGGGGCAGGCACCCCCGCCTGCCCAAAGGAGTTCTTCGTGCGTACATTTCCGAAATCTCTTGCGACATTTCGACAAATTGTTTGTGAGCGTGGTGAGCGCCTGCGGAAACTTCCGTTGGAAGATCTTCAGCGACTAACATCTGAACCAGTCGAGCAAATTACGGTCGAATCGCGTAAAGCAAGGATTGCAATCATCGTGCAACCGTGGCCACACGGCGGTCTTCGCGTCGTCGTTCAAGGCTTCATGCAAGCTCGATTCATACCCGGGGAGCATGTTGCATTGGACGGGTTTCACAAGCACCCTGACGGAACCTTGTCTGCGATGACCAGGCAAGAGTTTTACGAGTTCGACTAAGAGCGGCGAGCAGGAATGCTCGCCCTACACGAGCAAAGCGCTCAGCAAAACTTCTTATGCTGTTCCAGAATAAAGTTGTCGGTCATGCCGGCGATGTAATCGCAGAGGACGCGCGGCGGCGGTTCCTGCTGAGATTTTTCGCGATAGGCCGGAGGTAAATCACCGGGCCTCCGCATCCAGTGCGCGAAAAGGTCGCTGATAACCCGCTCGGCTTCTTCTTTTTCCGGCTCCAAAGCTTTGCTGAAGTAGAGATGCGTGTGCAGAAACTCTTTGCAGGCGAGGCGGTCGACTTCGATTCCTTTCGGAAATCCAACCAGCCGATCGGGATAGCGGCGCACGTCGTCCACGGTTTGAATGTTGGCCTGCTGGATGTTGGCGGTCGTGCCCTCAATTAATCCGGTGACGAAGCGGTTGAGGACAAGTTTCAAAGCTTCATTGAATTTAAGTTTTTCCGGGGCGTCGGGATATTTGAGTTCGACTTCGCGGAAGAACGCCTCGAACACCGGCAAGCTGGCGCGAATCATGGGCAGAGTGATGAGATGTGCTTCGAATCCGTCGTCGAGATCGGCCGTGTTGTAAGCAATTTCGTCGGCTAAGTCGATCAGTTGCGCTTCCAGCGGCGGCCGCTGGTCTAGACGATACTCGGCCAGTTCGGGATGCTCGTCGGCGGAATAGTCATGCGAGTGCTTGATGATGCCTTCGCGAATTTCGAAAGTTAAGTTCAGACCGCGGAACGCCGCGTAGCGCATTTCAAAATCCTCGACGATACGCAGAGCGTGCAAATTGTGATCGAAGAAGTGTCCGTGCTGGCGCATGGCGGCGTCGAGAGCGCGTTCTCCGGCGTGGCCAAAGGGCGGGTGGCCCACGTCGTGAACCAAGGCCAGAGCTTCGACCAAATCTACATTCAGCCCGAGTTGGCCAGCGATGGTGCGCGCGATTTGTGTGACTTCAATCGTGTGGGTGAGACGATTGCGAAAATGGTCGGAGTAGCGGCGGGAGAAAACCTGCGTCTTGGCTTCGAGGCGACGAAAGGCACGGGCGTGGACGACGCGATCGCGGTCTCGCTGGTAGTCGTTGCGATAAGGATGAGGAGGCTCGGAGTGACGTCGACCTTGGGAATCTTCGACGCGCACGGCGTAGGGGGCCAGCATGGGGAGAGTTTAGCAGTTCAGCTGAGAAGCTGTGGGCATCGAATTGACAGTAGTACGCCATTAGCGTATGATTTGATTTGTACGCTATTAGCGTATGACGCGATATTGTAAATGGAATTCATGGAAGCTCCGGCGTTTACGCGCCATATTTCGGAATATCTGACTGACGACCCGTACCGCGTACCGCATATTGCAAACCGAGTTGACGAGTAGTCCGGAAGTCGGAGACATTATGCCGGGGACGGGCGGTTTCCGGAAGCTTCGCTGGGCGGACGTAAGACGTGGTAAGGGTCGCAGGGGCGGCTTGCGAATTATTTACCACTATTTTTTGTCCAATCACCAAATTTGGCTGATGACGCTCTTCGGCAAGAACGAGGCGGTAGATCTTTCGCCAACTGAAAAGAAGGCACTCAAGGCTGCCATTGATGCGGAATTGAAGATGCGTGAACCGAGACGAGTTGCGGAAAAGCGAAGGTCACGGAGGCCCAGATAATGGCAAAGCGAGATATTTTTGGCGAACTCACTGAAGGTGTAGCTGCCATGAAAGCTCATCGCGAGGGCAAGATCACCTTGCGGAGCTACAAGGTTGAGCCGCTCCCCTTGCCCAAGGTAGATGCCAAGCTAATCCGAGATACGCGGAAGAAACTTGCCTGCTCCAGAGCTGTGTTTGCAAGGAAGCTGCGGATCAATGAGCGGACTCTGGAGAAGTGGGAGCAAGGGCGCGCGCGACCCAATCCGCAGGCCGCTGTGCTCATGCTACTTGTTCGCAAATACCCTGACACTCTTGAGAGGCTGGAGAAAATGGGAGCCGGGAAGTAAGAATCACGTTACTTCGTGTTCCGAATGCGCTCCAGTATCTCGGCTGACTTCGGGATGTCGGGGACAGTTTCGCTGACTCGGCGCCAGCGTTCCACGCCTTGTTCGTCAATCAGCAAGGTGGTTCGGATAGCGATGTCGGTGTCGCCTTTTCCATTCGCGTGCAGCAGGCCGTATTTTTGAATGACCTTTGCTCCGGGATCGCTCAGCACCGGAAACTGTTTCTCGACAGCCTTGTCCCAGACTGAGTGAGCATGTTCCACATCATCCACGCTGATTGCGACGAGGTGCGTATCCAGCTTGTCGAACTCCGATTTTTGCCGCGCGAACTCGCGCAGTTGTATGACGCAGAACGGTCACCAATAGCCGCGGTAGAAAATGACGAGGACGCGATGGCCCTTCTGGGCTGCGAGATGGTAGGGCTGCCCGGATTGGTCGGAGAGCGTGAAGTCCGGGGCAGGGGCACCCGCCGCCGAGGCGATCTGCGGCTTCGGCAACTTCATTTTCTGAGCGACTACAAGGGTGCCGACGGCCCCGATGAACAGCACGGCAAGCAAAGGAATAACGAACTTGCGGCGGAAAAACGGCATGGGGACAACTCCTCGACTATCTTACTCCTGCCCAGCTGTCTCGCGCAGCAGGCTAGTGCCTGTCCGGGCTTTCCTTCGCCAGCTTTACGCGGGCAGCGTCGAGTTTCTTCTGCACGCGCGCCACATCAGCCGGGTCCACTTCCGCGCCTATCGTCTTGTTCCATTCGGAGATCGAACGTTCCCAGTGCGTGGCAGCCAGCTTCAGGCGGCCCGTTTTCTGGTAGAGGTCAGCCAGATGCTCGTTGATGGTGGGATCGGATTCCGAACGCTGCGACGCACGCAGGAGATGCTGTTCCGCCAGGTCATACTTGCCGAGCCTGAAATAGGCCCAACCCAACGAATCGAGATAGGCGCCGTTGGCGGGATCGAGTTCCACGGCCTTCTTGATGTAGGTGAGGGCAACTTCAAGGCGCACGCCGCGATCCGCCAGCATGTAGCCCAGGTAGTTGAGCGTCATGCCATTGTGCGGGTCGAGCGCAAGAATCTTGTTGAAAGATTCTTCTGCCTGTTCGTATTTCTTTTCGCGCTCGAAGACGGATCCGGCCACGAAGTGTGCGTAAATCAATTCATCAGGTTTGGTGGAAAGGCCGAGAGCCTTTGAGGCGGCCTCTTCGGCTTCCGGCCAGCGACGCAGGCGGCTCTGCATCTGTGCCAGCGAGATGTAGACTTCGCGGTCTTCGGAATCGCCTTTGAGCAGCGAACGGACTTGGGCCAGGGCCTTGTCAGGTTCGCCAGAGTCCGCGAGCTGGGAAGCCAAAACCATCTTCAGACCACGGTCGTTCGGCATCTTCTTCACCGCTTCGCGAGCGGTTGCCGTGGCCTTCGCCCAATCTTTCGCTTCGCGGTAGGTGTCGATGATTTCCTGGTAGCCACGCACCGCGTTCTCGTCGCCTAGGACAAGCATCTTGCGGAAGGTTTCCACCGCGGCGTCGTCTTTGTGCTGGTCGCGCTGAATCATTCCAAGGCGTTCCAGGAAGATGGCGCGATTGTTTTGTTCACCCTGGGTCAGGTTGCCGTCTGTCTTTTCCGTGCGTTGCAGCAGCTTCTGCAATTCGGTTACGGCGTCGGCATCTTTGCCCTGGGCTTGATAGACAGCGGCGACGTTAAAAGGAACTTCCAGCGAATCTGGAACCAGAGTTTCAGCTTTCTTCAGTGTGCTCAACGCGAGATCGAACTTGCCGGTGCGACGGTAAATTTCCGCCATCCGAAGATAAGTCTGCGCGTCTTCAGGATTCGCGTCGGCAATGATCTTGAATTGCTCCAGCGAGGCATTCAGTTGGCCGTCGTTGAGCAGATTTTGCGCCAGGCCTCGCACCGCATCCAGGTTTTCGCGGTCAAGCTCGACGGCCTTTTGGTAGGCCTTAATGGCTTCTTTGTATTGCTTCTGCTGTTCGTAGGTGAAGGCCAGAGCGGCGTAAAGTTTCGCTGATCGTGCCGCTTCGGGAAGGGAATTCAGCGTTTCTACCGCGCGCTTGTTGTCGCCTTCTTCGTTGTAGAGATAGGCCAGCAAAGTCACGGCTTCTTCGGAGTCTGGCTGCAATTTCACCGCAGCCTTGAACGCTCCCTCAGCCTTTTGCAGGTCGTTATTCAGTTTGTAGAGGCGGCCCAGAAGCAGGTGTCCGTCGATCCCTTTGGGCTCGAGTTTTACGATCTGTTCGTATTGCTCAATCGCGCTCTTGAGCACATCCTGCGACCCGGAGCCCGATTGCATATCGCCGAGCGAGCGAAGGTAAATGCGCCCCAGCAGCTTGTGCGCTTCCAGGTTGTTGGGGTCGCGCTTGATCATGTCCTCCGCTTCCTGAATGGCGTCGCGAATGCGGCCGGTGCGGGCGTAAAGCTCAGCCAGACCGGTGTTCAGATATTCCGAGCCGGGATCGTTTTCGAGCGCCAGCCGGTATTCGTCAATCGCTTTGCTGGCGGCCTTGGTGTCTCCGTAGGCCGTAACTTGTTCTTCGTAGATGTGCGCCATGGAGTAGTGGTAATAGGCGGCAGCCTTGTCAGGCGTCGTCACGGCAGCCGCGCTGGCGCCAGGCGCAGCACTGGCGTCTGGCGAAGCCTTAGCGGGTGTTTGCTGCCCGAAGGCGGCAACGGCCAGCGTGAGCACGGAAAAAGCGGCCAACTTGAACGCCAACATGAACAATGAGCGCAAGGATCGAATCATTCGAAGAATACCTGTTCTTCCTAAAGAAGCTGCTTCCAGGAACCACTGCCCTTTAGATGCCGATTCACTGGACGAGACTGCCTTATTTTACGCTGGGAATTCGCCGCTCCGCAGAAAAAGACGTGTCGGTAACGCATTGGCTGGCCACACGGAAGTTCAGATACTTGGGGCTTTGTAATTTTGTAATGTGAAATTTGGTAATTTGAGATCAAGTGCTCACGTCTCTTGCAGTTGAGATTTTGACCTCACACCAGCAAATTTCACATTTTTAGTGCCGGAAATGCCTTACCCCGGTGAACACCATCGCCAATCCAAGCCGGTCTGCGGCTTCGATCACTTCGGGGTCGCGGACTGAACCGCCGGGCTGGATGATCGCCGTCGATCCTGCTTTTGCAATCTCTTCGACGCCGTCCGGGAAGGGAAAGAACGCATCCGAGGCGGCAACCGTGCCTTGCGTTGGCAAAACCGCCTTCATAGCCCCAATGCGGCAGGAATCCACGCGGCTCATCTGCCCAGCGCCGATACCCACGCTTTGTCCATCGCGGGAATAGACGATGGCGTTCGACTTCACGTGCTTGCAAATCTTCCACGCGAACAGCAGAGCGCGCATTTCTTCCGGTGTGGGTTGGCGCTTGGTGACGACCTTTAAGTCATCGGGCTGTAATGGACGTATGTCATTGTCCTGCAACAAGATACCGCCCGAGACGTTCTTCAGCACCCATTTCTGCGGAAGATGTTTGATTTCGACCAGCCGCAGATTCTTCTTCGCGGCGAATTTTTCGAGCGCTGCGGGTTCGAATCCCGGCGCTGCAATGGCTTCCACGAAGAGTTTGGCCATTTCGTCGCCAGTAGCGGCGTCGATTACGCGATTGACCCCAATCACGCCGCCAAAGGCCGAGACCGGATCGCATTCCAAAGCCTTCTTGTAAGCGTTCACGAGGGCCGCAGCCGTCGCCGTGCCGCACGGGTTGGTGTGCTTGACGATGGTGCAGACGGTTTCTTCAAATTCCTGCGCCAGATCCCACGCCGCTTGCAGATCGACTATGTTGTTGTAAGAAAGCTCTTTACCCTGAATCTGCCGTCCGTTGGCAACGCCTCTACCGGAGCCGTCGCTATAGAGGGCCGCAGTCTGGTGAGGGTTCTCTCCGTAGCGTAAGTCGTTGACTTTATTGAACGACAAGCGCAACGTCTGCGGGAAAATCGTTTCGGGGCCAAGTTCAAACTCTTCTGGGGAGATGCGATCCAGGGTCGAAGCAATCGCCGAATCGTAAGCTGCCGTTGTCGCAAAGGCCTTCTGCGCCAACCGCCAGTTGGTGTCGAGCGAGAGCGCTCCGCCGTGCGCCTTCATTTCCTTGGCGATGGCTTCATAGTCGTCAGTCGAGGTCACCACAGCCACATCCTGGAAATTCTTGGCCGCCGAGCGAATCATCGAAGGTCCGCCAATGTCGATGTTTTCGATGATCTCTTCGAAATGCACGCCCGGTTTGGCGGCGGTCTTCTCGAATGCATAAAGGTTCACGACAATCATGTCGATGGGCGCGATGCCATGCTCTTCGATGGAGCTGACGTGCGCAGGATTCTCGCGGCGGTGCAGGATGCCGCCGTGGACCATGGGATGCAAGGTTTTCACGCGCCCATCGAGCATTTCGGGAAATCCGGTGAGCTCGGAGATGTCTTTCACGGTAATGCCCGCTTCGCGCAGCAACTTGGCGGTGCCTCCCGTCGAAACCAGCTCGACATCCATCGCGGCAAGTTCTTTGGCGAACTCGACGAGTCCGGTCTTGTCCGTGACGGAAAGGATGGCACGCTGAATCTTCGACATGAGTAGCCTCGGCTGGATGGGAAAAGTTGGGAATTGAGCAGCAGATGATTTTAGCAAGAGCGGAGCACGCACGGCCAAAACAGCCTGTGAAAACCGGAGCGAATAGAGAAGCGCCGTGCTTTTCGGGGGACGGCGCTCAAATTTTGGAGAGTGTTGAATCCAGGAAACTGTGCAGTCTTTGGCTAAAGCCAGATGGAATTTCGAAAATGCGTTCGTCCCCGGTTATGACGAGCATCTTTCGAGTGCTGTCGTAAACGGCGGAGCAGCGGCGGCATCCACGCAGATGCCGCTCAACTTTTTGGCGCATTTCGGGCGCAGCGTCTCCGTCCAGGTACGCAGAGAGATTGGCGATTATCGTTTTGCAGCTAACCATGGATTGATTCCCTTCCAGCGCTCCCAGATTGATACTTTTGACTTCGCGAAAACCGGTGTCAGAGCCTCGCGCAACATAAGGCGCGCCCGATGCAGTCGAGTCTTGACGGCGGAGATGCCGAGCACCGCAGAGGTCTCTGCTACGTCCAGATGCTCCATGTCGCGCAAAACAAACACTTCGCGGTAAATGTCGGGCAGTTCGCGGAGCGCCTTTGCGACCGCCTCGCGGACTTCCTTCTGCTCAACCATGTCGCTGGGCAGGTCTCGCCAGTCCGCGAACTGTTTGGGACGGAAAGGCCGCTCCTCGGAAACATCCGCGGACTCCTGGTCCAGCGATTCGTGAGGGTGCTGCCGGCGATTGCGCAGCACCAGGCGAGCCTCATTTTCGACAATGCGCAGCGCCCATTGCCTGAATTTTTCTCTTTCCGACAACTGATTGAGGTGGAAGTAAATCTTGACCACCGCTTGCTGTACCACCTCTTCGGCGTCATCGGGATTGCGCAGAATGGAGTACGCCGCCGCGAACGCGTTGCGTTCGAGTGGACGGATCAGGTCATGGAAGAGATCCTTCTCTCCAGCCAATATTCTTTCGATGAGTAGCGGTGTTGACAAAATTGCTACTTCCTCAATCGACGGCATCCAGCGGGTGGCCTCCATAGTAACGATTCGCGAGAAGCGCCCCGGTTACACGACAAGGCCCGATTTCTACTTGGCGGGCCGATTCCATTCCCTGGCGACAGGCTCCGGCAATTGCTCAATGTGGTTCAGAAAGGCAGAGACCTGCCATATCTGTTCGTCGTCCATCAAATTTCCCCACGCAGCCATCCCTGTGTTCCGGATGCCATATTTTACGATGTAGTGTATCTCCGCTTCGCTCCGTCTGGGAGCATGGGCCGGGAACTGCGGGACGGGAGGATAGAAAGCGCTGCCGTAGCGATTCGGCTCTCCCGGAATGCCGGGGCATTCCGAGCAGCCCACGCGGTAAAGGTTGAGACCTTTAAGCAGGTTCTCGTCGGTCGAGGGGAATGGGTTAGCTTGCCGCGTCGAATGCCTTTCTACCGAAGCATTCAGCGCCTTGGTTGCAAGCAGGGTCTCGATCTTGGGGGGTGTCTGGCTAGCCTGAAAAGAAATCACGCCTGACTGGAGAACGAGCAATCCAACCCCTCCCGCCAGAACGATCAGGGAGACGATCCACAGGAAACATTTGCGCATAAAGACCTCGGAACTTTCGAGCGACCCAAACTGCGCCGCTTCTCATGCAGGATGCCTCGCCGCGTTCCCGGTTACATGCCGAGCGATTTTCAGGGTCCGATTGGCTGGTTTCCATTGCGCTGTCTGATTGAAATGTAACCATCCTCCTCGTTCCGCATCATGCCGGGTAGTGCTGGTTTGCAACCCGATTTGTGCGGCCAGCGGTTCGGCTCAAATTCTAAGGAGGAAGTGGATGAAATCTAAGGTTCGTTCCATCATAGTTCGCTCCATCACAATGGTTGCTGGAACCCTTGCGCTGATGGCCAGCGTAGCGGTTGCTCAATGCGGTCCGAAGTCGGATGCGTCACCGAAAGCTGGCATGTCTGGCCACGGCAAGAGCTGGCATGTCTGGCCACGGCAAGAGTAAGACTCTGGTCGGGGTCGTAACCGACTCTACCTGCGGTCGCACGCACAGCATGATGCCCGGCAAGAGCGACGCCGAATGCACCCGCGCCTGCATCACGAAGGGCTCTAAGTATGCCCTGATCGTGGGAGACAAGGTATACACACTCGAAGGGCAAGCGGATGCCCTGGACAAGCTGGCTGGCGCGAAGGCAAAGTAAAAGGCATGGTAAGCGGGGATACGGTTCAGGTGGCTTCCGTGGAGGCAACCAGGACCAAATCCTAGGTGGGAAATGCGGGAGCGAGAACCGCTCCCGCGCACCAGATCGACGGCCGGATTTTCTGAGCAGCTTGCGAATCCGTAAAAGTAAGTGGCAGTATCAACGAAGAACTGCGAAGGCATACGGGAAAGATGTGGTTTCTTACCACTTACCCGAGAGGGTAAAGTTGGCGACCAGCGCCGTGTCTTTGGCAACCGTGACTCTTTTCCCCCACGTTTTCGGTTCGCTGAAGATGGGTCGCCCCACACGCTGTTGGGTCAACACGTCGACGGAATTTTCCTGCCGGACGATGGTCCACCCTTCATGCCAGGCCACCAACTCATATTCGTCGGGAGGTACGTCGGTGAGTTCAAAATTTCCGTTCGGGCTGTGACGGCGTAATAAGGGTGCTGCACGACGAACATCTCCGCATTCATCCATACGTGGCCGCCGTTGCAGCGCAGATTTGTTTCGCCGAGTCCCGGCAGTTTGCGGGACGTGACCTGATTCTTGAAGGGGAACGGCAAATTCAGCGTGTCTGCACCCGTCATGTGAACTGTGTGCAGGGTGGCGTCGGAACTCATCATCTTCAAGTCTTCGTGGATGGGGACGAGCAGGATATGCGGTTCGTAGCGGCAGCGCTTTTGGTCGAGGAATCGCCGGGGTTCGGGGAGGCTGACCGCTTTTCCGCGGGAAATGTCCTTGAGATACACAACCGTGTTGGCAACGCCGCCCTGAGGATCGACAATCAAACGCTCGAGATCGGCGCGATGAACGGAATCTGGATCGCAAATGGAAGTGTCTTTTGTAATGGGGAAATCGGGTGCTTGAGGCGCTGGCCCGCTCCACTTGACGGTGCCCTTGATGGAGCCGGCTTCCGTGACCGTGACGACTTGGTAGGCGCTTTGTGCCGCAGCTACGGCACCGAGGAGTGCAGCGAGAACAGCGAATTTAGCCGTGCGTAACATCGTGGCCGACCCTCATTCTCCGAAGCGTAGCAGGCCATTTCTATTCCACAAGTTACGCAAGGAATGAACGAGGGCTGAGCCAGAAATCCACGGGTGCTCCACGGCGACGTTTACGAATGTCGAACTACGCTTTCGGTGCTGCCTTCGCCTTCAGCTTCACCTTGCCACCTTCCAGCTCAACAGAATATTCCACTTTTTCACAGGCGTACTGCTTGCGGATCTGTTCTGTCTTCTTCTTGACGAAGGACGAGAACGAGTCGAAGTTGGCGGCGTCTCCCAGTTTTTCCCCCGCGTTCTTCTTGGCTTCCACGAGAGCCTGATAGAGAGATTCAACGTTTTTCTTGTCCTTTTCCACGTCCCGAAGTTGGGCGCTGTAGGGCGATTTACGGATGGTTGTGGGAGTGGGCTTAGGGGCAGCGGCTTTTGCCTGCGCAGTTGCGATCGGCTGACTTGCAGGAAAGCTCTTGGCAGTAGCCGCCGTCGATTTTGCAGCTTCCGGCTGGGCTGTTACCGGCCACGGAGCTGCCTGCGCAACCGTGCTCAGAGCTGCCGATGCTGCCGCTTCCAGCGAATCGCTTCCGGTCTCATGGATTTCGTGCTCCGTTACGCGGTGCGCGTATTCTTTGTCGTCCGCGGTTGCGTCGAAATCCCGAACGCCCTGAATTCCCAGCACCGCGTCGGCGGGACGCCGATAGCCTTCTTCTCGAATACGAGCCTTTTTGCGCCACAGATCGCTCTGGACGGCGTAGCGCTGCGCCATTTCGTTGTAGCGGAAACGTTGGCTGAAGTTGATGCGGGCGCCGTCGGAAAACTTCCGCAGAAGGGACAGAACCTTCCACTCGACATCGGTGGGCGGCCGCTTTTGCGGGTTATTGAAGTAGATCTCGTACTCGATCTTCAGCCGGCGAAGCTGCTGGTCGAGGAGATTCAGTTCCTCATCTATGGTCAACTGCCCTCGCTTTTTCCTACCGCGGCCGGGCGAGGGAAATCGCGCGACCAGAGTGACCTGATTATGAGCAAAGAGTAATGAGCCAACGTACCACGGGAGACGCGCTGAGGCACGAGTACCGACGGGCAATTACTTTGGGTATCTTGGGGAGGTTACCTTGCTAACGGTTCGAGGTGGAGCAGCTACCGAGCGGGAGCGCCCGCCATCTTCTTCACCATGGCGAGGACTAGCTTGCGGTCGCTGTCATTCAGTTGCGCGGCGTAGCGGCGCATCTGGGTCAGGAAGCGGACTTCGTCCTCGGTCAGCTGGGGCAGGCCCTTCGAGCCATTCTCGCGACCGTTTTCCATGAAGAACTGCGACAGGGGCAGTTCCATGGCGCCGGCGATCTTGGCCAGGGTATCGAGCGATGGAACGGTGTGACCGTTCTCCACGCGCGACAGATAGCAGCGAAGCAGGCCGGTGCGCTTCTCAATGTCGCCCTGAGACATGCCTTTTTGCAAGCGATAATCTTTGATGGTTTGACCAATATTCATAAGAGCCCGAGGGTAAAATTCGCGAAACCCAAGCAGAGTCGCATAGTAATCAGTTTGGTACCGTCTGGCAAGTAAAAATTGATTGCAGCGCAAATAATGTTGCAACCGAATCTCGCCGCCTTCCAAGAAATGAAAACCTTCTCAGTCGAAACGCTTAGGGAGTTGTCTATGGTTTCTTGAGTGTCGCGGCCAAGAATTCTACCGTGCGCTTCCAAGCGTCTGCAGCGTCGTCCGCTCGAAAGCCACCCTTATTGTTGGGATTCTCGAAAGCGTGTCCAGCCTCCGGATAAATCTTGGTCTCGATCTTTTTTCCGGCTGCTTTCATGGCTGCTTCAAACTTGTGGACGTCGTCCGGAGTGATGCCTTGATCTTTTCCGCCGAACAGTCCGAGGATGGGCGCGTTAATCTTCTTGATCGTGGCAGGCTCCGTCGCGAGATGGCCGTAATTGATCACTGTGGCGGCGAGGTCGGGCACTTCGATCGCCGTCTGCAGCGAGTAGCCTCCGCCCATGCACCAGCCGATGGAGCCGACAC
>JAYVEP010000080.1:0-5360 GCA_043749225.1 Acidobacteriaceae bacterium
TTTCCGGTGAAGGCCGGAAGCATGAATTCGACTAAGCATGTAGTCTCTTGTCCAGTAACGTTTTCGGACGCGGGTTCGACTCCCGCCGCCTCCACCACTCTCTATTATCAATAGTTACGAGCTCTTGAAAATTGTAAATGCGTGTAATCGCATCCGCAGACGATATTTTCGGACGCGGGTTCCTTTGTTGCTGGTCTCAGAAGCACATTACGGCGCCCGCCACTTCCTTACCTGCCACGCTTCAAGCTACTTTTGCATCGTTCAAAGTTTCACTGCAATCCAGGAACGCCAACTGACATGTGTACTCGATGAGCGAGAACATCTTTGAACGTTTTGCAAGCACCGGGGTAAACACGCCTTGGGAGAATGCTTCAGAATTCTGGATGCGGCGAGGTCCAACTTCCTCGAAGCCGACGCGGTAGTAATTCGATCACAGTTCCTCGAACCTCGAACGTTGTATTCGCCCTAGGAGCTCACAAGTCCGAGATGCCGACTATACGACCAAGTGGATTCACGACTCCTCGCTCATTTGATTTCCGTGGGTCCATTCCACCCGCCTGGGACCAAACTTCCCAGATCGCGACTTCACGGCACTCAGGGTTCGGGGCGTCTCTGATCACTAATTGGTGCTGGTACTCACTGTGAGGAAAATCTTGCAGTGCAGACGGAGGTTAACTTGTTGACTTGAGATTGCTAGTTGCTACCAAATCTCCGACTTGGCCAAAATCCCCAGAATTGAAGCGCTCTGTTCATCGAGATTCCGGCCATTTATGGTTTCTGTCTGTCTCCGCCGTTCCGAACGATTATGTTTAGCATGTGAATTACACGGAAGTCCATGAATCCATTTGCGCACTTCAGGATATTCCGACGTGGGGCATTCGGTCTCCGGCAGGGAGGAACTTTCTTCTTTTCTCGATCGTCGGCTCATGGGTTTGAGACCGCGCCAACCAAAGAATCGGCACAACCGTAGTACAGAAACCGGCTCAGGTTTGCGTTGTCATCCGGACATACGGAAGAATGTTGGAACGAATTGAATCTTCTGTGGTGATCGGCGCAACACCGTCAAAAAGCCACCAGTGTTCGGTATGGCTAACTGCTTTCCCCGGACTCAAATTCACCACAGGGCTCAATGTTTCCAATTCCAAAAACTCAGGATTGGTAAACAACTCGAAATTGCAGCCGAAGTCCGGGTAGCGAGCGTCTAGAATCGCCGCGGCTCGCTTTAGAAAGACAAACCCTGCTCGTACATAGGCACCCCATCCATCTAGAGTGAAGAGGCCGCTCATCTGTTCCGGGAAACATCCCGGAGGCTTGTCGTCATGAAGAAGTTGCAAGAAGTCTTTGCCCAGCTTCCAACGCTGATCCGTAAAATCCGTGAAAGACCAAAGAGCGAGTGGAGCAACGGATTGGAAATGATCTATATCCATCGCTGCACGAGGCGGGAAAGGCAGAATAGCGCGTCCACCTCCGCGGAGAACGGTGGGCGTCCATACCGCGAGCTCCGTTGGTTGCGTGCCGCAATTGGAGATTGTGTGCTGCAGCTTTACACGTGTACCCGATTCGTCGAGTTCAACAACGATTTTCTTCTGGAGTGACGTGCCAGGCGGCGCCTGTTCAACTGGTGCCGTAAATGCAGCACCGGAGGGGAAGACATGAACTTCGACAAGCTGATTGTCCGGAAAGTAGGTGCGCTCCGTCTCTGGCCAGACCCAAAGGCGGTGTCCTCCGTAGAGACGAAACTCATCTCCTCCGCATAGCCCGGACTGCTTGCTCAACTCATAAAACTGATTTTCGCTGCCGCACAGTCCGTAGTGAACGACTCGTGGACCCACGTCAGCCAATACAATGACTTCAATAATTCCGTTAGTTAGTCGATAGGCATTACGCCAATCACGGTAATCTACTTTCTCAATGTGGATCACGGCGCCGCGTCCTCAAAGACTACCGCAAGCATGGCACCCCCCTTCAACTTTTCTCACGATCGGACGGGTCAGTATTGAACGAATCCCGTGGCATAGCGGAAAGCCTCGACGTAGTGGCCGTCTTTCTTTGGTTGCTCGCCACGCATCTCGTCTTTCGCTTTGGCCAAATTTTTCGGATCCCAATCCGCACGGTACTTGTTGACGGCAGGGTCAAACTGACTGACCTGCTTGGTCGCCGCTTCAAACTTCAACTCTGCAACCGACTCAATATTCACGAAGTAGTTGGCTTCTTGGGGCGAAGGATAGAAAAAGTACATCTCCGGGACTTTGTACGGTTCCAGCCCCTGCTGCAATCTTTGATTAGGAAAATAGAGCCAGAACTCCGCAGCTCGTACGGCGTCGATTGTGTTGGATGCGGCCATGCGGTGATCGGTCTTGTGCCAGCGCGAGTACCACTCGCCGGGATCCACACTCAACAGAACATCTGGGCGAATCCGTCGGATGATGGCGGTAGCTTCCTCGGTGAGTTTGGGTTGGGGCGCGTATTCCAGCATGCCATCGTCATAGCCCATCCACAGAATATTTTCCTTAGGGGTGCCCAGCAGGCCTTCGGAAACTTCCTGCTCTGCCCGGCGAATCTTCGCCAACTTCTGCGAATTCATCTCGGGATCGTAGGAGCCTTTGTCGTCGTTGGTATAGACCACGACGAAAACCTTGTTGTGGTTGCGATTAAGCAGCGCAATCGTGCCGCCCGCACCGAATACATCATCGTCGGGATGCGGAGTGAAGACCAGGATCGTCTTATTCTGTAGCGTTTCTAAACGATTCTTGGGAGCCTCACCTTGCGGCGTTTGCGCAGAAGCAATCGAACACAACAGGATCAAAAACAATGCAGCTCGGGGCATGAGCAGTCTCCTATCGGTATCAAACCTCTTGAGCCGATCACCTTAACGGAAATTTGTGCGCTTGTCGAAGGCAAAACATTGCGGAATTACGATTGCATGTTGCCTAATGCGTCTTCTCCTTGACACCGCAGCCCCATGAGATATAACTAGGGGGCCCGGTTAATCAGTGCCGAAGTACGGGCGAGTCTACAAAAATCTGGAGGCTCCAATGCTCGGCCAAAATCGTTTTTTGGCGTTCCTCAGTGCATTTGCCCTCATTTCGTTGTTCGCCGTGCAGCCCATCGCAGCCCAACTGGACCGCGGCGGCATCGTTGGAACGGTCACGGACTCCGCTGGAGCCCGCGTGGCTGGCGCGGCCGTCACCATTACCAATCTCGCGGCAAACCAGTCCACAAAAGTTACCACGGACGATACGGGAAACTTTTCGGCCAATCTGCTTCGCATCGGCTCGTATTCGGTGCTCATAGAAAAGGAAGGGTTCCAAAAGACCGTGGAGTCCAACGTGGAAGTTGGAGTGAACCAGGTCGTGCGCGTTGATGTGACTCTGCGTGTCGGCTCAGCGATGGAGACAATTCAAATAAGCAGCACAGTCCCCCTTCTGCAAACCGAGGAGTCCTCCCTGGGCACCATTGAAACGCAACGGCGAATTGCAGACTTGCCTCTCAACGGACGCAACTTCATTCAGCTGGCCTATCTCGGTCCCGGTGTGACTGGCGGACAAACAGGATCGAACGTCAGCGGCGGCGTTTTTGAGAACGAACGTGCAAGCGAAGCCATCTCCGTCAACGGACTGCGCGTCTCCAACAATAACTTTCTGCTGAATGGCGTCGACAACAACGAATTCGGACTGGGCGGCACGATTGTGCTGCCCCCGCCGGATGCCATCCAGGAATTCAAGACAGAAGAAAACTCCATGACGGCGGAGTTTGGGCGCGGTGGCGCGGCCGTGAACGTAGTGCTCAAGTCCGGCACGAACAAGGTCCACGGCGGACTCTACGAGTTCCTGCGCAATGACAAACTGGATGCAGTGAATTACTTCAACAAAGGTAGGCGGCCACTACGACACCGCGGTTCAAATCAAAGTTGCTGACCCGCCCATTGGGCGGTGCTGTGATTTCGTAGCGCAACCCCACGTTGACTGTGAGGTTCGAGCGCACATGCCAGTCATCTTGCACGAACTGTGCAAGATCCCAATAGCGTGTGGGATAAAGGCCGGGCAGGAAGTCCTGTTCGTTCTGCTGCGGATATCCGAGGAGCAAGTCGGCAACGCCAGCTCCGCCATTCGTCGTCGCCAAGTCGTTCGTGTAGTTGCCGCCAAATACGAACAATCCGCGTGGAGCAGTCAATTGAAAGAAGTTTCGCTGCTGGCGACGGAAGTCAATTCCGAATTTCAAGGAATGCCGGCCGTGAACCCAAGTGAGGGCATCCGCCGCTTGAAAGATATTCTCAAACGCATGTTCGGGGAGGAATTCCGAATCTCCCAGCGGATCTTTGCCAGCGATATCAATATTTGTGAGCCCAGAAGAGTTGGCGTCGCCGCGGTTTGCGTTCGGGATTCCCAGCACATCGGTACCAACCTTCTTCCCAAAATTGAAAGGCAACGCATTCACGGCGTAGCGGAAGATTCCGCCGTGCAGGTCGTTGAGCACGTGCGTGGAAAATGTATGTGTGTAACCGAGACCCAAGTGCTGGCCGCGGCTGTTGCTGCGGCTGGGGCAGCAATCCGATCCGCCTTTGTCGCCCAACGGGCCAGGATGCGCACTGCGGATATCCGAAAAGCTGTAGGAGCCGAAAATCTGGTCCTGCTCACGAAAACGGTGGTCTACACGCACATCAAAAGAGTTCTGGTCGTTGAGAATGTTCTGGTTGGAGCTGTAATTCTGCGAAGTTCCAGCATCGGTCGGAGCGGGATAAAAATTGGCAATATTTTGGCCCACAGGATCAATCCGGTTCGCGGGGATAACGTTTCCGGCGAATGGCGTTCTAAGGCTCACCACCGGATGGTTTCCCGATGGATCGGAATTGTTGCAGACGTTGGGCCGGGCGCAGTACCTCACGCCGGTGTGCAGTTTGATAAGAGCAATTGGGCGCCGCGCATCGGATTGTCGTGGTCGCTGCCTCACAACACAGTTGTAGGTAGCGGATTCGGCGTCTTTTACGCCGCGGAAGCCAACATCTTTGACGATCTTGGATTGAATCCACCCCAGCTGGCATTCTATGCAAGCACTTTCAACCCTGGGGCCATCCCGTCTGCCTCTCAAAGGGTTTCGAACGGTTTTCCAGCGGCGATCCCCGTGGGCGACACGATCAACATATCCGGTCCCGTGAAGACGACTGGTGCGAAGCGCACTGTGCCCAAGATCTTAGAATGGAACTTGAACCTGCAACATCAGTTCGGAAAGAACTGGGTTGCGCAGGTTGCCTACGTTGGAACGAAGGCTTACCGCTTGTGGAATCACGAGGCCAGCGACCTCAATCAACCCACCCAAATTCTGGACACAAATTTTTGCGGCACCGTCGATGCTGCAGGAGC
>JAYVEP010000081.1:0-13705 GCA_043749225.1 Acidobacteriaceae bacterium
TGACCAAGTTTCCAGCCATCGCCCGACCCATAATTCCCAAACCTAGAAATGCAACTTTCATTCATATCTCCTTGGTGGATTAGAAATGAGGCACTCCCAACGGTCAAGCTGGAAATGGCGAGAGTAGAATGGAAATAGCGGCTAGCTCCTAGCTTCTAGCCGCTAGCCTGGAGCTCGACAGCAACATTTTTGCAGTGAAAGTGTTGACAGTAGCATCCAAGAAGTGAGTCGCGAAAAAAAGTTGATCGAGGAAAACATAATTCTTAGCCGTAGTTTTTGGCTAGGAGCTAGCCGCTAGAAGCTAGCAGCTCAAAAATGCTCAAGTCTCCCGTATCCCACCCCACGCTGCGGCAACGCGCAACCGCCTTCGGAAGGCTGGTGCGTCACTCCGCCGTGACTCCGCGCTCTGGGAAGACGCGCAAGCCTGAACTAGCCACCAACGGACATCTTGGCGTGACGTTCATCGGCCACGCTAGCTTTTTCGTGCAAATTGCCGGATTGAATATTTTGATCGATCCGAATTTTGCGCGCTGGCTGTTTGTTCTGAAACGCCTGCGAAAGCCGGGGCTTCGCATCGTCGATCTGCCTCCCATTGATCTGGTGCTGGTGACCCATGCGCATTTCGATCACCTACACCGTCCATCTCTGCGCGCGATTGCCAAGCGCACAAAAGAACTCTGCGGCAAGGCTCCCGTGATGGTCACTCCGAAACATGTGCATGATCTGGTATCCGACCTCGGCTATTCGAACCTGATCGAGCTCGACTGGTGGGCCAACTACACGCAGGGAGCGCTGGAAGTGACGCACGTTCCCTCTCGCCATTGGGGCGCCCGCATTTTGAAAGACGCGCACCGCGGCTATGGCGGCTACGTTTTGCGGGCGGAAAACAATTCTCTCTACCACGCCGGAGACACCGCCTACTTCGCCGGCTTCCGCGAGATTGGCGAGCGCCTGTCGCCAGAGGTAGCCCTGCTACCCATCGGTGCCTACCATCCCGAAGGCTTTCGCAACGTGCATACTAGCCCTGAAGATGCGACGAAAGCATTCCTCGATCGCGGCTCCCGCTGGATGATTCCCATGCACTACGGCTCGTTTCGGCTGTCGCATGAACCGGTGGATGAACCTCTTCAGTTATTGGAACGGGAAGCGGCTGCGGCGGGAGTTACAGATAAAGTTGTGGTGCTGGATGAGGGCGTGACGCGGTTTTTCTAGGAAGCTTTGCTGGCAGGCACGCCGACATTCTTGTGTAAAGCAAAGCAAACCCGATAAACATAGTGGGCTCAACCACTGTGACCGCCGCAATGGACACGGTGGTCAAGACCCATGGGAACCATAGTGGAAGCGAAATACTCCCCAGCGTCCACCAGGCTAGCCAGAATGGAGCGATGGCTGCCAAATAGCCACCAATGAGGGACTTGGCCAGTAGCGCCGCCAGCGTGAGCCACTTGCCCTCAGTGAGTTCATCGCTGCGAAATATTGCCTGCCTGATTCTGCAGTCGTCGAGCACAACGGCGGGCACAGAGAGGGCAAATCGCGATAAAACAAGGAAGCTCAAGAATATGCCCGCAAGCGAGATCCAGATTCCAAAACCGCCCACACGGGCATGAAACTGACTGGCTACCCAAGAAGCACCCGCAGAGAACAAGATAGAGGCCCCGAATGCAATCAAGCACAAACAGAAGAGCACCACCGCAACTCGAAGTAACGAACCTCTTCGTTCTCGAATTTCAGCGTGTGACCTAGACACTGACGGTAGATCTCCAGCTTCAATTTGGCGTACGGCCGAACATATCGTGCTGAAGGAATAACAAAAGACCAACCAGCTGATGAAAAAACCAGAAAGATTTGCCAGACCAGCCTCGAAGATCTCGCCCTCGTGGCGGACAACTTCAATGCCTCTTGGAACGCGCCGAAGAATCTCCCGCGACTCGTGTTGTCCAAGAACGACCGCGAAGTAACCGACAATAACAGCGGGAGCGATGAGCTTGATGAAAAGCCAGAACTGCCCTCGGTAGATAAGTAGAACTTCTGCGATGAGTTCGCCGGTCGCTACCGGCCGTTGATTTATCTCCAGGGAAATCTCTGGTTGGTCAGCTTGACCTTGGGCACTCTGTGGCTCTCCGATTAAATTCGCGTTGACATTGATTCGACGCCTCGCCAATTCGCCTTCAAGCGCGGAACGTGCCACGGACGTCAGTTGCGATGAATCTGCCGCCAACTGTAGGAGATCGTCATCCGACTTCGTCACATACAACTGGATAAGGTCCTGCAACTGTATCTGCATCGCAACGGAATACTAGATCACAAACCCACCCGCTGCAAATGCGTGTCTTTGAAAAACGTTGGATACTTGAGCCCGTATCCGAGCGCGCGGTCGAATTCAATATGCGAGATCCAAATCAGCGCAAACGATAGCAGGCCGCTCCGGTGCGTTACCAGCGACACCGCCGCCAGCGCCACCGGGAAGGCCACGTGGGTGAGGTTGTAGAGACTGGCGCCGAGCTTCACATTTGGGGGTGGAACGGGCAAGATAGCCCAGCATGGCGAGATCCGGCCAAAGAAAGAGCAGCAGAAACAATCCCCAACCCGCTCCGGTGGAGCGGTAGAGATAGAGACTTAGCGCAAACAAGGCCGCGCCTTCGATACGCAAGAGAATTCCAGGTTTAGAAAGCATTTCAGTTCTATTTTTCACTATCGTTTTTTCGTCTCTTCAGATCGTTGCAGCACCCTGAAGTTTGTCATTCCAAACGGCTCTTCGTGAGGAATCTGCTTTCCTCTAGCCACTCAGTGAATCGTCGTCTCAGGAACAAGCCCTGGCCGCAAACCGAACAATGATTTCTCACGGACCTCCTTGAGGATTCGCGCGCCACGGAACTCCCGGGGAAACAGCAGATTTCTCACGAAGAGCCGTTCGGAATGACAAATCTTCAATCTCTCTTTCAGTTCGCCAGCAAAATCCGCAAGTCTCGCACGTTGTTTCCGGTCGGGCCAATTACGATGGCATCGCCTAAAGCCTCAAAGAAAGGATACGCATCGAACTTTGCCAAGCTGGCTGCAGTGTCGAGCTTCAGCGCGGCGGCGCGATCCCCAGTTGTCCCATCGACAACCGCTCCTGCGGCGATGCTATTGCCGTCGATGCCATCCGTCCCCGCGCTCAACACAGCGATGTCTTCTCCTGCAATCTTCTCGGCACACGCCAGCGCAAATTGCTGATTGCGGCCACCAACACCACCCCTGCCCGTGACCTTGACCGTCACTTCTCCCCCGGAAATCAAACACTGGCGCGGATGACCTCGCCGCAGCTCGCGCAAACGACTCAGCAGATAATCCGCAGCAACAGCGTAGTCCCAATCGTCGCAGGAGTTGTCGATCACAACTGTGTAGCCTAGGCGGGCGGCCTCTGCGGCGGCAGCATCCACCGCTGATTTATTCGACAAAATCGTGCACCAGCGCGATTTCACGAAAACGGGATCGTCGGATTTCGGCGTTTCTTCCAGCGCGTCTTGCTCGAACAGTTCTCGGACTGACGGCGGGAACTGCGGCAGGAGCTGATACTTCTCCACGATGTTCCGGCAATCAAACACGCTGGTGGAATCCGGCATCGTCGGCCCGGAGGCGAGCGCATCCGGCGTCACATCCGGCACATCGGAAACAAGCAGCGAAACTTGTTGCGCACCATTCGCGGCGAGAGCGAGACGTCCGCCTTTAACAGCGGAGAGATGCTTGCGTACAGCGTTAATCTCCGCGATGGGCGCACCGCAGAGTACGAGCGCTTTGTACGTCGCGATCAAATCTTCCAGCGAAATTTCCTGATCCAACGGCTTTTCAAGAATGGAAGAGCCTCCGCCGCTGATCATGAATATTACGAGCGAATTTTGATCGAGTCCGCGCAGGGCTCGCAGAACCGCCTCCGCCGCCAGCAGCGAATCAGCGTTCGGAGTCGGATGCCCGCCGCGAAAATAACGATAACCGCGGACCTGCTGGCTCGGAGGGTCGGGGCTGGCAACAATGCCTTCGAAACGCTCTCCGGACTTCGCCGTCAGGGCCTCGACCATGGTGTTGGCCGCCTTGCCGATCGAAACCACGAAGTGACGGGTATAGGAGTCGAGATCAAAAAGATCCTCGCCCACGCGCAGGACACCGCGATTCAATTCGACGTAACGATCGAAGGCCCGCGCGATGTTGGCTTCGGAGAGAGCGTGCTGAAAAATCTGGCGCGCTGTTTCACGCATGGGTTCGTTCGGAATTGAGAATATGCGCCGGCACCCAGTCCTCAATCACTTTGCGCATCTCCGACAACCGGCCTTCGAAGAAATGATCGGCGCCCGGAATCAATGTCAACTGTCGCGGCTCCGGCAGGCTTGCGACAAAAGTTTCTAGTTTGGTGCGAGGACCGAATTGATCGCGGTCTCCGCTGATGAAAAGTTTTGGAAGAGTGCAGCCTTGCAGGAATTCCAGATCGTAACTACGGTTTTCTACCGCGACCACAGGCGTGCCTAGGCCGATCAATCCAACCACGCGCGAATCCTCTGCGCTGGCCCGAAGCCCGACTGCCGCTCCAAAAGAAAATCCAGCAAACACCAGCGGCAACGCAAATTCCTTCGCCAGCCAATTGAGCGCTGTCCGCACGTCGTCGAGTTCGCCGCGGCCCTCGTCGTGCTGGCCCTCACTCAATCCTGTACCCCGAAAATTAAAACGCAGCACGGGAAATCCGAAGCCCTGCAGTGCCTTCGTCGCATGAAAAACAACTTTATTGTGTAGAGTCCCGCCAAACAGCGGATGCGGATGGCAAACGACAGCAGCATGCGTTGGATTCGCGCTGCCCATATTCAGCAGGGCTTCAACGCGGCCCGCCGGACCATCGAGAAACAAGGACTTAATTTGTGCTTCCGAAAGGTTCACAGCCGCAGTTTCTCACGAACAGCAAGCCGTGCGCTATCCTGAGTGCTATGGAATTGAGCGCAACAGAAGTTTTCGCGCTCACGCGCAAGTTGGTGGATATTGAATCCATCACAGGGAACGAAGGCCCTGTCGGTGATTTCTTATGCGCGGAGCTACAGCGCCTCGGCTACGCTGCTCGCAAGATGCCGGTTGAAGGCGCTCGCCAGAACGTCTATGCGACATGGCCGGGGCAGGAGCGCCCTGTAGTCGTATTTTCCACGCACATGGATGTGGTTCCCCCTTTTATTCCATCTTCGGAAACTGGCTCCGGCGACGAGGGACTCATCTACGGGCGTGGTTCGTG
The DNA here is from genome assembly GCA_043749225.1 of Acidobacteriaceae bacterium. Classification (GTDB taxonomy): domain Bacteria; phylum Acidobacteriota; class Terriglobia; order Terriglobales; family Acidobacteriaceae; genus JANXUC01. Next base: position 5,246 of record JAYVEP010000081.1, read on the forward strand.
TGACGCAAAGGGCATTATTGCTGCGCAGATTGCGGCGGCAGAAAAACTGCGCGCTGAGGGCATTCATGTTGGTTTGCTGTTTGTAGTCGGCGAAGAACGCGACAGTTTAGGCGCGAAAGTCGCCAACGAACAGTCTCCCGGCTCCAAGTTTCTAGTGAACGGCGAACCCACCGAGAACCGCATCGCTACAGCCTCCAAAGGCGCTCTCCGAGTCGAGCTTGTCGCCGAAGGCAAGATGGCGCATTCCGCTTATCCAGAGCTCGGCGAGTCCGCCATCAACAAATTACTCACTGCTCTGGAGCGACTCCGCGCCATGGAACTCCCTGTGAATCCCGAGATCGGACCGACGACGCTGAACATCGGCGTGATCGAAGGCGGTCGAGCTCCCAACGTGATTCCTGACCGGGCGCGAGCGCAGTTACTCTACAGGCTGGTTGGGCCTTCGTCGGAATTAAAGCAAAGCATCACCGCCGCAGCCACGGGCTTTGCCCGAGCAGACTTTATCCTCGAGATTCCATTTCAGCAACTGCGCGCCTTCGAAGACATGCCAACCATGATTGCCAAATTCACCACCGACATCCCACGGCTCAACAGCTGGGGTGAGCCTTTACTGGTCGGTCCGGGATCGATTCACGTGGCACACACTGAAGGCGAATATATCGAGAAATCGCAGCTGCTGGAAGCGGTCGAGATCTACGCGCGAATAGCGAGGAAGCTTTTAGCTCCTAGCTGCTAGCTCCTGGCTGCTGGCTCTTGATGCACAAATATCGCTTCCATTGGGTTTCATTAAAAGAACGAACTTCATCTTCGAGCGACTTATGACGGGAGACTTATGACTACGGAATCTTTGAACGCCCTCGCGAAAGCTTCTTCCGCCTACCTGCGCAGCGCTATGCATCAGCCGGTGCAGTGGCGAGAATGGAACGAAGATACTTTCGCCACGGCACGACGCGAAAACAAGCCCATTTTGCTTGATATTGGCGCCGTTTGGTGCCACTGGTGCCACGTCATGGATCGCGAATCCTACGACGATCCGGAAGTTGCCAAGATCATCAATGACAATTTTGTGGCCGTAAAAGTTGATCGCGACGAGCGCCCCGACATCGACAGCCGTTACCAGGCCGCCATCAGCGCGGTTAGCGGTCAGGGCGGATGGCCGCTCACTGGGTTTCTAACGCCCGACGGCAAACCGTTCTACGGAGGAACCTACTTCCCTCCTCTCGATCAGCACGGCCGGCCTGGTTTTCGACGAGTGTTGCTTTCCATCGCAGACGCTTACCGCGAAAAAACGGACGAAGTCACTGAACAGGCGGAGAAGGTAGTTCGTGCCATTCAGCAAGCAGAATCGTTCGCTGGCCGTGATGCCGATTTCTCCCCCAGCGTCATTCAAGCCATCGTGGAGTCCGCGATTGAAGCTCACGATGCGCGCAACGGCGGCTTCGGGCATGCGCCAAAGTTTCCCCATCCGGCGGCGCTCGATTTACTGATCGATCACGCTGCCCGCCACAAGGATGACCGCGCCAAAGATCTCTACCTGCACACGCTGGAGAGCATGGCGCGAGGCGGCGTGTATGACCAGCTAGCAGGCGGGTTTCACCGTTACTCGGTCGATGAAAAGTGGATCGTGCCGCACTTCGAGAAAATGTCCTATGACAACTCGGGGCTGCTCAAAAACTACGTGCATGCGTTTCAAGCTAGCAACAATCCTTTTTTTGCCAACGTCGCGAAAGACATTATCCGCTGGATGGACGAATGCCTCTCTGACCGGGAACGCGGCGGTTTCTACGCCTCGCAGGACGCCGACGATTCCATGGACGACGACGGCGACTACTTTACCTGGACCCGCGCAGAGGCTTTAGCCGTTCTAACTTCAGAAGAAGCCGACGTTGCCTGCCTGCACTACGACATCAACGAAATCGGCGAGATGCATCACAGCCCCGCCAAGAACGTACTCTACCAACGCGCTTCGGTTGAAGAAGTAGCTCGCCTCATGAAGCAGGAGCCAACAAAGATTGCCGAACTTCTGGATTCCGCAAAAAAGAAGCTCTACTCCGCTCGCCTCCTTCGCCCCACTCCCTACGTCGACAAAACTGCGTACTCCGGATGGAACGGACTTTGCGTTTCCGCTTATTTAGAAGCGGCACGCGTCCTCCAGCTGGAATCTGCGAAGGATTTTGCCCTGAAAACGCTTGACCGGGTCCTGGCCGAGGCCTGGCAGCCGGGGCGAGACTTACTGCACGTCATCGCATACTCCGATCCGCAAGCGGCACACCGTGAAATCCCCGGCCTCCTGGAAGACTACGCGTTCGTTGCCGGAGCCTGCCTCGACGCTTACGAGACCAACGGCGATATGCGCTATTTCAACGCAGGCCGCGCTATCGCCGACACCATGATTGCAAAATTCTTCGATGCTACCGGAGGCGGCTTTTTCGATAGCGAAACAATTGCCCCGCAAGCGGCTCTCGGCGTGCTCGGCACCCGTCGCAAACCTTTCCAGGATTCGCCCACGCCAGCAGGCAATCCCGCCGCTGCCATCGTTCTCTGCCGCCTTCACGCCTACACACAAGACGCCAGCTATCACGATAAGGCTGAGCAAACACTCGAACTACTCGCGGGAGTCGCCGGACAATACGGTATCTTCGCGGGCACCTACGGCCTCGCCGCTGTCCATCTTGCATACCCGGAAATCCAAGTCGTCATTGTGGGCGAGGGAGAACTTGCCGATCAGTTAACTCAAGCTGCATCCGCCAGCTACGCCATCAGCAAGTCTGTCGTCCGAATCAGCACAGCCGATGCTGCCGCAAAAGCTCTCCCACCCGCGCTGCTGGAAACCATTCCGAATCTTCCCGGCTTCAGTTCAGGTCAAGCAATCGCGGTTGTGTGCAGCGGTTTCACCTGCCAGCCTCCGACCTCGGACCCGGCGACCCTGCGCGGCCTGCTCTAAACCCTACAAAAAAATTATGGCCGGGAGGCGTTTGCCTTTCCGGCCAATTCCTTGGGGCCAAAGTGCACTCGAAGTTGAGTACAAGGATTCTGAATGTGACGAAAGTAATCTTGCTCAATTACGAACTGTCGAAGCAAGATAACTGTTGCCGGGCTTTAGCAATTTCGGCAACAACCGCGTACTGGACAAACTGGGCCACCTAGAATCGCTGAGCTGCTCGTAACAGCTCCGACGACAAAGGCACCCAGCAGACCACACAGCAGTAGAGTAACTCGCAGGGAATGCTTCATGGTTGGTGTTCTCCTTTCAATGCCCGCGCCACAACAGCGCGGGCATTCATTGTTACCAAAGTGACCACACTAACGCAAGCAAGAATTTTTTGTACCTAGTTGCCGCGTCGGCGCCACCTCCGTGGCTCAGCCATTCTCCTTAGAGCCCTTACGGCTCGAAGTGGCGCCCACGCCACGCCCGCATCGCCGCCTTCGAAACCAGGGTTTCCAGAAGCACAATTGCGTGGCTTTGAGCTCGGATTTGGAACAAACCAGACAGATCGGTAGATCCAGGGCGCGTAAAGACCAAAGCTTTCAGGAGACTGGCGTCTCCCAAAAGCGACCCGGGGAAATCAAGAAAAACGGTTAAATTCAGGCCACAACGGGCGAATCGTCGAAGCTATTGCCCCGCGGCGGTTCGCTGCGCTAAGGGAGGGTCTTCCACCGGAAGCACCGGCGACGACCGCGCCAGAGCCCTCTCGACCATGTCCTCGAACATTGGAATCAGCGATTCGGCGGGTCCCGGGTGCTGAATCTCCGTCAAGCCGCGATCCCAGCGCTGCGTCTTCAGACGGGTGGATTCGGCAACCGTTACCGGGCATTCGATCCAACAGTAGGTAATCCAAACCACGAGGGCCAGATCATACGACAACATCAGTACCAGCGAGGCCGCGCCCTCAGAGACATAGCCTTTGTCATTCAGCATCAGCGCATAAATGACGACTTCTGCAGTTGCGACCAATCCGAAGCCCAGGGCAAGCCCGAAACTACGATGCCTCCAGTGCAGGCGCAGGTACGAGGAAAACATCAGAAGGAAGAGAACCAAACCCATCTGCGCCAGCAGCAAACAGCGCTGAATGGCAACCACCACTTGCTCGATAATAAGAACTTTAGATGTCGCCGACGCAGCGACCACAACTCCCACTAGCAGCATGACCAACGCAGCCCAGCGGAATAGCATTGTGCCGAGGTCTTTCAGCGTGTGGAAGGGCCGGAAAACATCCATGGAAATCTCGTGCAATACCTTGAACCCTAGCGCGATACCGATCACCGTAGTTCCCCAATTCAAGTAGTACCAGTAGCGGTGGAAGAAGGCATCGGAAGACCAGTTGTAGAGGGGAAACAGGACCGTAAACATTGCGACCTGGGCGAGCATAGAGCCGAAGAAGAACGGAAAGTCCTTATGCAGCTTGCGCCGCCAGAGAGAGTAGGCTACAGCGCCCTCCAACAAAGGCTGGGCAGCCCATAGAGCAGTGGAAACCGTTGCTAGTGACGCCATCGGGTTCTCCTCCGAACCGCGCCGAAACCTTCCACAAAACGTGGGGGAATTTCGCTGGGTTCGAAGGTATCAGTACTGAAGGGCGTGGCCCAAGTAACCAAAGTAACCTGCTCGCCACAACACTTTAGGATTACCCGGCTAAACTGACCGTAAATCGCAGACGGACGAGCTTGCGCTTAGAGCCGCAGGAATATCGGCTTGCGGTCGTGCCGTAAAGACCAGATTCTGCCCGCCGAAACTTGCTAATCCTGCCAGCAAGTCGGCTCCGACGGCAGGCTGAGCGATGGCCAAATAGCCCAAAAATTCGTGGACTTCTCGGGAATGGGCCAGGCCCGGCGCGATAAACACGACATCCATCGACTGCTCTGCCAACTGCCATGCCAACGACGCCGCAGCCCGAACACCACGCTCATATCCCGCCTCAGAAACCTCGCCCGGGGCTGGATTGTCGAAGATGATCCGAAAACGCTTTTCTTCGTCGCGCGAAAACTCACGAACCTTCAGCGAACCCGATTTTGCCGTCGCTTTCCAGTCCACATGGCGCGCCGAATCTCCGGGAACGTAGGCTCGAATGCGCACCAGATCTTGACCCACTCCTACCCGAGCGCTTTCCTGCTCTCCGGCGAATTGCGGCAGGATTCCAGCAAGATTTCTGCTCCGGTCCAGCGCCGGATAAACCACTAGATCCCGCGCCAGCTCAATGCGACGACGCTTGATCAGCAAGCCAAAAGGAAAGCCTGTCGCGAGTGTGAAAGCGTCTTGCCGGTAGAGGCCCCGACGCCCGAAATTGAGGTTGAGTTCTCCCCGCACGGAAGACGCCGCTGGAACCATCGCAAAGTGCAGGCTCCCGTCAAAAACTCCCGGGAGTCGCGGAGCATCCGGAAGGCGCCTGATTTTCAAATCGGCGATCCGCAACCACTCTCTGCCTGCGGGCCGGTTCAGCGGAAAAGCGAAGTCGCCCCGCACAGCTTGCCAGCGTTCCCGCTGCTTACCGGGCTTGGGTGGCGCAACCGTGACCGAGAGGGATGGCAAACCGCGGCGCCGCTTCCGTACGACTACACTTCCCCGCACGGATTCTCCAGCAAACACATGCCGGGGCAGCGTCACTTCCAACTCCAAATCGCTCAATATCAGGCTGGAACACACGCCCGAAACCAGAATTGCCGCCAGCATCGCGGAAACAATCAGGTAGAGCAGATTGTTGCCGGTATTCAGCGCCGCAACGCCAATCAGCAGCGTGGTCAGCACATAAATCATCCCAGCCCGAGTGACCTCGAAGTCGAAAGCATCCTGCCACCGTCCCCCTGAAACCACGCGCCCCGCCAGGTAAGGAACGGTCGCAATCCCCACCCAGACTGCCAGCAGCAGCGAAGCTCCGGCCAGAATCGCCGTGGCCCAGACGTTTCCAGCATCCCGCATCACGGTAGAGAAAATTGCAGTCGTGAATGCAAGCCCGAGCCCAAAAACAGCAATAAGGGAGCGCTTCCAAAGCTCAGGAATTGAGGCGAGCCTCTGCCAGAGCGCGATTGGACCAGCGGCAAAAGGCAGCATAGGAGTCGAGTTCGTCATGGGGCGCTATCTCAGCTTCTAGGAAGGGGCGGGTAACAGCAAGTAACCAAGGACCGCTCACCAAGTAGTGCTCGCCGTTTTGGTAGCGCCGGCATCCTGCCGACAGTCGCGGGGGCGTCTCGCCCGCGCAGTGGTGGCACCGGCAAATTGTGATAAGGCACTGCCGCCCGGACGTCAGCATGACCGCTTTCCTCTGCCTTCTCGCTGCCCGACCCAGTGTCGCCAACAGTTAGTGTTTCGATAACCGTACAAACTATTGACTGTCATCGCAGCGGGTTCCAGTAGCAGAATGCCCTTAAGCAGATCCTTCCTCTGTAATTCAGTTCTTGGGCCCTGTTTCAGAGTCGGGCTGCCAAGCTGTGCCAAACCAAAAAAAACATAAAGGAGAACCTCCCATGAAACATGTACTCGCGCAGTGCTCTCTCACCGCTGTGTTGTTGACGGCGATGGCAGTTCCTCTGGCCGGTAACGGTGCAAAAGCGGCGGATCGGCTAAATCCGGCTAGAACGGTGCAGATGCCGACTGTGATCGCCGGAGCCGGGCCCGTACCGTGGCCATGTACCGGCAAGGCGTGCGCCGCGGTTGTTGACGAGACGCCGACGATGCTGGCGGGAATAACTCCCGTGCCGTGGCCATGTACCGGCAAGGCGTGCGCCTCCGTTGTTGACGAGACGCCGACTGTGATCGCGGACGCAACTCCCACACCCGTGGCCGTATAAGAAGCCTGGCTTCGTTCCGAGCTAGTCTTGCAGTAGTGGAAATTCTATTCTTGATGCCTGCGGGGATGCTGCTGTAAGCTGGGCACCCGCAGGCATTTATGGCATGGTGGGAGTGGTTCGTCCTCGGCAGTGGTTTTGCGCTTGAGTTTTCTATTATTGTGTTTGTTTTGCGGTGGCGGATTTGGCGCAGTTTTCCAGCTTATTCTATCTATATCGTTTTTGTGCATCTCCGTGACTTGTTGCTGACCGCAACCCTTTCTCATCCACAGACTTACTTCTTGATCTTCTGGTTTTGCATGCCGGTGGATATCCTGCTCACCATCCTGGCGACGCTGGAGAGTTTCTGGCGAGTCCTTCGTAGCTTTCAGCTTTTACGCTGGTTCCGGTTTGTTTTGCCCACAGTGATTTTAGCCGCGCTCGCCTATTCCGCCTGGACGGGGTATCGTTTTCCTCCGGTGGAGGCGAGTTCGGCGGGAGCTGCCATTATCCATGCGACCATGACATCGCACTATGTGATCCTGAGTATTGTCATCCTCTACTTTCTGTTGGTTGCCTTTTTCCAGGTTTCCTGGCGCATCCATGAACACCGCCTGATTCTGGGCTTCGGTGCAGCTTCGCTGGCGTTTGCATTCGGCGGGGCGGTCCGCGCGGTGTTCGGATCGCACGCGGCCATCATTAGTCGGCAAGCTCCGCCTATTGGCTACCTCATCGCCCTCCTGATCTGGCTCTCAGCGGTGATATATCCCGTGCCGGAAAAAATATCGCTTCCAGCGCCTTCGGCGGAAATGCTGGAGCACTTAAAATTCCAGTTGCGCAATTTTCGTTCTTTTGTTAGAAAGGACGGGCGCTAGTTCGAGATTCGTTCGAGCGCAACGGGCCCGAGATCGTTGACCTGAAGGCTTGGCGGAAATGAACCTTGCATCGGTTTCAAATACGTTGCTGTTTTTCTTGCCGTATCTCCTGCCGTTTCTTGGCGTGCTTACCCTCCTCGTTTTAGTCACACGCTTTACTATCTATCGCCGCCCGCCCTGCAGCCTGGAAGACGTTGAGGTGTTTGTCCGCAAAATCGACGTGCTGGAGCTTGCGGCTGCACTCGATCCTCAAGTTCCGTTGACGCTGCGGAAATCCCTATCCGACGTCGCCTACCGCCGAGAACTGGACACTCACATCCGCTTGGTACGCGAGTACATCAGTCGCGTAAACCACAATGTGCATGTGATTCAGAACTGGGTTGCCAGCGAATATGCCCAGATGGCAGGGAAAAATCCTACGGATTACACCGTATACGAGCAGTTGGTTGTGGAGGCGCTGCAAACGGCTGCCGAGCTTCGCAACTATGCCGTCGCGGCACAGGCCAAACTGTGGATTTGGAGGACGCTTCGCATTGACCGCTGGCCGACCCAACTCTTACCTCGTGTTCCCAAGTTGCGCGTACTTTACGGCGTTGACGTGCTGGCCAATTACCTTCGGCTGACCGAAATCACGCGGACGCTGTCCCGGAACCGTCGTTACGGTCACCGGGATCTCGGCGAGGTGCTCTGAGTCCGCTGTCGCCGCCGCCACACAACCACAGAAACCGCGCGGTGCCCCAGGTTCGCGTTCGTTCTTTGTGTCCAGTCCCATGACATCCTTTACACAGCGTCTCGACACATCCTTTACACTCGCGCGCGAGGGCGGGGG
>JAYVEP010000082.1:0-36753 GCA_043749225.1 Acidobacteriaceae bacterium
CACCCGCCGTAGTTTGATAACCTGTCCCATGGGTTCTTCCGAAGCGATCACACCAGACTTGCGGCTCGCACTTGAGAGATTTGATCGTGAGGCCGATGCGATTATTGATTCCTTCGTCAAACCCTTGAAAGCGCAGGAACCGCCCCTTGTCATCTACCATTACACGGACGACCTCGGGTTGAGAGGAATCCTAGAAACAGGCAAAATTTGGCTCACCAATATTTTCAACCTCAACGACCCTTCCGAGTTGAGCCACGGGGCGGGTGGCCCAGATTTGATTTCTCCGGCACCAGCAAGGCGAGGGGTGCCCCGTCCTTTGCGGGTTTTGCAAAGGGCGGGAATTCACACTGTTTAAGCAATAGGACACGGGTCGTACCGGGTGGTCTCGGAACGAAATCATTTTCCTCGTCCCGTCGCTATAGAATCGAGTGTGTTTCCACCCGCCCTTGCACAAAACGCAAGGACGGGGCACCTTTTGTTGGTTATGAAAATGGAAATCAAAATTAAAGACTGCGCCACTCGCCTATTCCCATCAGCTTTTCGCCTGCAAGCCCGAACTGATTTACACTCATTCCACGCAACTCGTTCCACGTAACTCCCATGCGCCTCCACTCCCGCTTCGTTACTTCCGCCGTCGCTCCCGCGCACTTCCCGCCGCCGGGGTTGCCGGAAATTGCTTTTCTGGGTCGCTCCAACGTGGGTAAGTCGAGTCTTATCAACTCGTTAGTCGGGGAGAAGATCGCAAAAACCAGTTCCACCCCCGGACGTACGCAGATGATTAACTTCTTTGAAATTCAATGGCACGGCAAAACCACCCCGGAAATGCAATTCGCCGACCTGCCCGGATACGGCTATGCGAAGGTTCCCGTCGCGGTCAAATCCGAGTGGAGCAAATTCATTGACCCTTACCTGCGCGACCGTCCCACTTTGGCACTTTGCGTAGTTCTTGTCGATATGAACGTCCCTCCGCAGGAGAAAGACGCGCAACTGATTGAGTTTCTGGAGTCAGCGGGGCGCGATTATATCGTCGCTGCCACCAAATCCGACAAGCTCTCCGGCAACAAGCGCCTCAACGCGTTGAAAACACTGAAGCAAGCCTACTCCGAAGCCAGAATCTTCCCCTATTCTTCAAAAACCGGCGCTGGCCGCGACGAACTTTGGCGCGAACTCCGTCAGGCCGCTGCTGATTTCTCAGACCAGTAACACCACGCTGGTCACATCGACGGCGGAGGCAGGAGCCTACGGCCCTGGCGAGAACACGAAACCACGAAAAACACGCCGGAAGCGACGTGAAAAGCGATACACACGGCAAAGCGCGAGGTCGATTGTGCTTTCCCGAATTGGTCCACCGGGCGGCCCCTGGAAGGCCGAAAATCAATTGGAGTTCTGCTTCCTGATGCCTCGCCAAGGCCCCCAGCGGGTCCCTAGCTGCGTCAGCTGTCCTGCAACCTCCCGCTACCCTACCCGACGCGCTGTGGGTCCTCCAGAGAGCGTTCTTCCGCGTCAAGTTTCGGCTCCCACCGCCGATGAAGAACTTTGGGAGGCTCCGGAACACCGGCGCGGCCCGTTAAGGTTCGTAGAAGCGCGAGAAGAGAAGCGAGAGAAGAGAAGCCCCATGAACTCTGATTCCAAAAATTTCTTCCCCAACGAAAGCCTTTGGACCGACTGGCAAAACGGAGAATCGGCTGAAAACGCCAGCGATGTGAGCAAGACAGCCTTCGGCGGCGCCGCGGCGCGACAGGCGACTGCGCGCGACCCTCTGCTTACAGGTGGTGCACCCACTCCAGCCGTCGAATCCGAAGGCGGGCATCAGGAAAAGCGCCGCAAACCTCGCTTCAAGTGCGAGGGCAGCATGGAACTGAAGACGGAAGGCAGCACCATTCACACCTGGGCGACTTTCACGGATGTCAGCTCCAGCGGCTGCTATGTCGAAATCATGACCACGTTTCCGGTCGGCACCCTCATGGACCTGCGACTCGGCATGCACGGCATTATGGTCGAGACACGGGCTGTAGTGCGCGTCACCTACCCGTTTCTGGGCATGGGAATTGAATTCACGGACATCGCACCCAACGATCGCAAGCGGTTGGACAAAATGCTGGCATCCCTGGCAGGCGCATTTACCCAGCGCCTGCAAATGCCAGAGCCCAAAAGCCTGCAACTTCCCCCCATCACCGAACCCAGAGCCGTTATCGAGGCACTGGCGAAGTTCTTCGGCGAGAAATCGACCCTAAACAGCGACGAATTCATCCGCATGGTGCAGGACAGCCAGCAGCAGAGCATATAGGCAGTAGCGAGTAGCGAGTTGCGAGTTAAAGCATTTAGCGTGACTCGCAACTCGGTACGCGGTACTCATGAGCAGCTAGCCCGTTTGCTATCATCAAAGCATGGCGCAATACTTAATTACTGGCATCGCTGGCTTCATAGGATCGAACATTGCACGGGCGCTTTTGGCGCGTGGCGAGCAAGTTCGCGGCATCGACAACCTTTCAACCGGAAATCGTGGAAACCTTGTTGATTTGGGCTCGAAAATCGACTTTCGCGAGGCTGACATTCTTGACACCGCCGCTATGGCCGACGCTTGCCGCGGAGTGGACTACATTTTCCACGAGGCGGCGATTCCATCCGTGCCGAAGTCGGTCAAGGACCCCGTGAGCTGCAATCGCGCATGCGTCGACGGCACGGTCAGCGTGCTGGTGGCGGCACGCGACGCCAAGGTCAAACGCGTCGTGTACGCGGCGTCGTCTTCGGCTTACGGCGATACGCCGACTTTGCCGAAGCGGGAAGACATGATGCCGAATCCCATCTCGCCCTACGCGGTGGCCAAGTTGACGGGCGAGTATTACATGTCGAGTTTTTACCGCTGCTACGGCCTGGAGACCGTGAGCCTGCGTTACTTCAATATTTTTGGGCCGTACCAGGATCCGACGTCGCCCTACTCCGGCGTGCTGGCAAAGTTCACCACCCAGATGCTGAAGGGCGAGCAGCCAACAATCTTCGGCGATGGCGAGACGAGTCGCGACTTCACCTACATCGACAACGCAGTCAGCGCGAATTTGCTGGCTTGCCACGCTCCTGCGGCGCAAGTAGCTGGAGAGATGTGCAACGTCGCGACGGGAACGCGGTTCACGCTGAAGGAAACGTTTGAGATCCTCAAGAAGCTGACGGGCTATACCGGCACTGTCGCCTATGGTCCCGAGCGCGAGGGCGACGTGAAGCATTCGCTGGCCGATATTTCGCGTGCCACCAAGTGTTTTGGATACAAAACACTGGTGGACTTTGAAGAAGGCCTGCGGCGCACGATGGAGTGGTATAAGACGCAGGGGTAGGGTTTTCTCACCACGGAGACACAGAGGCAGGCACAGACAAGACCCATCGACTGCTTTCAGCTTCCCAGTGTCTTCGCGGAGCATGTAATTTGCGCGCGTATTTCCTAGCCGCCTTAGCGTCTCACTGATGGAAGGCAGTGCCGGTCACGGTGTCGGTGCCGAGCGTCTGCATGAGCTGGAACCCCTTCCCTTTCGCATTCAGCACAACCCCCAGCGTAACTGACCCGCCTGGAGTAAATATCACATTCAGTGTCCCTGTCCCATTGCTGGCCACTGAATAGGTGCCCTTCACCGTTTGGCCTCCCACTGTCCCGTCCCCGTTCGAATTCCCGATAAAAGATCCTGTGACTTTGCCGACGCCATCAAAACTGAAAAACCCCTCGACAACAGCTGGAATGGGGTTCGTAGGAGATGTCAGACGGGCTACCGTGATCCCATACGCACCCTTCAGATTGGTGTTGGTGAAGGACGACATCTGCTGGGCGATCGCCGTTCCATTTTCTACGGGTACGGGTGTTGGTCCCGACACAATGAACTGGAAGCCGTTCCCGGCAGAATTTATCGCGATTGCAAAGTTCGTTGGCCCTCCTGGGGTGAGCGTCAGACTTACCTTACCAGTACCGTTCGCACCTACGGAGTAGGTGCCGGTGCCAGTCGTCAAATTACCGGCCGCAATCTGCGTAAACGAAAGTGTGGTTGCGCCGATCCCATCGAACGTTTCAACTCCAATGATGGCCTCTGCGCCGACCGGAGCTTGCAGGAAGTTCCATTTGTTGATCAGAACCCCATAGGAGCCGTGCAGAGTGGCGTTACTAAACGCAGCTGGGCGTGGCGCTGTTTGTGCGACGCCCGGAACGACAATTACAGCCGCCAAAACTGCAACCGCTAGCCACGCTCGCGCTGACCATACACGTCGATCATTTTCCATAGGTCCTCCAGTAAAGCTATGCTCTTCCGACTAAGTCATAGAGCTGATTTGGAATCGACAAACGGCGCGAGTATACACCTTGTCCGTACCTTCTAGAAACTTTTTTCACGACGAATAGGTGTCTGCTCACGACTAGCAGACCGCGCTCCGGCACGGGCGAGGACGCCCGTGCCTCCATTGTTTTTTCTCTTCCGGATTTCTCCGTGTCTCCGTGGTAGACCCGCCTTCCAGCCCCCGAATTACCTTAGTGACCTACTGACCGCGAACCCCGAAGACTACGATTACTCCATGACACTTGAATCTCTAGTGGTATCCCACGACTGGCAGGAAGTTAGCGTGGTGGAATGCATTCTTGGCGGCATGCAGATTGGCGTCGCCGTCGAGCCGGATCTGGCCAAGGCTCGACGCTATTTGAGCCGCACCAAAGTTGACGCCATCATTGTCGACTACGATGTGGAAGGCTCCCACGCATTCGTGAACGGTCTGGACCGGATGCGCGCGTATCGCGACACTTTTCCGTTGATCGTGATGGGTGGCCGTGGACATCACGACGAGTTGCGCAGCAGTGGCGCCGACTTCTTTTTCGACAAACCGATCTCGGTGGAACAAGCGGTTCAAACGCTGGCGGCGGCGCGCAACAAGATTCTGCACGGACGGCTGCGGTATCACCGGCAGGAGTTGCAGGCGCCGGTGGCGATCTTTATTAACGGCAAGCAGATTGGTGGAGAGCTGCTGAACGTAAGCCAGGGAGGAATCGGCGTCTACACTTCGAGTGAACTGCCCATGGGCGAGACGTTGCAGCTCGGATTCTCCATGCCCGGCCGCGAAACGGAAGTAAACGCGAAGGCGAAGGTGGCGTGGAAGAACGAAAAAGGACAATCGGGGCTGCAGTTCGAACAAATCACGGAAGCAGCTCAGCAAGACTTGCAGTTGTGGCTGGCGGGGCGATACTTCGAGAACTAAAGCAAGGGCGGCTGTCAGCTATCGGCTTTCAGCTTTCAAAACCGAGCGAGTTTTGGCCGAAAGCCGAGAGCCAGATTCTTAAGACGCTCGCGGTACGGGCGGAGTTGAGTCTAGACGGCGTTTCTGGTCCCAGGCCGTAAGCTTATTCAAATCATAGCTATACGGACCATAGCTGGTGAAGGTGGGCTCATCAAACAGGCGCTTGATACCGCAACCAAGACAGACCCGGTAGGAACATCCCTGCACGGTTACGGGCCAGCTCATCTTGCGATGCCAGCAACCGCGCGTTACCAGGACAGCAAAACCAGCGATTCCGGTGGCCGCGATGCTGACGGGCAAGAACCAGCGGGCCTTAGTTCTCGTTTTACCGGGGTCAACACTTTCGGATATCGACTGCACTTTCATAAACTTAGCATACGGCGGCGAGGCGCGGACTTCAAGAGCACATTTGGACCGGAGCACGACTGCGATAGAGTTTTGAAGTCACTTGATTTGGCGCCCGGTACTTAGGGAACATTGCTGGGGGCCGGCGAAACACTGTAAGTTATTGAAGAGTCAGGCGTGGCGACGATCCCTCGCGGAAAGATTTGAACGACGAACTAAGATGAGCAGCAATCCGCACCAGAAGATCGAGGAAATGAAGATCGGCGAAATAGGGGTCTCGGAACCGGCGGACGCGAGTCCGATCATGCCCCTTGGCGCGTCCACTTCTGGGTCGGTTTCTGGGTCGGTGCCCGATCCGGCGCTGGAGACATTGTTGAGGTTCTCCTCCCTGCACGACGAACTGCAGAGGAAGAAGAAGGAGTTGGCGCGGGCTGGAGCGAATGCGGAACGGATTCGTGGCCAGGTTTTGCAAATCATCGCAGAACGAGCACTTGCTATTAGCGGAGCCAACGGGGTAGCGATCGCGCTGGCGGAAGGTCGCGACATTGTTTGCCGAGGCACGGCGGGCGACACCGCTCCCCCGCTTGGGCTCAAGCTCGACCTGCGGGCTGGCATCACTGCTATTTGCTTTAAGACTGGAACCGTCGTCCGTTGCGACGACTCCGACAAGGACTCCCGCGTTGACCGCGAGGCTTGCCGTTCACTCGGCGTGCGGTCTGTCGTAGCGGTTCCTCTGCGCGCGCAGCAAACCATTCTCGGGCTGATCGAAGCCTTCGAGAAAGAGTCTTTTGCCTTTACCGACGGCGATATTCGTGAGCTGAGCCTACTGGCGGAACTGACTGTTGAAGCCTTGCACATCGACGGTCCTCGCACGGTTGCCATCGGCAAGGAGCCATCAGGCGAGAACGCCGCCGGGCAGACTACTTCTCTTGGGGACTGGACGCAGCTAGCTGGTTCGACGGAAGTGCCGGCTGTGGTCAGCCATGCGGCGCTGACGGCAATCAACAATGCTCCTGAACGAGAACCATTTGCAGCTTTCGCCTCTGCTGGCTCCGGCCGGACCTGGGTGCCTCCGGCGAAACAGTGGGGTGTCGCAACTCTGGCGGTAGCTCTGCTGCTGGGAGGGAGCGCGTGGTGGCGTTCTCACAAAACCCAACCTGCCGCCGCAACCAGTGCAGTGATAGCGCCCGCAGCTGCGTCGCCCACTTCTGCTTCAAGTACGCAGGTGGCGGAAAACACTCTGCTGCCTCGCATCACGGGCCTGCGACACTGGTCGAACGCCGATACCAGCACTGTTGTGATCGACATGCAGGATGAAGTGCCCTACGAGATTCACCGGCTGGCCGCGCCCGAACGCATCTATGTCGACTTGCACGATTCCGTTCTAAGTCAGGAACTCATAGGCAAGAACATTGACGTGCAGGACGCGCTAATCAATCGCATCAAGATTGGCGCTACAGCTCCTGGTGTGACGCGTGTAGAGCTCGAGACGAAAAACAGTTCGAATTTCTCGGTCAGCCTGGAGCCGAATCCCTACCGCATGGTCCTGGAGATTCGCAGCCTGCAGGCGGCGCCGAAACCAAGACTCGACACCGAAGCCGTTCGGCAGAATACGGCTCATCCAAGTTTTCCTGAGATATCCAAGAATCCGACTACCGAAGACATCCGGCTGCGGGCGCACGTTCCGAAACTCCGCATTGTTGTGGATGCCGGTCACGGTGGCTGGGATATGGGTACGGTTGGTCAACAAGGCTTGCTGGAAAAAGATTTAGCTCTCGAAATCGCACAGCGGCTGGGCGTGCTATTGGAACAGCGACTCGGGTTGGAAGTAATTTACACGCGCTCGGACGACACCTTTGTGCCGCTTGGACGTCGCGCCGCCATCGCCAACCAGGTTGGAGCCGACCTCTTCGTTTCCGTGCATGCGAACTACAGCAGCCGGGCTGAAGCTCGCGGAGTTGAGACTTACTACACATCCAATGGCCCCTCGACGCAGGTGCTAGCCGAGGAAGAACGCGAAGTAGGCGCCGCGCCCGTGCTGAAGCTGGCTGCATCGGAACTGCGGGGAAAATCGGAAGCCTCCCGCAAGCTCGCTGCCAGCGTACAGCAGTCGCTGTACGGAACGCTGGCGGCCAAGAGCCCCGGCGTTCGCAATCGAGGCGTCAAAGCGGCGTCCTTCGTCGTCCTCACAGGAACCACCATGCCCGCGATTCTGGCGGAGGTTTCCTTCGTCAGCAGCCCTACCGACGAACATAATTTACAAGATCCGTTCTATCGTCAGAACATAGCCGAAGCTTTGTATCGGGGCATTGCGCGTTACGCCGCCGGCACAAGGAAGACGAACATGGCCAGCGCCGCCAAGCATGACACGGGGATGTAGAACTGGTTGTGAAACCGCCCTCTTCAGTCTCTGGGCTTCTTCATCTGCCAATCCAGATGCGCCTTCACCGCGGGCCACTCCCCGGCAACAATGCTGTAAACGCAGGTATCCCGCAGAGTACCATTCGGCATCACCATATGGCTTCGCAGGATTCCGTCAAGGTTGGCACCCAGCCTCTCAATGCCTCGACGGCTCTGGTAATTGAAGGAGCTGGTACGAAATTCCACGGCGATGCAATCGAGTTTTTCGAAGGCATGCTGCAACAACAACAATTTGCACTCCGTATTGATCCCGGTGCGCTGCACACTCTTTCGATACCACGTCGATCCGATTTCAACGCGCTTGTTCGTGGCATCAATATTCATGTAAGTTGTCATGCCGACGGCTTTGCCGCTGGCATTGTCGAGGACAGCCCATGGCAGCATGGAACCCTGCGTTTGCAATTTCAGCCGGCGCTCGATTTCTTCTGGCATTTTTTCCGGAGTGGGGATCGTTGTGTACCACAGCTTCCACAGCTCGCCGTCGCGCACCGACTCGACAAGATCGTCGTGATGGCTCTGCGTCAACGGCTCCAGCGTGGTGAGCGTGCCTTGCAGCGTTATGGGTGGAGGCCACGTCATAGGATCTTCCTGAGTCGCGAGATCATTACTTCCCCGCCGAAGTCACGCCCGGCTTCCCCGCATATTTCTCCAGCCACTTCATCTCTTCGCGCACTTTAATCTTGCCATGCCACGGATTCTTACCCAAACCGTGTCCTTCGCCGGGGAAAATCAACAGCGCACTGGGAACGCCGAGTGAGTGTAGGGCGTGATCCAACAAGTATTGTTCCAACACAGCAACGCGAATGTCGTCGCTCCCGCCAACAATATGGGTTGGCGTCTTTACTTTGTCGATTTGATAAATCGCAGCCTCGTCGTGATACCGTGCAGCCGCCTCCCACGGACGTCCGCCAAGAAAATAGGCGTCGTCGAACGTCGTGTCATCATTACCCCAGTCGGCGACATGTTCGACCGACCCCGCGCCCGTAACTGCCGCTTTGAATCGAGTGGTTTGCGTGATCAGCCAATTCGTCATATAGCCGCCGTAGCTATAACCGCCGACGGCGAGATGTTCAGGATCCGCAGTTCCCTCTTTCACCAACGCGTCGACACCGGTCAAAATATCCTTTCCGGGTCTGGAAACCATTTCCGGCACAATCTGCTTCAGGAACTTGTCACCATAGCCGAGAGAGCCGCGATAGTTCGGCTGAAACACCAGCCAGCCATTGGTCGCAGCCAGCGCGGTCCACTGATACCAGTCGGCCTCAAAGTGATTCCCGTCGGCATCATCCGGACCGCCATGAATCAGCGTCAGCATGGGCAAGCCCTTAGCCTCAACTTTTCCCGGAGGATAAATCAGCAGGCCTTCCATGTATGTGCCGTCGCTGGATTTCCAATGGTAAGTTTTGCCCTTGGGCAACTCGCGCTCGGTGAAAAACTGATTGAAAGATGTAATCGCGCGAGCTTGCTGTAACTGCTCCGGCCCTTCCGCTAAATAAATCTCAGCTGGCTTTTGCAGCGATGAATACACAAACGCAATTCGCGAGGAAGAATGCGCTGCGGATGCGGGGCCGTATGTGCCCGGCCATCCCGCCTCAGCTTTCACTTTCGCTGACGGGCTTGATTGCGAGTACAAACCGACTTCCGTTCCAAGAACGCCAGGGAAGATCAAACCGCCGCCCGAAATCGGCTGATACCCAGCAACGCTGCCGTCGAAAGAGGCCGCCCAGCGCGCCGTTTCGCCGGTATCGGCGTCAACCCAGTAGACACGCTCCTGCGTGTCCAGATACTTCCCTTCCACCGATCCCAAAGGGATGTGGAAGAATACGTGACGGTTATCGCTGTCCCAATCTAGCCGCTCTTCCGGCGCTTCGTTATGCGTTACGCGGCGCGGCGCGCGCTCCGGGCTGGCTCCCGCCAAATCGAAGATATAGATTTCAAATTCAGCAATCAATTCCTGGCGCTCGGAGATCGAAGTCGTCGAAAACGCGAGCCGCTTCCCATCCGGCGAAGCAACAATCTGCGCTACTCGAAAATCGGAACGCGCCAGCGCCGTCGCTCCGGGCGTGACATCGGGAGAAACATCGTCACCTTCTGCTGGGGGCTTCAGGCCTTTCGTTTCACGAGCGGCCATCACGTCGGTCAATCGAAGAGCAAAAATCTGATCGCCGCGCTCGGCATTGCGATACTCGACAACATCTTTCCAATCTTTCTTGTAAGCGTCTTTCTGCGCCTTGCCCCAAGGAATGCGCGTCGCAAAATACAGTGACCGCGAATCCGGCGACCAATCAAAACTGTGGATGTCCTCCTCGCCGAGCGTCGCCGGGAAAGCCTCGCCACCATCCGGAGAAATTAAATAAAGCTGCGTAATGTCCTTTGCCTTCGATGCGTCCGAATCCTCGTCTTCGCCCTTGCTTTTTCCTTTTGTCGGGCCGTTCTTACCCGCAGAAACTTTTCGCTCAGAAAGGAACGCGATCCAGCGACCGTCCGGCGACCATTTGGGATCGCCATCATGCCCCGATTGCGTAAGTTGAATCAGAGAACCGCCGTTGGCGCCATCGCGATATAAATACAGATCGTGGCGGAAAATACTCTGCTCCCAATCGGCGCGATCCGTAGCAATCACGACAGAACGCCCGTCCGGAGAAATACTCACTGCATCGAAACCAACTCCATTGAAAAACTCGTCGAAAGTGAGAGCGGACTTTTGCGCCTGCGCAAAACTCGCTGAGAGCAACGTACCGAAGAGGACAAACGAGAAAAGCGGGCTGCGAACGTTCATAGAGCGGGACCTACCCAGGAAAGGATGTACGGCAACGACTGCCTAGTCTACCTGCGCGGCGAATCAAGTGGAAGCGGGAAAGGTTTTGCAGTGGCAAATTCAAAAACAAAGTCTCAGCGAGCAGCTGTTGAGGTCTCTGAATTAGGCGAGTGCGTCCGGCTCCATTCGCGAAGTCGCTGCTGCACTTGCAGCAAATCCGCGCGACTCAAGCGAGCGGCCAGCACTTCCACCCGCTGCTTGCTGATTTCATCGTTGCCGGAACGAGCGAGCGCGGACCAAAAGTACGCCTGCTTCAAATCCTTCGGAACGCCGCGCCCTACCCAATAATATGCGCCGAGAATTCCCTGCGCCGGAGCATACCCGCGCAGAGCGGCGCGCTGAAACCAATACGCCGCCTTGGTGTGATCCTGCGGGACGCCTTCGCCGCTGGCGTATCTTGCACCCATCTTGAATTGCGAAGGCACGTCCCCCTGGCGCGCGGCCTGTCGCAAAGCCTCAATCGCAGCCGGAGAGTCAGTGAGGGTTTCTTTCGCAAAGCTCGCATCCGGACGAACTGCCAAGCTATTCGTAACCGGAGCGACGGATGCCGTCGCAGGCTGCGAACGTCCAGCCTGATATTGTGACGTGTCCGGCGTACGTCCGAGCGACAGAAGCGTTCTCCCCTGGCTCACCGCCAGCCACGTCACCGGAACTACGACTGCAACCACAGCCACGGCCAGCACAGCGCGTAAATGCAGGGGCAAGCTGCGGACTCCAACTCCACGATTGTATCTTTGCCGCTGCCGGTCCAAGTCTTCCAGATCAAGAACGTCCTCGCGGCTCAGTGGATACCGCGTGTTCAACGCAGCTTGTTCAGCATCCTGCCTCCGAGCCTCCGCAGAAGGATTTCTGCGCAACCCACCGGAAGGAATCTCAGCAAACAGCGAGCCAATCACTGGGCGCGCCAGCATATCCAGAATCCTGGCATCTCCAGGATCGAACGCTCCTGCCCGTTGCGACAACACTTCCAGCAGGCCAACCACGCGCTCGCCAGCAAACAAAGGCAGCGCCAAAAGAGAACGAATGCCAAGGTCGGCGCAGATTTCGCGATCCACACGTGGGTCGGAAGAGGCATCGCGGCAATACATCACGCTGGCCGTCCGAATGCATTCCCCTGTCAGCCCCGTGCTCACGGAAATATTCGAGCCCAATCCTGGAGTATCGGTCCCGCAGGTCGCCCGGCAAACCAGATAACTTCCCTCAAACAGCGCCAGGGCCGCGCCTTTGGCTCCCGTAAGGGCAAGCGCACGGCTCACTATCGCGTTCGTCTCACGCTCCAACGGAGAGAGAAATTCCTCGGACTGCTGCTCGTCAAACGGCTCTTCGTCGCGGAAAAGTTCGGCCTTGGGATGCGCGTCGGGTCCGACGACGGCATAGGTGGCCGCGCTGGCTTGTTCCAGCGAACGCTTCCCGTCCTGTGGAAACAGCTCGGTAATGCCACCGTCGTCGGTCGCCTGCGCCACTGCATTCAGAAACAACCACTGCTGAATCTGCTGTAGCGCCTTCTGGTCCAGCGAGAAGAATCGCACTCCCGCGCGTCCCGACGAATCCGACCATGCCACCTGGCCTATCAATCGAAGATGTTGACCATCGAATTCGAGATCCAGTGCGAGCGTGCGCTCGAGTTGTAAGCCAGTTGCAGCCTCGACCCCAATGCCATCCTCGGAAAGATCGACAACTTTGCTGGGAGTCGGGCTGACGGCAGGGCCACGCAGACGCACAGTTGCCGACCCGCGCAGCGGGTGTCGAACCTGGCGGCGGCGTTCAAGCCGCGTGCCCAAATTCGACCGTAAGGCCGAGGTAGCTTGCAAGTTAGGCGTGCTCATGGAGGAGCAGCCCCATAATACACTCCGGGAGTGACGGAGTGGAGTAGTAGAAAGTACCCGTTAGGCCGTGCGGCCAAGCTGTTGATCCTCGCCGCACCCAATCAAATGAATGCTCCAGGGCGCTCTCGTGGACCCCTTCGGTCACATGTGGCTTGTCGGAAAGATTTTGGAATAGCGCCCGAACTCAAGATTCACTTACGCAGTGCGCGCCTGTCGGTCCACCACACGGCTAATGGCAGCGACCATCATCCCAGACAGCATCTGCATGGTCGCGACATCGCGATGATCGAACGCGTAGGGAGAAGCGGAGAGTACTTCGAAAATTCCCAAGGTCCGCTGAAAATAACGAATGGGAGAAACCAAGATCGACCGCACTCCCAGGCGCCGACTGACGGAGGGATCCACGTGCGGGTTCGATTCCGTATCGTGGCACAATAAGATCTCTCCAGTACGAACGCATTGGCCTGAGATGCCAGATTCCGTCTGCAAGCGCACGCCAAGATCCGGCGCAGTGCGCCCCGCGCGGGCGCGACACACAATCTCACTTCCGCGATTCAGCGCGATGGCCGCTCCCGTAGCACGAGTCATCACCTGAGCGCGGTCCGCAATAATGTCAACCGCAGGATTCAGGTCGAGATCGAACGCGGAAATATTTTCCAGTACCGACTTCTTGGGACGGGGCGCGGTTGCAACCTGGTTCACCAATTGCAAATTCACTTTTCGACGGGCCGCCGTAGCAAACTCTTCTTCGCGCTCGGCCTCGGAATGCACTTCCACGGGAATGGATTGCAGCAACTCGCGCACCACGCGATCCAGCGCCGCATCTTGAATCAGATTCGCCGTCGACTGGTGCCGCAGCGATCCACCCATCAAGCGCGACAAGCTCAGTAGAGCTTTACTGCCGCAGGCCAAACAGGCAACCGTATTGTTTTCACTGATCTGTTCGCATTCGGCACAAAACACAGCGGCTTGCAGCGGAACAAAATTCACATCGCGTGCGGTCATCCACCGGTACATCCCTTGGGCCTCCTACAACTGGGGGAATGATGAGGATAAATCGCTGCCGCAACTCGCACGAGTAGCGGAATAGATTCCGCTGTGGATTTCGTGGGCGGAATCACTCAGCTCACAAAATCACGTAACCCCAGGCGCCTCGCCTGGGTGAGCACTTTTGAAATCCTCCTACCGATCGAGCTCTGCTTAATGGAGAGGCAGGGCGACTGCCCCTGCGAATCCCGCATATCTTACCCAAGCAAAATCTTCGCAATCCGTTCAGCCGCATGCCCATCCCACAGTGGGATCGCGCACGCTCCCGGGGCAGGGCTCGCCAGCACGCGCTGCAATTCCTTCCGCAGTCGTGAAATATCTCGCCCCACCAAGGTGTTCGTCCCCGCCGTCAGCGTGATCGGACGCTCCGTATTTTCGCGCACCGTCAGACATGGCACGCCAAGAAAAGAAGTCTCTTCCTGAATTCCGCCAGAATCCGTAATCACCACGCGAGCCGCCTTCTGCATCACAAGAAACTCCAGGTACGGCAGCGGCGGCAGCAAGCGAAGCCGACCATCATTGGCAGGAAGAAATCCCGCCTCGGTGAGGCGCTGCTGCGTGCGCGGATGTACTGGAAAAACAACCGGCAGTGCGCGGCCGACCTCCAGCATCGCCATCAACATTTCCCGCAACCACGGCAGGTCATCCACATTCGCGGGCCGGTGCAGCGTCACCAACACAAAGGGCCCGATTCTCGCCACTTCTCCCGGCGTCTCAGCCTGCGGCAGCAGTCGCACCAGCGTGTCGATCATCACGTTGCCCACAAGATGAATCTTCTCCCGCGCAATCCCCTCTTGCAGCAAGTTTCTGTCGCCGTCAGGCGACGGTGTAAACAACAAATCCGACAGTTGGTCCGTCACCAGCCGGTTAATCTCTTCCGGCATCGAACGATCTCGAGAACGCAAGCCGGCTTCCACATGAGCAACGGGAATTCGCAGTTTGGCGCACACCAGCGCCGCCGCCGCAGTCGAATTTACATCCCCATACACCACGACCCAGTCCGGCTTGTGTTCCAAAACTACAGGCTCAAAGCGAGCCATGATCTCAGCCGTCTGCTGTGCGTGACTACCGGATCCCACCGACAGATTTACGTCCGGCGCAGGCATCCCGAGCTGCTGAAAGAAAACATCCGACATGATCGCGTCGTAGTGCTGCCCGGTATGCACCAAGGTCTGCCTGATGGAAGTCTGCCGGAGGGAACTCTGTTTAAGGGAAGCCGACCCCAGAGCGTCGCATTCCGCCAACGCCCGCAGCACCGGGGCTGCCTTCATAAAATTGGGGCGCGCTCCTACAACATGAAGAATGTGCATAGAAAGAGTAGACTGTCGAATCCGATTCTACCTTGCGGGGGTAAGACTTAGTTGACCTGCGTCCGTAGAAGCGCGGGATGCGCCTCTGGCTTCATCAACGGCAGAGTCGAAGCCTGCAACGTGCGACCCAAAGCGTCCGCCAGCGCGCCTGGAAACGCCGTCGTCAGCAAATTGATATCCAGCTGCAAAGCGCGCTGCGAATACGCGCGGAACAGAATCATTTGGCCCAGGTATCGGCTGTTGGATGTCAGGAGATCCAATTGCAATTTCCACGACGGAGAAAGATCGCCATCCTCGCGGTCAGGCGAACGTCGCCACTGGAATTGCAGCGACGACAATGGATGCGACATAAGATGCAGCCCCACTCCCTCGGAATCCAGTTCCCACTCCAGACTATCAAAGTCGTTCGATTCAAAAGCCGCCTGCACAATTCGGCAAACCTGCTCGTAATCACCGGCGACCTTTAGCTCTTCAACGGCGCGGCGTATCGCCATGTTGTTGATAAACACCTGCGGCTG
This sequence comes from Acidobacteriaceae bacterium, assembly GCA_043749225.1. Classification (GTDB taxonomy): domain Bacteria; phylum Acidobacteriota; class Terriglobia; order Terriglobales; family Acidobacteriaceae; genus JANXUC01. Next base: position 15,545 of record JAYVEP010000082.1, read on the forward strand.
TTCCATGGTTCGCTGGGCCACGCGGCGCAGCTCGCCAAATTCGAGATACCCCAAGTGCTGCACACCTACCCAAATGCCGCAGCCAACCACAGCCAAAACCAATCCCAGCGTGCTCCCGGTCGGCCACAACAGGAAAAGGCTGAGCATGGCAAAAATCGCGGACACGCCATACAGCACAATCACGACTTGCCGGTGGGAAAGCCCACGCTCCAGCAATTTGTGATGGATATGCTCACGATCCCCCGTAAAAACCGGACGTCCGCTAATCAGCCGCCGCAGAATTGACAATCCAGTTTCCAGAATCGGCAGGCCGAACGAAACCACCGGAATGGCAACCGCAACCACGGTAGGTGCTTTCGCCGCCCCTTGCAACGCAAAGGCGCTCAGCAGAAAGCCTATGAACAGACTTCCGGAATCTCCAAGAAAGATCGTGGCCGGATTGAAATTAAACCGCAGAAACCCGAGAATTGCGCCGGTCAAAGTAATGGTAGCTAAAGCCAGCCAGGGCGCGTGACTCACCAGCGCGACAATAAACACCACCAGCGTTGAAAACAAGGCAGAACCGGCCGCCAAACCGTCCAACCCGTCAATCAGATTGAAAGCGTTGGTAATCCCAATCACCCAGAAGATAGTCAGAAAAAAACCCGCAACTAGCCCAAAATGCCGTGTTCCAAAAATCAACGGTAAAGAAAGAATCCGCAAGCCGCCCCAGTACAACATGGCTCCTGCGATCCCTTGCACGGCGAACTTCATCCACGGGCGCGCGCTGCGCAGGTCATCATAGACTCCCAGCAGAAACACCATGCACGCGGGCATCACGATGGTGAACCAGGGCCCCGACGGCAAGTGCGCCTTAAACCTGGGGAATCCATAAGCCAGCAGAAATACGAAACCCTGCGTGCACAGGAAGGCTAGACAGATCGCAACTCCCCCTAAGCGAGGCAGCGGATGCGCATGCATATGCCGACCCGATGACGGAATAGAGACCCAACCACGAGCAAAGGCAAAATCGCGCACGTACCGGGTAAGAATGAAGGAGAGGATTAACGAAAATCCGAACGCGAGAAGGTAAAGTGCGGTCACTATGAGTTCCCCGGATTCCGCAAAACTGAATAGCTACAGCTCGGGATCGTCGTACACACCGATGCGGGTTGGCCGAGGAGCCCGGAGCCCAAAGCTGACATGAATCTTTCACTGAAATATAGCAGCCTCGCTTCACATCTGCAACGCAAGATGCCCTTCCAGCCCATGGCGAGCGAGGTCTTCCATCCCGAACACGTGCTACACTTGAGCATTCAAACACAATGGTGGAGACGAAATATGCCTGCGTCCAAGCGGCCAAGCCTGCCTTTTCTTGTTCTTACGGGGACGCTGCTCGTAGCAGGCTTCGTGGCCCGCCCGGCCTTCGCGCAAGCTGGTTTTCCCAGCGCGGTACCAGAAGTCCCAAATCAGCAACCCGCCTCTTCGGATCAAGCTCAGGCTCCAGCTCCACCTCTACAACCGTCAAAACAGCTCTTGGGACCCTCCGACCTGGTCGAGGTCAACGTCTACAACGTTCCCGAGCTTTCCACCAAAGGCAGAGTCAGCAATTCGGGCGACATCTACCTCCCACTGATCGATTATGTCCACGTTGAGGGCTTGACGCCCGAAGAGGCCCAAGCTGCCATCGAGAAAAAGCTCTCCGATGGCGGATTCGTCAAGAATCCCCATGTAGTGGTTCTGGTGACGGATTCCTCCTCCTCCAACGTGAGCCTACTGGGAGAAGTGAGTAAACCAGGTTCCTACACCGTCCTCGGCGAACGTCGCCTGCTCGACGTGATTTCCGCCGCAGGGGGGTTTACGGAACGCGCTGGCGGCACCGTCACCATTACGCATCGCTCTGATCCCAGTCATGCCGTCAGCGTAAAGTTGCCGTCGGATGCCTCCCCCGCCAACCCCGGAAACATCGTGGTCCAGCCCGGCGATACTGTGATGGTCCAACGCGGACCCGTTTTCTATGTTGTGGGAGACGTGCTCAGGCCTAGCGGCTTCGTTTCCGACACCGACTACTTCAGTGTCCTTAAAGCAATTGCCCTCGCCGGCGGCCCCAACAAGACGGCATCCTTAAACGGCAGCACAATCCTGCGCAAGTCCGCCCGAGGAACGGAACAAATTAAGATTCCTCTGCAGCAGATCCTCCGCGCCAAGGCCGAGGATGTCCGCATGCAAGCCGGCGATATTCTCTTCGTTCCCAGCAGCGCAAGCAAGGCCGCTCTACAGCACTCCGTACAAGCCATTACTCAACTGGCCAGCGGCGCCGCGCTATTGGCCATCCGCCCCTAGCGTTTTGCTCCCTGATTTTGTCATTCCGAGGCGCTTCAGCCCTGAGGAATCTGCTTGTCCTTCTCTTGAACAACCCGTGAACCTCATCCAGTGCCAGCTTTCGCTCCGCCCGCCAAAACCTCGTCAAGAATCTCCAGATAATCCCGCGCCGTCTGCTGCCGGGAAAAATGCTTCACGATGTGCGCCCGCCCGCTCCGGCCCAGGCTCTCGCACAACTCCGGATCGCTCGCAAGCCGTTGCACTGCTTCCACCAACTGCTGCGCGCTTTCCGGTTCCACAAAAATCCCGGCGCCCCCCGCCTCCATAATCTCTCGCGCCTGCCCATCCACCGCAAGAATCACAGGTCGCGCGCAGGACATATATTCCAGCATCTTCGTCGGAATCACCGTCTTGAACAAATCCGTCTTCTTCAACATCACCAGACAAGCATCGGACGCCGATATAAACAGAGGGATCGTCTCCCGCGGTTGCTGCCCCAGAAACGTCATATTGGTCAATCCGCGCTCACGCGCCAAACCTTCAATCCGTTCCTTGTCCGCCCCTTCTCCAACCAGCAGGAATTGCACTTGTGGATTTTCCGTCCGCAACACCTCCGCTGCCTGAATCAGAGTTTCCAGCCCATGAGCAAGTCCCATCGTCCCCACATAACAGACGAGAAACTTCCCTTCCAGTCCCAGCTCCCGCTTCTTTGTGGCTGCGTCCGGCTGCGGCGAGAACAACTCAGTCTCCACGCCATTCTCAATAACCGAAATCTTTTCAGCTGGAACCTTCCAATTCTCGATCAGGAACGTCTTGAATGCCTGGGTGACCACAACAATATGATCGGAACGCTTGTAGAGAAACCCGGCAATCTTCCCCAACACCCAATTTAGCGGCGAATTCCCACCCCCAACTCCAACTGCGGCAAGAGACTCCGGCCACAGATCCCTCACCTCAAACACAAATGGAACCCGACGCAGCGCGCCTAACCACCATCCGCTCAGCGCCACCAGCAATTGCGGCGACGTTGCAATCAACACATCCGGCTTCCGAACAAACAACCCCGTCAACGCCGACGACACGCAAAACGAACTGTAATTCAGCATCCGCTCGTAAGGCTTGCGATTCGGAAACGGCAGCAACCACGTTCGTACCAGCCGGACGCCATTCCATACCTCTCGCGTGACCAGGCGCCGAAATTGCTTCCGATACTCCGGCGGCACCACGCCCGTCGGATGATTCGGGAACCCAGTCAGCACCGTGACGTCATGTCCATCGTTGACCCAATGGCGAGAGAGTTCCGCTGCGCGCGCAGCAGGTGCACCCATTTCCGGCGGAAAATATTGTGAAACGTAAAGAATCTTCACCGCGGCGTAAACCCGGTCGCAGGAAAAACTTTTGGATGTCTCATCGTAAAATAGTTCTAATAATAAAACAGCTTAAACAAACTCTTCCCAACAATCGCTCGCGCTCGCCCGGAACGACTACCCTGAAAATCTCGCCAGCGCTCCGCAAACCGCGCAAACACCTCGGCCCCGGTCAATCGATGCATGACCTTCAACTGAACAATGTGCAGTCGATGATAGAACGGGCTGGCTAACATCTTCATTCGCGTCCCCGATTGCTCATAGAGCGACCAATACCCCGTATCGTAGCGCTCAAGATTTCTCTCCAGTGTCCGAACTCCGCGATCAAAGACCGCGCGATACGAGCCCTCCCCTGTCGCCAGAAACATGTCATAAACACCCCACAGCGCCCATATAAATCCATTCAAGATATGCGTCGGTGGCTGCACAATATATTCTTCAATCCACCAATCCCCGCGCGCATCGATGAATGCGACGCCACCTTCGTCCACCGGCTTCTCAAATGCTTTGAAGGCATCCCGCGCCGCACCTAGGTAGTTAGAATTCCCCGTCGCAAGATGTGCCCGCAACAATAGCGAAATGCCTTGCCCCTGCGCCAATCCGGAATACCACGGAGCCCGCAACGTATCGCGATACTCCCAGTCAAAATGATGTTTCCAAACCCAAACGCCCTGGGGATTCTGATCCAAACTCGAAAGCAGCCAATCCGCGCAGCACACCAGCTTTTCACGCCTCGCAGGATCCCCCGTTTGGCGCAGCAGGTTGTAATTCCCCAACCCCCACTGCGCAATTGCAATCGGGTTATATTGCAGACCGATCTTGCCGCGATAATCCAGCATCGGAATGCCATTTGCGTCGTGATGTCCCGGATAATCCGCCTTCGCCGCGAACGTCATGTAATATTCGTCCAGCTGATCGGTCCGCAGGTTGCGATTAATTTCCGGCGTCTCATGCCAAAATGTCAGTTGGCTCTTGCCCGGCAGCAGGTAAGCGCTAAAGATTCGCCGGTAGTATTGCAATCGACTGCTCAAATTCCAACCCGCCACAGCGAAGCCTCCAGGTCGTGCCCCTCGACTGCAATCGTCGTCAACGCCAGAACCTTCGTCGCATTGTTTCCCGCTGGCAAAAATGCATTGCCATACTGGAACAACCTCATGGACCACCGATCTTTATTCCAGGATTGCAATACATCCCACGATGAGCCTCCCGCACTTCCGTACAAAACCACAGTTCGATCCAGGTTCACCCCACTCGGCTCGATCATCGTCGTAAAGAACCGTGCATCCCCCACCGCACATCCACATAGAACTGAAGAATTCACCTTGGCCAAACGATCCAGTTTCCCTCTTCGATCAAGTTTGTAAATATAGTTTTGTTCCGCGGGAGCATCAGAGGCGAAATACAGCCCGTCAGCAACCGGCACGGCGGCCACGGTTCTCGCCTGCTGATTGCCGCTCACCACAACATCGACTTTCTTCCAATCCAGCGAAATCCGCAGCACGCGACATTCCTCGCCAACGTCGCCCGTGAGAACCCATAAGCAATTTTCCCACCGGTCGTACACGATGTTATGAATGTGACGAATAGATTTTTGCGGAAACGAAAAAACGACCTTCCAGGTTGCACCGCAATCTTCCGACCCATAGACGTGAACCGCATCGCGCGCCGGATTATCGAAGTACTCTCCCCAAAAAATCCGGCCATCCGGAGTAACCGCAAAGTTCAGCGGACGTGTTCCACGCTGCAGCGCATGCGTAACACAAAACTCTTTTCCGCCCTCCCTCAGTACAACGATGGCGCCTGGAACCGCGGCGACAAATCCCCCGTTCGGCAACGCTACCAAAGCATGAAAGCCATCCCGCATCAACCGATATCCTAATTTGCTGGACGCCGTTATATTGCGCCACCACGCGGGGGAAAAATGCCCAACCGACTGCCATTGCACAGGAGAATTCGCGGATTGGCAACGCAGCAACTCATATCCACGCGAAGCATAGAGGACATCTCCGTCCCAGGCGAGCACGCGGGTTCCCGGAAAGCGCCCGAGACTGGTCAGTTGAATTCCGTTGCCTGCCTCGCGGGAAAGCTGTTCGACGGAATTCGCCATCGCTTTTATGTGTCCGATTTCAGAACAAGATACGAACCGATCGCTAAAACATCCATCTTCGTCCGCTGGAAGCAATCAATCGCTTCTTCCGGCTTACACACAATCGGCTCGTTTTCATTGAAGCTCGTATTCAGAATGACAGGGATCCCCGTCTTCCGTTCGAAAGCCTGAATCAAATCGTAATAAAGTGGATTCTCCTCGCGACTCACCGTCTGCAACCGGCCCGTATCATCCACATGATTCACCGCGCACAACTGCGCCCGCTTCTCCGGACGAATCTTATACACATGCAGCATGAACGGCGATGGATGATCATGCTCAAAATATTCATGCTGACGATCCGCCAATATCGACGGCGCAAACGGTCGAAACCATTCTCGCTGCTTGATGCGAGCATTCAGCGTGTCTTTCATCGTTGGCAGCCCAGGGTGCGCCACAATCGATCGATTACCCAGCGCCCGCGGCCCCCACTCCATCCGGCCCTGAAACCATCCCACAATATTTCCCAATGCCATCTGGGCCGCTACAGCATCCAGTAACGGCTGACGCTCCAAGAGTTGGTAGGTCAAATTTGCAGCCTTCAGGCAGCTCTCGATTTGCACATCCGAAAACTCCGGCCCTAAGTAAGAATCCTTCATCACAAACTTGCGCGGCTGTTTCAAAACACTGTGATACGTATGCAACGCAGCACCGATCGCCAGCCCTTCGTCCCCCGCCGCTGGCTGAATCCAGGTCTGCCGAAACGGCGTGCGATCAAATATTTTACCGTTCGCCACACTATTCAGCGCACACCCGCCCGCCATCGCCAGATTCTCCGTCGGCACTTTCGCATGCAGCCCATTCAGCAAATCAAAAAACACTTCTTCAAAACAATGCTGCATCGCAAACGCCAAATCCATATCACGCTGCGTGATCTCGCTATAGGGCTCACGCGGCGCACCGAACAGCTCAACCATTCGGTCGGAGAAGTGTCGAGCCAACTCCACCGTTCCGTCTTCCTTCACCTGCATGCCCTGGTTGCTGCCCAGCGCCTGAAAGTAATCAAGATCCAGCTGAAAGCTTCCGTTCTTTGAATGAATCAGTTTCCTGATCTGCTCGCAATACGTATCTTTCCCGTAGGGCGCCAAGCCCATCACCTTGCCTTCATCGCCATACTTGCGATACCCGATGAAGTCGCAAATCATGGTATAGAAGCTACCGAGCGAATGCGGCAGATAAACGCGCTCCAGCACTTCAATCTCCGTGCCCTCGCAACGCGCCGTCATCGTCGAAACAAAATCGCCGGACCCGTCATAGCTGAGCCCCGCCGCGCTCTCCCAAGGCGAGCAATAAAATGCGCTCGCAATATGCGCAATGTGATGTTCCAAATGATGCTCAGTAAAACGTAGCCGCTGCGAATCCGCTTCGAGGGACTTAACAATCAGCGTTTGCAAATCGCGCATCTCTTCCTTACGCTGCCGCATGCGAATAAAGTTCAAAATCCGCGTAGGATTCGAAAACGCATATTGCACTTTCTTCGCCAGGTTCGCATCCGTATCCTGCCCAATGGCCACATGATCTACGTCATAAATCGACGCACCAACGTGCTCCAGGCACGCGCGGATGGCTAGCGCCGGAAAGCCTCCAAAATGTTTCTTCCGATTCAGACGCTCTTCCGCAATCGCGAAAACAACCTCGCCATCCTTCACAATTGCCGCGGAGGCATCCGCGTGAAACATATTCAAACCAAGAATCAACACGATGAAAGTTTACTTTCTCATAAATAGAATGTGCCGCAGATTCGCAAATCGACCTTCCTGCAGGCCGCAAAAGCTTCATTCCCAAGCCTTTCTTAATTGTCTCCGGCGGCAGGTTCCGGATGCAAGGCAGCGTTGAGGAAAACCCGTGTATCTATAGTTACCGCCTCCCCCAAGCGTCGCGAATCCAGCGCACGCAGAGTAGCCAGAGAAACCGCAGCGATTTCTTCAAATGGAATAGGCGCCGCGCCGCCCGTTCGCAGCGTCTTTAAAAACGCACCCCACTCGGCGCGATGCCCCTTGTCCTGCGTCAGACGCGAACGTTCCACCTGCTTGCGTCCACCGCGAAGAAGCTCCAGTTCGCGAAAATCTTCCAACACTCCGACCGCGCCGCCCCCAAAAACTTCAACTCGCTCTTTCGAGTAAGCCTTGTCTCCGTTCGCAACGTAAGTAATCGTCCCTTGCGAGCCGTTCGCAAATTCGACTTGAAGCACCAGGTTATCGCCGCTATAGAGGCCGTTATTCGCGAGCGCGTGAGTGTACACTCGCACCGGCCAGCTACCCGCCATGAACGTTAGGAAGTCCACAAAATGACAAACTTCACCCAGGATGCGCCCTCCACCTTCTTCCGGATCCTGCGTCCAGTGGTTCGCCGCGAGAAAACCAGCATTCACCCGATAATGCATCAGCAGCGGCTCATTCACGGTCGAGAAAAACGCTTTTAACCGCTGCCCCATCGGCGAAAAGCGCCGATTGAAGCCCACCATCAGCGCCGCGCTCCCCGCTTTCGCATGCTGACGCACAATCTCCGCTAAATCCTCTTCCGCAAGACAAAGCGGCTTCTCGCAAAAAATATGCTTCCCCAAACCGAGCGCCTGTAAGACTTGGCGCGCATGCAGGTTGTGCCGCGTAGCAATCACGACTACATTGATGCTCCTATCGTTAAAGATTTCGTTTTCGTCAGTACAGCAATAGCGGAAGCCGAACTTCTCAGCAGCGTTGCGACTGCGGGCCCCTGTCGCGGTGCAAACTCCGGCAAGCTCTGCGCCACCAGCCTCTTTAATCATCGGCAACAACGTATTCATCGCGAAGACGCCAGCCCCGATCGCTCCTATACCAATCTTTGCTTGAACCGCTGCGATGCCAGATCGCGGCGAACCCATCTCCACCCGGGTCGTTGGCTCCGAATGGCCCGGATATGAAATCAATACTCCAAGAAAAGAACTGCCTGCCTTGCCAGTAATCAAGTCATACGCGGCCAGCGCGTTCGTAATTGGGAACCGATGCGAAATAATCGCTTGCAAATTCAATTTCCCAGCAGCTAACAGATCAAGAAACGCTTCCATATTGCGAGTCTCGGTCCAACGCACATAGCCAATCGGGTAGTCGTGCCCTTTCTGCTCAAACGCGGCATCGTACCGTCCTGGACCGTACGAGCGAGAGATCCTAAAATCAAGTTCCTTCTCGAAGAATGTCTTGCGTTGAATCTCCAGTCCCACCGTTCCGACAGCGCAGACAATCGCTCGATCTCGCGCCACACTCCCCGCCAAATTCACTGGATCGCTACTCGCAGTCTCAGCCGTGATCAGCACAGTATCGGCGCCGTGCCCCCCACTGTGCTGTTTGCAAAGATCTCGAAATACCGAAGCATCATGGCAAACCGCATCGGCTCCCAACTTGGCCGCCAGGTCAGCCCGTTCCAAATTGATATCAAACCCAATCACGCGGCAGCCTGACGCCTTCAGAATCTGAACCGTCAGCTGACCCAGCAATCCCAACCCAATCACGGCAGCTAGATCGCCCAATTTTGCTTCGGCCGTGCGCACGCCATGCAGGGCCACTGCCCCCAGAGTCGCAAACGCCGCGTCCTCAAAACTCACATCGCGCGACACAATCTTCGCCAGCAACAATCGCGGAATGCAGGCAAACTCCGCATGATTCGCATACCCAGCCCCGGCGCACGCGACCCTGTCCCCAACCGCGATATCCGTAATTCCCTCGCCCACCGCAACCACAGTTCCCGCGCTGCTGTAGCCCAGCGCCAGCGGCTGATCCAGTCGGCTACGGACCGCTCCCAGCGTGGAGAAAACTCCATCCCGCTGAACTTTCGCCAAAACTTCGCGCACCAAGTCTGGCCGCGCTTTCGCTTTCTGCAAAAGATTCTTGCTCGCAAATTCCGACGACGCCCGCTCCGTCCCAGCCGAAACCACCGATGTCGCCACACGCACCAGCACGCACCCCGGCAACAACTGCGGCGCCGGCACTTCCGTCACCGCAATCTCACCCGTCCGCGCATTTTGCAGAACTTGCTTCATGCTGTAGCCACTGGCACTAACGCGCTCAGGTCAGGCTCAAACTTCCGTGCCCCTCCATCAAGAAACGTCTGCATCCACAATTCCAGTGTAAGAAATTGCCAAATCTGCATAGACCAATCGTTCCGACCGCTGCGGTGCTCGTCCACAAAACGCCGTACCGCCTCCGGGCGAAACAATCCCCGCCTACGAATTTGTTCAGTCGAAAGCAAATCATCCACCATTTCCTTCAAGTCGTTGGCCAACCAATAGTCTACCGGGGCTGCGAAGCCTGCCTTCGGCTGCCGCAGAACTTCGCGCGGCAAAATCTCACGCATCGCCTCACGCAAAATGTGCTTCGTCGTCGGACGCAACACTCCCTTCAGCTTCAAACTGGGAGGGACATTCCAGGCCACGAACTCCGCTAACTCCCAATCCAGAAACGGAACACGCACTTCCACCGACGACGCCATACTCATCTTGTCGTTGTAAGTCAGGTTCAGGCTCGTCATAAAAATCTTGCTGTCCAAATAAAGCATCTGATGTAAAAAGTCCGACTCACCCACTCGTTCAAACGCCGCCCGATGCACGCGTGCAGGGTCCATTGGCGACGCTGCAAACCCAGACGCATACAGTTCCTCTTTCTGAGCGCCATCAAGGTACGTGCAGTTGGTGATAAAGCGATCCACTGGATTCAGCGATGCACTCCGCGCCATCTTCTTCGCCAGCCGGAGCATCCCTTTCACCGGCGTGCCCCGCAGGCTCGGTAACCCTCCAAGAGCAGCCTCCGCCATGCCTCGTACAGCGGACGGCACTCGCCCGTAAGCCTCCGCCCAGTAATGTGCAACGTGCTTCCTGTATCCAGCAAACAATTCATCCCCGCCCACGCCCGACAACAGCACAGTCGCCTGCTTTCGAGCTTCGCGGCAAACCAGGTACGCCGTAATAATGGCAGGATCGGCCGTCGGCTCATCCATATGCCACACCAGCCGCGGCAACAAGTCCACCACATCCGGTTCCACCACAATCCGATGGTTCTCGCATCCGAGTTGACGCGCCAATCGAGTCGCCACTTCCGGATCGTCCAGCGCAGTCTCTCCCACACGATATTTGCTCGGAAAAGTTACCGTATACGTGCGCACCGTCTGATTCGTCGCTCGACTCATCATCGCAACGATGCTGGAAGAATCCAATCCTGCGCTAAGAAATGCCCCTATCGGAACATCGCTCACCATCTGCGATTCAACTGCCACACGAAACCGCTCGCGAATTTCGTCTGCCAGATCCGCCTCCGTGCGAGCGTACGCTTGATTCGCAGCGGGAAAAGTCAGATCCCAATACTGTGTTACCTTAAGTTCCCCATTGCGCAAAATCGCCGAGTGCCCGGCAGGCAGCTTCACAATGCGGCGAAACATTGTTCCAGGATCGGGAACCCACAGAAAGGTTAGATACTGATGCAAAGCCTCCGAATCGAGTTCCGCCTCAATCCCAGGAATCTGCAGCAGCGCCTTAATCTCAGAGGCAAACGCAAAGCGCTCCCCGTCGTGAAAATAATAGAAAGGCTTAATCCCAAAATGATCGCGCGCCACAAACAAAGCCGGTGTCCCGGACCGCAAATCGCAAATCGCAAACGCAAACATGCCGTTCAGCCGCTTCACGCAATCCGGCCCTTCCTGCTCATATAAATGCAGAATCACTTCGGTGTCGGTATGGGAAACAAACCGGTGCCCCTTGCCTTCAAGCTCCCGTCGCAGCTCGGCAAAGTTGTAGATCTCCCCGTTGTAAGTAATCCAAATCGTACCAGCCTCGTTGCGCATCGGCATGTGGCCGCTGGGCGACAAATCGAGAATGGCCAGCCGCCGGCTGCCTAACCCAATATAAGAACCATCCGGAAACTTCCGCTCCCATAGCCCTGAATCGTCAGGCCCGCGATGCGCCTGCACCCGCGTCATTCGCGCCAGCGTTTCTTGATCTCCGCAATTCACCACACCGCTGATGCCGCACATTGCTAGCTCGTTTTCCTCTGAGCTGCTTGCTCCAGCTCGTAAATCTTCGCTTTAATGTGGAAGAACTGCACGCCCTGCAACCCGCAGTAGATCAGGCCTGGAACGCCATCAAGAAATCCCAAACTGAAAACGTATTTATACAAAAAAAACAGCACCGGCGAACCGGGAATTGAAAAGAATTTCTTCCTCAGCCAGCGACGACGCTGCGCTTGCGTTCCAAAAAGTGACGGAGTTAGATCCCTCGCATTCCCCTCGCCCTCCAACCACACCCGCGCATCCCAGTTGGAGTACTCATCGTGCTTGCGGATATAGTGCGAGAGCGACTCAACATTGTGATGCAGCAAAGGATGTCGTAATTTTGCGGCCTTTCCTGCCAACACCACATGCTCATGCACTTCCATGTCCGCCATGGATTCGTCCTGCTCTTTCAGCCGACATTCAAAGCGCCCCAGGCCTCGCCGAAACAACGAGAGCTTATAAAAACTCGCCCCACTATGGCGCAATTCGTGTCCCAGAAAGAACATACGCAGCGCAACATAGTAACCGTCATACGCGGGATTCTGAATCGCGATCCGGATTTCGTCCGCCAGTTCCGGAGTCAGCGCTTCATCCGCATCCACCAGAAATACCCAGTCATAAGCCAGAGGCAACGTATCCATCGCCCATTGCCGCTTCTTGGGCCATCCTCCCTGATAGTGAAATTGCACCACTCGCGCGCCATAGGATTGCACGATTTCCACAGTTGCGTCTGTGCTTTGCGAATCGATGACGTACACTTCGCCCACGCCTCGAAACGACTCTAGACAGCGCGGCAGATTGCGCGCCTCATTGCGCGCTGCAACAATTACCGCCACCGGAAGAGGCGTCGATGTGTGCTCGGTCTGCAATTGAGTTGAGTCTTCCAGCTTGGGCATTGGAGACAGAGTGGCTCTTAGTATTCTACTCTGCCACCGGCCCCTGAAGCGTGCTTAAACAAAGCATGTTCCGCCAGAATCATCCGGGCCTATAGGACTCCAGGGCCGCTATACTGGTGACCTGGCACTTCCCGCAGCACGTATGAACTTGATCACGCCACAAAAAGACGAAGTCCGCGAATTTTGGAACGCCGACCCCTGCGGCACTCGCTACCTTGAGGGCAAGGAAGATTTCGACGCCCATGCTCGCGCAAGATACGCCGGAGAGCCTTACATCTTCGACTTCGCGCAGTTTCAAAACTCGCGCGGCCTAAAAGTTTTGGAGATCGGCGTCGGTATGGGAGCCGATTTCCTCGAATGGCTCAAGGCTGGAGCCCAAGCCACCGGAGTAGATCTCTCCGCCGCATCCATTGAGCGCGCCCGCCAACGTTGCCAACATGCTGGCTACCAGCCCGACCTCCGCGTAGCCGATGCCGAACATTTACCCTTTGCCGACAATTCTTTCGATGTCGTCTATTCCTACGGCGTCATGCACCACAGCCCCAATACTCCGCAATGTATCCGCGAGGCCCGGCGCGTCCTCAAGCCCGGAGGCCAGGCCAGAATCATGGTCTACCACCACCCCTCCATCACCGGAGCCATGCTCTGGCTGCGCTACGGATTACTGCGCGGAAAATCTCTCCGGCAGTCCGTCTTCGACCACCTCGAAAGCCCCGGCACCAAAACCTACACCCGCGCGGAGGCTCTCACTTTGTTGGATGGATTTAAGAACACGGAAATGCACCTGGCATTCAGCCCCGGAGATTTACTCCTGCATCAACCTTCCCCACGCTTTCAATCCGCCTTCTACCGCCTGGTTTGGAAGCTGTTTCCAAGATTCCTGGTGCGCGCGCTGGGTCGCAGGTGGGGACTGTTTCTGCTGATCACGGCGACCAAGCGTGACGAGAGCAACCCTGAGCACGGCTAGAACAACCTCGATGGAGTCGCACCTTACTTGGCTTTGCACGTCGAGCAGCGCAAGAAGCCACAGACGCCACTGCGCCAAAAACGCTAAAAGCTCCCAAGCCCTTCCTCCGTGCCCCTCCGTGTCCTCCGTGGTAACACATTAACCAAAAAAAGCGCTCCTGTGAAATGCGCAGAAGTTCCCAGCACTCTCCCCGGGGTTACCACCCTGAACGAAAAAAGAAATCTCCCTGGAAAAACGCTAAAAGCTCCCAGGCATTCCTCTGTGATCCCCGGTGCCCTCCGTGGTAACGCCCTGCAGCGATAGCGGCGGTGACTTCTGCCTCGGCATCAAGCTTCGCGCTTGTCGCACCAGATTCTCCACGTGCTTCTCCCAGCTAAACTCCACGGCCCGATTCACTCCATTCAGGGACAACTTTCGCATCAGGTCCATCGACCCAGCCACTTCCTGCACCCGCGCCGCTAAGGCTTCGTCGGAGAATCGCGGAAAATACACGCCAGCCTCGCTCGCAACCTCGCGATGAGCCGCCAAATCCGACGCCACAATAGGCACTCCACACGCCATCGCCTCCACCAATGGATGCGCAAAAGTCTCCGCATAGGCAGCCGTCACATACATGTCGCAGACGCGATAGAGCTGGTGCAACTGCAGATAAGGCACCGCCCCCAACTCAATCACATGCTCTGTCAACCCCAACTCTCGCACCAGCCCGGCAGCTCGTTCTACGCGAAACGTTCCAGGATTTTCTCCCTCGACCAACCGCGTCGTCAGCAACAGCTTGGGATTTCTCTCCGGCAACAAATCTCGAATTCTCTTCAACCCGTGAAACAATGTCTCGAAGTTCCGAAAGTAGTTGTAGTGGCTGACCAACAAGATCCGCAAACAACCTTCTGTTCTCTTGAGTTCTTCTTGCACGTTATCCGCCAGAGGCGTCTCGTCCGAAAAAAAGACGTCGGGGTCAAATCCATGGTGAATCGCAACAACGCTCCGGCTCCCCGTCCATCCTCGTAGTTCGTTGGCAAAAGCTTCGCTCGGAGCAACCGTAAGATCCGCCCACTTCACGGAACGAGCCGCAAACCAGGACTTGATCCCGTTATCCAACCACATCGCATACTCTCCGCGAGACCGCAGATCCCGTCGGAAATCCCCCGAAATATATAGAGAATTCCCACTCAGCAAAATCTGCGGTACGGGAGACTTCCGAATCGCGAAGTTCCCAGCCGACACCAAAACATCCGCCCTCCGCTCCCGCAACATCTTCGGAACTTCTCTCTGCTCCCAGAGAAACCGACGCGCCGTCGACAATGTGTCCGGAACCTCTTCGAACCCAATGTTCGGCCACCGACCTAACTCCTTGCGAAGCTCCGGCCGCAACAGAAACGTAGCGCGCAAGTCACTCCTCCGAGCCAGCGCCGGAGCAATGTTCCGAACGTAGGTCAGTCCGCTGCCAGCGCTGGCAGCCAACGCGTTGAAAAATATATGCATGATTTTGTAGGCTTCCCGGCTTACCGTCACTCCGCCATCGGTACGGCCAGAGTCTGAAACCAAGCCCGATCAATTCGCTCGCGCGGCTGCGCATCCACTCCGTAGAGCTCATATCTCGCGCTCAGCAACAAGTCCGTCACTGCCTCCGAATTCTCATGCGCCACCTCGCACAAGATCACAGGCCGAACTTCCTTGAGCAGACGTGCCGCTCCCTTCAGCACACTAGCCTCATGCGTCTCCACGTCGATCTTCAACACTGAGGGCTTGGGAAAGTAGTCCAACAGAAAATCCAGCGTCACCGACGAACTCAACTGCACATGTCGCGACCCGCTAGCCTGCGTCGACCCAGCCGCATCCACCAAGTGGTTCGAGGCTCGCGCCCTCTCTGCAACTTCCAATCTTGAAACGCGATTGGTGTCGGAAACAGACGCGCACAACACTTCCACGTTGGAACAGCTAAACCGTGGAGACATCAATTGCCGGGAAGACCGTGCAATCAATTGCGCCAACCAAATATCAGGTTCAACCGACAAAACGAAACCGGACCGCCCAGCAAGCGCAGCCGCGCAGAAGCTGAAAAGCCCCACGTTCGCGCCCATATCCCAAACCACAGAATCGGGCCGCACCAGTTCCTCGACCATGCTATACAACAGCGGATCCACTCGCTCCATCGCCAACCAGTAGCGCAGCCCGGCTTCAGGAGTCACATAGATCGGCAGGCTTTGAAATCTTGCCGGCAAACGCCGTCGCAGAACAACCCCTCGGCTCAGACGTTCCGCCCACCCACGAATGTTCATTCCGTCCCGTCCGCTCGCCAGCGACTCGCTCGACCTGTCACTCGATCCCTGCTCCCGGTTGAGTGGCTCGCTCGGAATCATAAAGATGTTGTTGATATTCCGCCGGGCGCAATGCCCCAATCACAACTCGCTCCGCGATGCCACGAACTCACCTCGCCATGCCGGCTCACTCGCAATGGAACGCGCCGGGACCTGCTCCCGCGTCACATCGATCAGACAAAAAGCCAAACACCACACAAACACCGACAGGTAATATCCCACCGCAAACAACCAGTCTTCGAAAGTCGCGTGCAACAGCCCAGCCAGGCACACCATCGCCAAGGGCACCGCGGGATGACTTCCGTCCAGCGTCCGCCGCATATACTGGCCTACCTTCCGTATTTCCTGCACCAGTCCCCCCACCAGCAGCAGGAACGGCGCAATACCCAATAATCCCACCCACTCCAGCAGCGCCAAATAACTATTTCCATGTTCCCGAGCCGTGCCTATCGTCGTTGCAAAAGTAGAAACTCCCTTTTCGTTCTCCGCACCAGCCTGCGTCGTGCCGAAACCGCCACCGAAAAACGGGTGCTCACGAATCGTCGCCATGGTTGCTTCCCAAGGCGCCCGACGCGACGCCATCAGCCCCCCGTCGCGATGCCCTTTGTAAACCAAATCGTCACTCACGCCCTCCGCCGACTGACTAATTAAAGCGGGATTCCACAACCCAATCAACGCAATCGCCGCCAAACCCACCAAGGACGTGCGTAAAAACAAGCGATAGCTCTTAAGATTCAACAACAAGAACGTACTTGCACCAAACCCGGCCAGTAACCCTGCCCGCGAACGGCTAAAAATCAATAACCCGATTCCCAACGAAAATGACAAAATCCTCCGCTGACGCTGGTAGCCCGGGTCCGCCACCAAAACCCCCCATGCCAGCAGTGGCACCACTGCCACTCCCATCACCGCCCCCAAAGAATTGGGATTTCCAAACAGCGCGGAATCTATTCCAAAATAAGAAAACGCTGCGGCGTATGTCAAAAGTTCGCACGCCATCACCAGGTTGCGCGCAAACTGCCACTCCCGATTCAGTATGGCCAACCGCACTCCCGATGCACAATACATAAACAACAGCAGTAGGCTCGATGCCTTATAAAAAGCGGTTCTCGGAAACGCGGAGACTGTCGCCGATGCCAACGCTGCTAGCACGCAGAACAACGCAATCATATGCATCGGTCCAAAGTGTTGCCGAAGTTCCTTCAGCCACAACATCATGCCCACCCCGGCCGCACAAACCAGAACGGCCCAGCGCCCAGCTCCCCATGCCTCTTGCAGTGGCAAAGCCAATCCGGCCAACAGAAACACCACCATCACAACCGCAAAAAATACTTTCCGATACCACCCGACCGACACCAACAAAATCTCGCCACCAATCAAAATCGCTAGGATCGCGGGATCGCCGACCAGATACGGGTCGCTGTACGCCCAATAGGCAGCCAGCAGAACCAGCGCCGCCACGCCCGCCAGCCGATATTTCCAAAGCAGTTCCCGCACTCCTACCATCTCAGCTCCCGCGTCATCGCTGCTTGCGCAAAGCCCGCCGCCCATGTCTCAGACGTATTCTTCCCGATCAACTCCCTACTCCTCTTCCCCATCGAGATTCTAAGATCCTCGTCCGTCGCCATCTCCCGCATCGCTGCACTCAATGCGCCTACATCTCCTGCCTCGACCACCCTGCCGTTCGCGCTGTCCTGCACCAAATCGGCCGTACATCCCGCCGCCGATGTCGCAATCACCGGCAACCCGCACGCCATCGCTTCGTTTACAACCAATCCCCAAGGATCGGAAAACGTCGGGAAGACCAGGCATTCTGCCAGCCCGTAGTAAACCGCCAGTTCTTCCCGATGCAAAAATCCCGTAAACCCAATCCTCCCGGAGCGAATCTCCGCAGCTTGCTTCTCACACGCTTCCCGGCACGCCCCTTCCCCAACGTACATCAATCCAATCCGCTCGCGCAGCGTCGGATCCAACTGCCCATAAGCCTGCAGCAGCTCGAAAATCCCTTTCCCAGAAATCATCCGCCCCACAAATAGATAATAGCGCTCCGGAAGTCCCAGCTTCTCCCGCAACGCCGCATCGTTCCTACGCGCAGCAGCCGCCGCCTCCGCAAAAAAATCATTATCCACTGCATTCGGAGCCGTGAAAATCGCCCGCTCCGGAACTCCAAACGCCTTTAGATATTCCCTCGCAGATTTCCCCGGCACAATAAATCCGCTGGAACCCCTCAAAAACGCTTTCTTCAGAAACTCTACTGGCAGGGTCGCGCGTCGCCGATCCTGCGCGTTACTCTCCGACCACAAAAATACTGGAATCAATCGCTTCCGAGCCCATCGCAACGCTTGCCACATCGCAACGTAGCTATAGCCTCCGCATACCACAACTTCGGGCTTCGCCTTATCCAGCGCCTCCCGCGTACCGTGGTTCAACAACACGTTATAGCCACGCACCCGACGCCGCCAGTTCGGCAACGTTTCATAAGAGAAACGAATCTCCTCCTTATAGACCCTCCACTGTCGCAAGCTCGCGTCCGTCTCGGCCAGGAAGATTACATGCAAATCAATTTCCTGCATCGCCGCCAGCGCATTGAACACTGGAATCCTGTAAGGCGAAATAATTTCAGTAAGAATTACCACCCGACGCTTCATGCCAGGCAACCTTCATAAATCGCCCGCAACCGCTGCGCCTGATGCAACAAAGTGTGGCCTTCCAACCCGCCTTCTCCAACAATGGTGCGCCGCGCAGCCACTCCCACCGCGGTTCGCATCTCGGGCTTCGCGATTAACCTTCGCATCAAATCCGCCAGCCCGCGCCAATCGTTTTCCGTAACCAGAAAACTATTTTCCCCATCCCGAATCACTTCAGAAATCCCTTGCCCCCGACATCCAATCGCCGGAATCCCCGAAGCCATCGCCTCCAGATACACACAGCCGAGCCCCTCATACCGGCTCGGCAAAACAAAAAACATGCTCTCCCGCAGGAGTTCCGCAACCTCCACCCGCGTCTTCCGACCAAGAAATTCCACCCGCTCCGCAATGCCCAATTCCCGCGCCAGTCTTTGCAGCCGGTTCAACTCCACACCTTCTCCAACAATTCGGCATCGCAAATCAGGAAACTCATCTTTCACTTCCGCCACCGCCCGCAATGTAACATCATGTCCTTTAATCGGAATCAGCGTTCCGGCACTCGCAATGCACTGCCCTCCCGCAATATTCTGCGCTGGAAAAAACATCTGCGGGTCAACTCCATTGCCCACAACTTCCGCCGTCTTCAGGCCGGGTAGCCCCTCCAAAACCCGTTGCCGAACATGTTCGCTGATGCAAATAACTCTCGCCGCACGCTCATACACTTGCCCACAAATCGCCGCGCAACGTTCACCCGCCGCCCCCGCTACCTGCTCGGTCAAATATGCATCCAGCCCATGCACCGTTACTACAAATGGAATCCCCAAATCTTCACTTAGGAGACGCGCCGCTTCTCCGCAAGGCAGCGGCGCATGCGCGTGTACAACCTGAATCGGTTTCTTCCGATGCAGCCCCCGCGCCGCGCCTCGAATACGCAAAAACAAAGCCCGCCCCGAAGAAGCGAGCCCTCGATTTCCTGGCAAAACCGGATAACGAACCCACGAAGCTGCCGGTGCGGTCGCAGAAGCCTGCGCCCGACTCTTATGCAGTGGCTTCACCGCGATCACAGAGGATTCCAATCCCAGCCCAGCAAACTCCCCGAGCGGCTCCGCGACAAATCCTCCCCGCTCATCTTTATGGGATGGATAAAACGGAGTCAGCGTTAAGACGTGAATATTCCCATCCTTCAACATCGCGAACAGGCTTCAGGTAGTGCGGCGCCTTAGCGCCGATAAGCGACTAACAGATGTCCGGCTTCAACCACTGCGGCAGCAACCCTACTTCACCTTCTCCGCAAATACCCACGAATAAGGCGCTCCACCGCGCTCCGGCTGAAACACCGCAAATTCGATCCGCCCAAAACCCAGACTCTCCAGCGTCGAACGCACCCAAACCGTGTCATAGCTGATGCTCTGCATAAACGGACTCCACTTCTTCCGCGCCAGCAGAAAGCGATGGTAGGCCCCCTTCCACCGCCGCATCCCCATGTAGAATTCCATCGCCGCCCCAAACATTCCTCGAATCACAGGCTTCGTATTCGTCGGCCAGATATGCAATGGAAGTTGAATCATGATCGAGCCGCCCGGCTTCAACACACGCGCAAATTCCTTGAAGTACTCCGCTGCATATTCCTTCTTATCGAAATGCAAAAAAACAATTACGGAGAAAACAGCCGTAATCGAAAGATCGCCCACCGGCAGCGTAACTCCATCCGTAACAAACAGCCCCACATTGGGCGGCATGTGCTGACGCGCATACGCGATCATGCCCTCCGCCACGTCAATCCCATACACTTTCGGAAAATCTTCCGCCAGACTCCGCGTGATCCTGCCCGCTCCGCAACCAATTTCCAGGCAGGCATCTTTCATAACCCCATAGTTTTCCCAGCGTTCGCGAAACTCCCGCCAATCCAACCGACCAGTTTCGTAAAAATCCGCGTCCGTCCAGGGCCTCGCCCCTTCCCGCTCGCGACCGGTCAAAGGAATCACGCCAAACAGCGGATCCTTCTCCCCCCATGCCTGCCATTCCACATTGGACTTAACGTCGTTGGACTTAACAACGCCCATCCCAGCCTGTGGGTCTTTCTCAATCTTCGGACTCGGCAAACTCGCCATTCAGGTCTCCAACCGTAACTCTTGAGGATCAACTACTCGGTGCCCCAGCTTCACTTCTATTCTTTAGACGTGAACCTGGATGCCAACCACTCCCCATAAACTTTGCCATTCCGAACGCAGTGAGGAATTCTTTCCCGCACCGTAAACTACCACCAGAATAGCGGAAACCCACCGACAGTGCGATAACCCATCGGTTGACAGCTCCCTCGCACACCACCTACGATTTGCTCCACGCATGCCTTCCGCAAGCTCATCTCTCAAAATCTCAGCGCTCAAAGTCGGTGTCCTCCTCTCCGGTCGAGAGCAATTCAGCCCGTATTTCGGCGGCGCCCTCGCCCGCTGGACCTTCGAGGTCTATAGCCGCCTCCAGGATTACGTTGACGTCACCGTCTTCGGCTACCCAACCGCCCTCCACCAACTCTACAATCTCCCGCACCGCTCCAGCGCCGTCTGGCGCATGTGCA
>JAYVEP010000083.1:0-5290 GCA_043749225.1 Acidobacteriaceae bacterium
CAACAATTCTGCTCCCGCATGAGTGTGCGGTTTCAGTTTTTCCTTGGCAATCTTCTGGAACTCCGCATGGTAGGCGTTCACTTTCCTTGGTATTGCCCCATAGTCGAGAGCTTCGAAAAAGTAGGAAATATCGGATGTTCCTGGGCGTTCGGGAAAGCTTTGGCGGTCCCGCTTCTTTGCCACGGCCACTACGTGCCGCTTCCGCTCGTCGGTGAAAAAGTGTTCTAGACCAACGTCGAACACAGTCGCAATGCGCGCCAACGTGGGCAAAGTGGGATGGAGCTTTCCGCGCTCGAGCTTGGATAGAAGGGCTGCTGAAAGTCCGGCATGTCGGCCAAGCTCTACCAGGCCAAGCTTCTTTCGTACGCGCAGAGCTTTCAGCTTCTCACCAATCGCGTAAGGCTTCAGCCAGTTCGCCACCGTTTGTTTCGCACCGGCAGGCGCAGCTTGCTTGACCGCCGGGGGAAGCGGAGCTTGGTCATCCAGTCCATTGGGTCCGATTCCGAGCATTGTCATCTCCAGTCTCATCAGTCAAAATGTATTTCTTTACACTCAACTGGATAGATGCTAAAGGAGCAGGAACGTCGCAACTTTCCTCAATGAACTCCGAGCCTGGATGCGTTGTTGGCTCGCTTCTTCGCGCATCTGCTGGGGTCTCTGCTTTGCCTTTTAACCAGCGAGCCAATCTGGAAGCAAATATTGCTTCCAGCGCTCACAAAACTCGATTTAGCGCGTTCGGTCCAGCCCAGGCGGCAAGTCGATACATCTCTTGACTAGGGCGTTTTTGAACGTTCTGCGGGCAATTTTTGGAGCGAATTGTGGGGGCCTCAGGAATGACCAATTCCGCCCTGGTGCCCCGAGAGCCGGTCTTGCAGAGCATCGCTGAACCACGTTCCCAATCCTGTCGACTAAGAGTCGGACGCTGGTCAGATCGAGCACTGCCGTCCCGGCTCACGGGTCGCTCCAGCGGTCTGAACTGCTAGTGGGAGCTTATTCGAACAAGCAGCGCATATGCCCAGTCGCGGACCAAGATTTCTAAGATCTCAAGGTTGCAGCTTTTTAGTAATTTTTAGCACTGCGAAAAATATTTTAACTATTGTGAATCCTGAAGTTCGAGCTTGACATCTATTGGGTGAAGAGTTTTTGCCTCAACCGGGCGCGCTTTTCGGACCAAACTTTAATTCAGGAGAAACAGACATGGCAGAAAATACGGCGGATACTCGTTCTTGGCCAGACCTTGCGATTGGCCTTTATGACCGGCTCACAGGCAGAGGAGCCGAAATTGAGTACGAATTCAACAACCTGGAATTATCAGTTCCGAGCGCAGTGGGCGCGCAAGCGGATCACGCCAAGTGGATTATTAAAGGAATGGTGAAGATCCGGACCCGCGATACCGCGAAACACTAAAATGGCAGACTTTCTGGAGGTCACCGCTCGGCTGGAAATCACCCTTGCTGACTCAACGATTGATGGATCAACGATTTGGTTGAGGGGGGACGGGTCGCGGATCGAGGTTGACTTGCCAAATTTACGCACAGCACTCCTGATCAAGCGGCAATTCGAGACTACGTTGGACAGGATTGATGCGCTCTTGCGAGCCAGTGGCTTGGTTCTTGATCTGCGGCTGCAAAGCGCTGAGATAGGCCGCCTTGGATATGGGGCCGAGCCGACTTTCATGGGGCGGCTGGCGGGTTGCTCACGTATGGAATTTCGGATGTTTCCTTTGCTATGGGCGGTGTCTAAATCGTTCTTCGGCTCAAACGATGCAGGCAAGCGCACATAGGTCATTCAGGCCGCTCCGTTCCAAGGGGCGGTCTTTGCAATTTTAGTTCTTCGATTTTGGAGCTCAAATGCAATTCGCGATTGATTCCCGATCACTGGTCCTGCTGACTGGAGCCACCGGTTACGTTGGAGGGCGACTTCTTCAGGGTCTTGAAAAGGAGGGGCAATCCGTTCGCTGTTTAGTCAGAAATCCTCAGTTTTTGCAGACGCGCGCAGCGGCTAAAACCGAAGTGGTTAAGGGAGACTGCCTGGAACCCGCTTCGCTGCCTGCGGTCATGGCAGGAGTCCATACAGCTTACTATCTGGTTCACTCTATGGGCTCCTCGGGTAAGTTTGAAGAAGAGGATCGCCAAGCGGCTCAGAATTTTGCCGACGCGGCACGGCAGGCGGGCGTGCAGCGCATCATCTACTTGGGCGGACTGGGCACACAGGGACGCGCGCTGTCGGCCCATTTACGGAGTCGGCAAGAAGTGGCAGACGTTCTACGATCTTCTGACATTCCCACCATTGAGTTTCGCGCATCGATCGTCATCGGCTCCGGGAGCCTCTCCTTTGAAATGATTCGAGCTCTTGTTCAACGTTTGCCGGTAATGATTTGTCCGCGGTGGGTCGCCGTGAAGGCGCAGCCCATCGCTGTGGAGGATGTCGTGGCCTATCTTCTGGCAGCACTGGACCTGCCCGCTGGGGAAGCCGCGATGTTTGAAATCGGTGGCGCTGACCAGGTCAGTTACGGCGAGATCATGCAGGAATACGCGCGGCAGTGCGGTCTGCGGCGGTGGACGATTTCAGTCCCGATTCTGACGCCTCGCCTTTCCAGCTTGTGGTTGGGCTTAGTGACGCCAATTTACGCGCGCGTTGGTCGAAAGCTGATCGATAGCCTGCGAAATCCGACACTAGTGTCGGACCAATCGGCGCTCGGCGTGTTTGCTATCCGGCCCAAGAATTTGCAATGGGCCATAGAGAGAGCTTTGCGCAACGAAGATGAGGAATTTGCTGCAACGCGCTGGTCCGATGCGCTTTCTTCAGCGGGGAAGAGCGCTTCGTGGGGTGGGGTGCTCTTCGGAACCAGACTGGTGGATTCTCGGAGTGTGCAGGTTTCCGCTTCGCCTGCGGCTGCGTTCGCACCCATTCGGAAAATAGGCGGAAAGAACGGCTGGTACTTTGCCGGGTTCTTGTGGAGGTTGCGCGGCTTTCTGGACATCCTGGTAGGAGGAGTCGGAATGCGACGGGGGCGGCGGAATGCTCAGACTCTAGCGGTGGGGGACGCGCTGGATTTTTGGCGCGTGGAGAAATTCGAACCCGACCAAAGTCTGAGTCTGACTGCTGAAATGAAGGTGCCTGGGCGTGCTTGGCTCCTATTTGAAGTTGAGCCAGTCGGCGAGGGAGACTCGAAAAGATCCACGATCCGGCAAACCGCAATTTTCGATCCTGCGGGTCTCGGTGGCCTCGCTTACTGGTGGGCGCTTTACCCGCTTCATCGATGGATTTTTGCAGGCATGCTGCGCGCAATCGCAACCCGCGCGGAAATTGAAGCGGCCAATGCGGCCTGAGCCGCGTAGGGCGTTCAGATAGTTCGCTTGGCTAGAGAATTTTATTCAGGAAGCAAAGGCGAAATTCGGTTTTGTCTTTAGCGTCGAGTCACTCTTTCTCAAGTAACTCGATCGAATTGCCAGCGGGATCTTTGATGTATATAGACTTTGTTCCGTCTCGATGTGCCTTCAAGGTGCCGAAATCGCCAGCTTTCGGCGTCAAGAACCCTAGATGCGGTGGATGTTGAGAAGCAACCACCAGAGCCACTTTACATTCGAAAATTGCACTAACCCCCAGGAATCGTCCTGGTAAAGGATTTCACAGTTGAAATGGCGGCGATACCAAAGTCCTAAGAGCTTCCGCCAATTCAGCGATTCGAGCGGGTGCTGCCGAAAAATTCGCAGGCCAACCCAACGACTGAAATAGTGATGCAAGTAGGGCCTAATCTACCGACGCTCATGACGAACTCCGCGCGAACACCGTCCCCACAAAGCCTACGTTCAGCGGCCGATTCAGTTCGCTCATGTCCAGATATGCTCGGTTAGAAGAGATGCGGTCGTGAGGGTCGAACGTCGCCATTTAGGCCGACACTAACCCATGACCGCCCAGAGCGGTCGTGAGGGTCCGAACGTCGCCAATTTGGCCGACACTAACCCATGACCGCCCGCAAAGGCAATTTATTAAGGCTGTTTAACGGCATTCATCTGCAATGTAACTGCTGTCTGTGCGAACAGTCTGCCATTGATGGATGCACCCGTCTGCATGGCGATCATTGTTTTAGACAATACGATTCCCTCAACGTGTGAGGTGGTTCCAAAAGTCGCAAGGCCAGCGAACTGCCAGAAGATGTTCTTGGCCTGTGCACCTCCGCGCAGGTGAACCGCTACACCGTTACTCACTTTGAGATTCCCCGATATCTGGAAGATCCAGACATCATTGGGGCCACCTGAAATAGTGACATCCGTTGGTATTTTTACACTCGTGCCCCACTTATAGAGGCCAGGGGTAAGTGTCATCCCGCCAATATTTCCAGCACCTAGTTCGGTGAAGTCAGGCGATGTTCGCCCGGCGGCGTCGGTGTACGCATTTTGCATGTCGAGTACTGCTGCGGTCAATCGAACAGGATCTACTAAGCGACAGGGAGCCGGACCAGCAGCATTAACCGAGTAAACAGTTCCGGTTACTTCTGTGCAGGTTAAGAGGTCTGCGGCACCGGTGATGGGGCTCGTCCCTACATCACCTATAACCGCTGAAGTCGGGACATCCGTAACTCCTGTCTTTGTGAGAATCACAAAATTGCCGGCTGTTCCAAGGTTTACCGGCGCTGGACCGGGCGATCCGGCGTGTGCGCTCCCGGCAAACGCGAAAAGCCCGGAAGCGATAATTGCCACAGTCAAACTCTTTGTCATCATGTAAAGAACCTAAATCCCGGAGCCGATCAGGTCCATCGGACCCTGACTGATTGTTTTGTCGGAGATCGGCTGAAAGATTTGTCGGTGTTTCCCTTACAAGAAAGGTGGAGGCGCGAAAAGAGTTGCAGGCTGGACGGACGCACACCGGCGTAAAGGCCGCCCTATCGTGGGGACTTCTCAAATCACCAAGCCGTTTCGGATCGCATACTGCACTATTTCGGCGCTATTTTTAACGCCGAGCTTTTCCAGGACGCGCGTGCGATAGGTACTGATGGTTTTTGCGCTAAGTGACAGTTCTCCGGCGATTTCCGTCACGGTCTTTCCCGATGCGATACGGCACATAACTTCATACTCGCGGTCGGAGAGGGTCTCGTGCGGCGTGCGCGTGGAATCCTGGCCTACCGTCAAGGCCAGTTTTTCGGCCAGCGCGGGACTTACGTATCGCCCCCCGGCCAGGATCTTGCGGACGGCTTTCGCCAACTCCTCTGGAGCGCTTTCCTTGGTCATGTAGCCTTCCGCGCCCGCCTTCAGGGCACGAAGGGCAAATTGGTCTTCTGGGTGGGCAC
>JAYVEP010000084.1:0-5286 GCA_043749225.1 Acidobacteriaceae bacterium
CGGGGAGCCTCTCTTCAGAGTCCTTAGGCACGCGGAACCGAGTTTCGTCCGTAAAAAGACGAACGGCCCGGTTCACGGCCGGGCCGCATTCCCAATGAAGGGAGGTGGTGTTCATGGACCGTAACAGGTCGTGGCTTCGAATCGCCGTACTTGTCGATTATCGACTCGTACTGGCAATTGTGGGGCTGATCATCGCAGCGCTGCTTCGGTAGCGCACAACCGCTTGGTGGGCTAAGGATCCATCAAGCGGTGTTTCTTACTTACTTCTCAAGCCTAGCATGAGCCTGCACAACTGGATACGACGAAATCTTGCACGTAGGTAAGTCCCTTGTTTCGATAACGCTTTCGACCGGCAACGCCCTTAGTCCTTCTTCGGTTCAGGCGTCGGCTCGGGCTTCGGTTCAGGCTTCGGTTCAGGCTTCTTATCGCCTTTCTTCTCTCCTGGCTTCTTTTCTTCCGGATGGTCTTTGTAGATGGAATACTGCTCGCCGGGGCGCTTCATTTTTACGACGATTTCCATCTGCGGCTTGTCGATGGTGTAGTCGTCGCCGTAGGTCTGGTAGCCGGTGGCAATCACCTGCACGCGCAGCTTGCCAAACGGCACGCCATCGAAGGACGATTTGCCCTCGGCATCGCTCTTCAATTCCAGACCAGTATTCTTCTGCTGACCATTGCCCTTCACCGGATGCATGATCACGCTGGCGTTGCGGATGGGCTTGCCGCTGTGGTCCTTGAGCACGACGAAGTTGAGCACAGCCAACTGCTCTCCCCAAGCCAGCCCGCCGAGCAGCACCAGCACCGCCGCCAACCGTGTCGCTGCCTTCCCTGTTGCCAATCGTGTCGCCGTCGTCATTAGGAACCTGCCTCCGAACGCCTGCCTGCCATCATATTGCATGGGCGAGCAAAATGGATGTTCGTGCCGGGTGTCGAAGTCCTGGTGGCGACGTCTGGTGCTCGAAGTTTGGTGTCGGAGTCCTGGGTTGGAGTCCGGTGCCCCAGGTTCGCGTGCGTTCTTTGCACGATAACCTGGGGGTTTCAGGGCTGGGGGAGCGAGCAAAATGTTCCACGTGGAACAATTTGTCTGAAGGGACTTAAGAGCTGTTGTATCAGCAGGTTGCAGCTGCCGAACTCTCGCAGAAAATGTTGCGGGGTGTTCCCGAAATGGGAATCCGGAAAGATGCTGAGGTTAAAGCCTTTGTAATCAGTAGTGCGCTGGAGCCGTGGTGGCGCAAGAAATCTTACGGAGTTGTTCCCAAAATGGGAACTTAGAAAGATCGGTTTTTCGTTGACTTAACGGCGAACGTCCTGTCCCTGCGCCATCTTCCCTATATCTTCGGAATGAACTGCTGGATTGCTTATGCAGCGAACTAGGGTAAACTTTCTGCATGGAAGTCCATTTCACTCCCGAAGAAGAGATGCGTCTTCAACAAGTGGCAGCGCGCGGCGGCAAAGCTGCGGAAGACGTGGTGCAGGCTGCCGTCCGTCAGGCCCTGCAGGACGAAGCGCGTTTCGTGGAAGCCGTGCAAAAAGGAATCGCCTCCGCCGACCGTGGCGATTTGCTCGACCACAACGTTGTCGCTGAGCGCATCGAAAAACGGTTTCGCCCCTGATGTGTGTTAGCTGGACCTCGGACGCCGCCGATGACCTGGAACGGATTGCGAGGTCATTGCGTCGGTGCTCCAGGTTCGCATCCGTTCTTTGGACGATAACCTGGGCGGAGGAAAACTCGCGGCGGGAACAGTTTTTGTTATCGCTGGCACGAACAAGCAAGAGGGTGGCCCGTCCTCGCGTTTTTTTGCTAGGGCGGAAGTCCGAGATGTTAACTTTATAGAACACGTGGTCGCGCCGGGCGACAGGAAGAGCAGTTTAATCTCAAGTGTGATTCCTCCCACCCTTCAAAAAACGAAGGATGGGGCACCCTTTGTGTTGGTTGTGCCAAGGAGGTCAAAAGCCTGGGCCACCCGCCAAATTTCGGAGACCAGATTGGAGGGGAAATTAACTCCCTGGTTCCGCTCGCTATCTGTTCAGGAAACAGTACTGCGGTTCAGCACTGGGGGCAAGATTGGCGGGTGGGGACCGCCTCGATAGGAAGCGGACGCCGTGTGCAGACCGATACAATTCAGAAATATCGAGACCATGCTGATCATACTGGAACAATTTCGCCGAATCCGTAGAGCAGATAGTGAACGTTTGCGCCGCCGTGTGGCCGTTGCCGTTGCGTTCATGCTCAGCGCATTAAATTTGTCCTCAGTTCCGATCCCGCAGTTGAGTCTAGCTGGACTCGAGAAATTGTCGGACATAGTGGTCGTAGGAGAAGTGCTGTCCGTCGTGGAAGCGGGGAAGGATGTCCTCGAATTTCAGAGCACAAGTGTACCCGTACGAATTGAGCACGTCTCAGTTCGTATCGACAAGGTTTTTAAGGGAACTGCCTCAGAAAAGATTTTAAGCATTCGCATGTCAGTGCCGGAGTTGCCTGTCGGCTACAGAAGTGTCGCCCTTGGGGACTACCGCGTATTCTTCCTGAAACAAAGGGGCTTGAACGAGTATGAATTTACTAGCCCATACTATCCTTCGGTTGTGGCCCCTAGAGGGATGATCGCCGTGGAAGACACGCCTATTGGTCAGGTAGTTGCCACGCTAGCAGGGGTGCTAGGGTGCTCCAGCTGCACTGTCGAACAGAAGAGGGAGGCTATCGTCGAGCTGCGAGGTGTACGTGACCGCCAGGTGGATCATGCACTACGGGAACTCCTGGCGAAGAATCCAGACCCGGCACTAACGATGGACATTTTGGCCGAACTTGTCGCCAGAAACGATATCTCCGTACTACCGCGCGCAGTCGGGGAGCTGACACATCCGACGCTGGAAGTACCCGAGTACCTCAGGCATAACCTCGCGTTTGCGATTTCGCAGCTTCGAAATGAGAAAGCAATTCCATCCCTATCACACCTTTTGACGGCGGCTGACCCGGAAGTTCGCAGGTCTGCAGCTTCGGCGTTAAGAGACATTGGTTCAAAGTCTGCAATTAGCCCATTAAGCAAAGCACTGGAAGACCGTGACTTCGAAGTGAGATATCTTGCTGTCATCGGTTTGGCTGAGATTACGAATCAGAGCGAATGGCGCCCTTTAGAGGAAACCTTCCGGGCCAGCGAGCAGCGGTATCTCTCTTATTGGAAGGCATGGGCGAAGCAAAACTAGCAAAAGGCTAAGTTGTCTTGGTGCTGGCACGGCGGGTGGCCCTCGATAAGAGCGAAGGGGTTGTCAAGAGCAACTCCCCCTGGGCAGTGTTGGAGCGCTGCTTTTGTAGACCAGAGAAGCTGAGGACCAAGGCTCTGGAAGTCTCACGTTGAATCACTCAGCGGAACCATCGTTCCACCAAACATCGATGCGGTCACGACCTCGACCATGATTCTTCTATGCGAAAGTCCCGCCCCGCGCGGGATGGGAGAGTGCCCAGATCAAGACCTGCGGTCTAACTTCCGCCGACCAGGGCCACCCGGCTCCATAGTGAAGAGAATGTTCCTAAGGCGAATCTCGATGTCGCAACTCTGCTTGGCTCTGGTGCTGCTTTGTATTGGGCACCCGGCTAGCTCGGCGGGCATTCCTACATTGAATCTGACCGAACTGATCGACTCCGCGGACATGATCATTGTTGGCAGGGTCCGAGAAATTCGAGAGGTTGCGAGCGGCACCGTTGAAATAGATCAAATACGGTTGCCCGCCAAAGTGCTGGGTGGCAACATCATTGTTACTGCGACGCTAAGGGGCGACGCGGGGCTTGAGAAGGTACCCTTGCAGTTCAGTCTGCCAATAACTCCGGGAGGTGATATCGGGTACCGCGGTATTCCGAACGAAAGCTATAGGCTGATTTTCCTCAAGCGCTCGGGACAGAACTTTGACTTTGCCAACCCGTATTATCCTTCCTTTCCGGCTGTTGCGGGCACGCCTGTTCAAGGCGACGGCACGGTTGACCAGGTAGTCAACCAATTGGCAGCCACTATCCAATCCCCGCAAGTCTCGAGTGGCGAAAAAATGGAGTTGCTTTTCGCCCTGCGAGGTTCAAACTCGCCAATTCTAGTTAAAGCTCTACGTAAGGCCTTGACGACTAGCGACAAGGTACTCCAGTTAAGCATTGCTGCCGCACTTTTGGAGAGAAATGATCTTTCTGCGCTTGCGATCGGCAAGGATGCTCTGGTTCACCCGGATCCCAATGTGCCGGGCTACCTGCTGGTTAATCTCTCATCCGCGATCTCAGCAGGACTCACGGATGAGCATGCGGTACCGCAGCTCGCGCTGATACTAAAGAACGCACCCGAAGCGTTCGGTCGCAGATCTGCGGCCTCGGCTTTGCGCAACACCGCCTCCCGCACTGCGCTTGCCCCACTTTCGACTGCGTTGAACGATCCTGATTTTGAGGTCCGCTATTATGGGGTTATCGGGCTAGCTGAAATTACCGGACAAAACGATTGGCGGCCCTTATTGGAAGAATTCCAGAACAGCCAACAGAAATATCTTTCTCACTGGCGAGAATGGGTCCAAGTTCAAAACAAGTAGACATTCCCTTGCGTCCGGCAAAACCATGCCGATCAATATGTCTCGTGAGCCCTACCAACGTGGACTTGACAATCCTGCACTCACATCCCTATAATTAGCACTCGTAAGCACTTAGTGCTAACACTTCGAATAACTGCTTATTTTTCATGAACTTGGGCCTCTGTCCCATCTCATCTTTGAAAAGGAGTCACAATCATGGCTACAAAATTTACCCCATTGCACGACCGCATCGTGGTTCGTCGCGTGGAGGAAGCTGAAACGTCGCGGGGAGGCATTATTATCCCCGATAGCGCCAAGGACAAACCGCAGGAAGGCGAAATCATCGCCGCTGGGCCGGGCAAATCGAACGACGAAGGCAAAGTATTTCCGCTGCAAGTGAAGGCGGGAGATCGCGTCCTGTTCGGTAAGTATGCCGGCACGGAAATCAAGATCGACAACGAAGACTTCGTCATCATGCGCGAAGAAGAAGTGCTCGGAATTCTGGTTGGCTCCGGTAAGCCGGCGGCCAAAGAGACCGCGGGCAGCCGCAAGTAACTCTTTGCTGTTTCTCAGAGGGATTCCCTACTGGGATTCCTGCATGAGACGAGCGAATTAGAACAGCGAGTTTCGTGATTCGAAAATCAGGGCTTGCTGGATTGATCGACAATCGTCGACAGACATTGAGTCGAAACATTTTTAGGAGAAAAAATCATGGCAAAACATATTGTTCATGGCGAAGAATCGCGCCAGGCAATT
>JAYVEP010000085.1:0-36003 GCA_043749225.1 Acidobacteriaceae bacterium
TTTCCCACTTTCCCACAGCTCCGGCTACGAGTATTTTTTCAAACAAAACCGAACCGGTGGTCGTATTCTCACTTGAACGGATCCGGGGGGCAGGTCACCGGGTAGCGCCCTGCTGCCCTTGAGGAATTCCCCGTTCCCACACCGGGCATTTTCGGACAGGACAATAATGCCCTTCCTGATTGACACTCGCGGAGCAGCACGAAACACTCAAATGCACTATTATTGCGGCCGAATAGGGCCGTATCGCCGATTTTACGAGTAGCACGAATTGCCCAAACGTAAGAAATTGCTTAAAAACCGAAATCCAAAAGCAGATGACCTCTCGTATCTCGACTATGGGAGGTGGATTCTGACGGTGATGGGGCCATCCCAGAACGCGAATCGAACGTTTTACGTCGCGTTTGGGTCGGTCAGGCCCGATCAGCAAATCCGATAACCTGAAAACCGAGGAATCGCATACATGGTGAGGAACTTATGGAACGCAATATCGTGATTCGACTTCTTGTTGCGGCGCGGATTTGCTCTTTTTGTTTACTGGTCCTAATAGGGGGTTACGGTTATTCGGCGTTCGCTGCGACTGCCTTCGCAGGCCGTTTGACCGATCCTCAGGGGCGCGCCGTTCCGGATGCGATCATCCGTCTTCAGAGACGCGCAGGCGCGACGCAACGCCAAGTCATGACAGACGGGCAGGGCCATTTCAGCCTTGCTGGGCTGGACGGCGGGGAGTATCGCCTGACTGCGGAATCGCCCGGTTTTGCGGAACTCACCCGAACGGTTGTGGTGCAGTCCGACGGCCAGCAAAACGAAGATGTGCAGTTCTTTGGCGTGGCATCCCAGAAGGAATCGGTCACGGTGACCGCCTCGGTATCCGATGTCGGTGTTTTTGAGCCAGATCCTGCACAACGAGTTTTGATTCGCGATGAAACTCTGGACGCGAACCCGGGACGGCCCGGTATGCCCATCTCGATTCCTGGTATGCCCGTCGAATCGCCCGCGGGAGGAGTGAAGCCGCCGCAATATTTTGTTCCAGGTGTAGCAGGGGATCATGGCGAACCGATCGCAATGTTTTTTCAGGTCGGCGGATACCTCTTCCCCAATAACTTGCCCGCGAATGCGCACGGCAACGGCTATGCCGACCCCAATGTAATTATTCCAGTCGCCATAGAAAGCGTTCAAACCGATGGCGCAGCGTTTAATGTTCGCGAAGGAAATAATTCAGTAAATTCCTCCATAACTTTTGGCCTGCGCGATCGGATCGAGCCGATGATTCGGATCACTGGTGATTATCGCGACTTAAATTTAGTGACGGGTTGGAGCCCGTCTAACCCCGCCAACCGAGCCTGGGTGGGAGCCGAAATTTCCTACGGCAACGGTTACCTGGATCGCCTGGAACATCGCAAGCAGTACAAGGGCAACATTTCGAAAGTATTCAACTTCGGCAAACACGACCTCTCCGTCTATGGCATCGGTTACTACGGCACCGCATTCCAGTCGGGTTTGATACCGATTGACCGAAAAATTCCCGACGACACAATCGACGTCCGCCAACACGAAGAAACCTCCAACGGCGCTGTAATCTTGAATGATGTCTGGCATCTTAACGATCACCGTCAGTTCCAGTTTTCGGGTTTCTATCGTTACTACACGCTGGACGTGCGACCAAACTTCGGCGACGGACTGATCCGGCAGAGCGAGCATCGCAATGTAAACTCAGAAAATGTTCTGTACACGGATCGCTTCAACAGCGCCGTCTCTTTGCTGGCTGGAGTTGACTTGCGGCGGGAAGCACCGCGTGCGTTAAACCTAGACAAGATGAATGACGCGGGCGTTTTCATTCCCGACACTTCGAATAACCTCACCATCAATTTCTACAGTCCGTTCGCTGCTCTGGATGGCAAGCTACTGCCTTTTCTGCATTACAACGCGGGATACCGCGTTGATCGCGTAACCGTTGACAATCAGGATTTGCGGCGACCCAGCTCATCCTTTAACCGGGCTGCGACGATCGGCTCTCCGAAGGCGACATTAACTTTCTTGCCGCCGCAGTCGGTGTCATTCTTGCCCCAGATTTCGGTGAGCTACGGACAGGCTTTTCACATTGATGACCCGCGCATAGGAACCACCGCGATTAAGGGCGCGACCATCGTCGCCAAGGCGCGGTCCTACCAGTTGGTTGCGAGGAAGACATTGGCGAAAACCGAGTTCCGGCTAACCCTGGTGCATGTCACCACGGCGCAGCAACTGGCCCGC
Organism: Acidobacteriaceae bacterium; assembly: GCA_043749225.1. GTDB lineage: Bacteria > Acidobacteriota > Terriglobia > Terriglobales > Acidobacteriaceae > JANXUC01. The sequence continues at coordinate 2,251 of JAYVEP010000085.1, forward strand.
ATTTCCAATGACACGGGGTTGCAGCAGGATGAAGGTCCTGGACTTATAAAATCGCTGACCTTCACAGCGCGGCACAATTTTAGATACGGGTTTGTGCAAGGTTTGTTTTCCAAGGCGGACGCCCGGGATCGCCTGACGGGGCAGCCGACGCCGGAAGCCCCACGACAGATTTGGGATATGTTAGCAACGGTGGACAAACTTCCGTTCCATCTGATGGCGCGAGGCGAGTACGAAGAGGTCGGTCGCAAGCCGCTCGGCGGGACCGATCTACTCGGAAACCCGTTCGTAGCTGTTCCGGTTAGAGAATTCCGTGGCGCTCTCGTGCGTCCCTTTGCCAGTTACGATCTAGGACTAAACTTCTTCATCGCAAGCGGTTTTGGCGGCCAAACCGTCGAGACTCTCGCCTTGCCGGGCGAGGGTATGTCGTCTGATCGCATCACCGGGTTTCCGCTGAAGTCCTACGTGAGCGCTTCCTACACCTACCATTTCCGACGCCGATAGAGAGGCTAAGGACGCTGGTTCGTCAGCACGCGTCCCAGTCCACCTCCGAATATTGCGAAGCCAGTCCTGGGTCAAACTATTAACTATGCAGTTAACAGACCGGTTTTAAATCGCCCTACCTCCTATCCCGATCCGCGTTTGACCCCCAGCCGTGGGATTCCGTAAACTAAGCGCAGCTTGCGATTTATCGCGCCCGCCCTGCCGGAGGTTTCCCCTGGGTTTCTGTGGTTGCTATTTGTGGAATCGTGCTGTTTTGAGGCAGGGCGTTCTTGCCTTGGTGGGACTTGGCCTTGTCTTGGGCTGCGTTCGGGTTTCTCTCGCGCAAAGCCCTGCGGCTGACGCGCTCTCGCCCCAGAAGCCTTCTGAGCATGCTCCTGAGGTTCAGGTTCCTACTACTGCCCCCGGCAACTCCGCACCAACGTCCAAGGCTTCTGAAGGTGCGGCTCCGACTGCTGCCGACAAAAAGCAGACAGGCGAGGCGCCTGTTGCTACGCAGGCTCGCCCGGCCCCGGCCCCCTCCCCTGCGCCTACCGCCAAGGTGAATCTTGATACGAGCGAGACTCTGTTTAGCTTTGCTGCTGCGTTGAATGCTTGTGGTTTTGGGGCGGATTCCAAGTCGTCTGACTCGCTTCGGGCGCAGCTTCGCGACGAAATTAGCAAATCCGTCCAGAGTTCCGAAAAGCTGATTGAATTCACCAGTTCCATGTGTGAGTTTTACCGCGACCACCAGACTGGGGATTCGAGTCACGATTTTGCGCAGTATCTCTCGCTGGCGCTGTTTGTGGATGGTCCTCCCAGGTTCAAGTTGACGTTGAAGGAGGCGGAACTGCCTCCCGATGCCGTGTATGTGATTGGCTTTCTGCCGCTGGTCGCTGATTTTTATAAGAAGGCGCAGCTGCACTCGCTTTGGTTGAAGCATCGCTCTGAATACAACGCTCTGGTTGAGCGCTATCACGAGTCTGTGGCGAAGATGGTGTTTACGACCGACATCTATTTGAAGTTGGCGCTGAGCGGATACCTGGGGCGGCAGTTTGTAGTTTACATCGAGCCTTTGGGCGCTCCGGGGCAGGTGAATGCGCGTAACTACGGCGACAATTATTATGTTGTGCTGACGCCAACGGGGAACGGCTTGCCGATTGAACAGATTCGCCACACGTATCTTCATTATGTGTTGGATCCGATGGCGATGAAGCGCTTCAGTACGGTGCAGCGTCTGCGACCTCTGCTAGAGGTGGTGAAGACGGCGCCGATGGATGATAGCTTCAAGGGAGACGTGGCACTGTTGCTGACGGAGTCGTTGATTCGAGCGATTGAGATTCGGACCAGCAAGGCTTCCGAGCAGGATCAGAAGGCTGCGGTGCAGTCGTCGATGGAGGAAGGGCACATCCTTACGCAATACTTTTCGGAAGCACTGGTGGATTTCGAGAAGGATCCGGCGGGGTTGCGGGACACCTATCCGGACATGCTGTACCAGATTGATCTGGGGAAGGAAACTCGGCGGGCATCGAACGTTCAGTTTGCCTCGCAGGCGAGTCCTGAGTTGGTGATGGGGCCTCGGCAGAGGAAGTTTGCAGCCCAGCCCACATTGCGTTTGGCGGAGCAGAAACTTTCTACCGGAGATGTTGCTGGCGCGCAGAAGCTGGCGCAACAGGCTCTGGATGACAAGAAAGAAGATACGGGTTACGCGCTGTTTATTCTGGCGCGAGCATCGAGTATGAGTCGCGACCTGGATGGAGCGCGCAGTTATTTTGAGCGCACGCTGGAAGTCTCGAAGGATTCGAGACTGGTGGGTTGGTCGCACGTGTATCTTGGTCGCATCTACGATTTGCAGGAAGATCGCGAGAGCGCGATGGAGCAGTACCAAGCGGCTTTGAAGACGACGGACCCCAGCCCGGAAATTAAGACGGCGGCGGAAAAAGGATTGAAGCAGGCTTATGAGCCTCCGTCGCAACCGAAGCAGCAGTAAACTATCCGTATTGAAAGATTTAGCCCGGGAAAAACCCCCAAGGAAAATGACCCCAAGGAAGAGGACCAAGGCGATGAAACGAGCAGGAATCTTGATGACGGTGCTGGCTTTCGCAGCGATGAGTTTTGCGGTGGCGAACGCGCAGGACAAGAAGGATGCAAAGAAAGATGCTCCCGCGGCCGCGACACCGGCCCAGGGCAAGCTGCCTCCGCAGGCAAAGACGCAGCCCGAATTCGACGCTTATAAGCTAGCGGCGGCTGCGACCGACCCGGCCGCGATGGAAAAGACTTCCGATGATTTTGCGCAGAAGTATCCGGAGAGTGAAATTCGCATTCTGCTTTACCTGCAGGCCATGAATATGTACCAGTCGGCTAATAACGCTGAGAAAATGGCAGACATGGGTCGCAAGGTTCTGGCGTTGGACGGCGACCGACCAGAAGCACTTTTGGGCGTGGCGCAATTTCTGGCGGAGCGTACTCGGGATACCGATCTGGACAAAGACCAAAAGCGCGCTGAAGGTGTGAAGCTGGCGGAGAAAGCTTTGCAAACGATTGATACGGATGTGGTTGTGCCTCCGGGCACTCCGCAGGACAAGCTCGACCTGTACAAGGCGGGGATGCGCTCTACTGCTTACTATATCCTGGGCACAATTTTCTTGAACCAGGACACCAAGGAAAGCTATCCCAAAGCGGAAGAGAACTTACGCAAATCGATCGACGCTTTGCCGGCGCAGCCTGATTCTCTTTCCGTATTTCGCCTATCGGTTGCCCTGGACAAGCAAGGCAAATATACGGATGCTTTGGAGCAGGCCACCAAAGCTGTTGGCCTGACGCAGGCAGGGACCCCGGTGGGCGACGCTTCGCGGAATGAGCAGAACCGCCTGAAGCAGCTGACCGCGAATTCCATTCATTAAACATGAATCTAGATGATTTGACACCGCTGGAGGAGGCTCTGAGTTACCGCTTCAAGCGGCCGGAGATCCTGCGGCTGGCGCTCACGCACAGTTCGTATGCGCGGGAGATGCAGGTGGCTGGGGGCGACCTGTTCCCCGATAATGAGCAGTTGGAGTTTTTGGGAGATTCCGTTCTCTCTTTCGCCGTGAGCGCGGAATTACTGCAGAGATTTCCGCACTTCCAGGAAGGCACGCTGTCGAAGCTGCGAGCGCAAGTGGTGAGTGAGAAGTACTTAGTGCAAGTGGCGCTGCGTTTCGGGATCGGGGAGTATTTGCAGCTCGGGCGAGGGGAGGAAAAAAGTGGCGGGCGCAGTAAGGCAACGCTACTTTGCGACTCGCTGGAGGCAATTTTGGCGGCCATTTATCTCGATGGCGGGATTGAGGCGGCGCGAAAGTTGATTCTCGATTCGATTCTTGCTCCTGAATTGGAACGTTTGCGGGCTTCCGGCCAAGTGTTGCTGTTGACCGACTATAAGTCCGCGTTGCAGGAACATATTCAAGCGAACTCCCATCAACATCTTTCTTACACCGTGGTGGGGGAAGATGGTCCAGAGCACCGGAAGAGCTTTACGGTGGAAGTGCGGCTGCTGGATGCGAGTTCTCCGGGCACCGCGATTTTCGTAAGGCGTGCTGCAGGGCCGACCAAGAAGAAGGCCGAGCAAGAGGCGGCGCGACAGATTCTAGAACACCTGCATACCCGGGCCGTTGAACAGGTTGCGCGGCAGCCGGAAACTACGAAAGTGGGCCGCTAGCCGATGTCGACTCCTATGATGTCGACTCTTATAGAGACCGACGCCACGACATCCGCAGTGCGGGAATCAAGCGGCGAGGAATCATCGGATTGGCTGGAGTCAATTCAATCCCTGATGATGACAGTAGTGATCGCGGTCTTCGTCATTACATTTGCGGTGCAGGCCTTCCAGATTCCTTCGGAATCCATGGAAGAGACTCTTCTGATTGGCGACTACCTGTTAGTGGATAAGCTGCACTTCGGCGGGCGGAATGATTCGAGTGCCTTGGTGCCATACAGGCATGTGCAGCGCGGGGACATTGTTGTGTTCCATTATCCGATCGATCCGTCCAAACACTTTGTCAAGCGTGTAATCGGGGTGCCGAAAGATCGCATCCGCCTTGTGAATAGGCAAGTTTGGGTGAATGGTGCACCGCTGCACGAGAGCTACGTCCATATCGAAGGTTTTCCCGAAGATGTGTTTCGGGATAATTTTCCGCGCCTTGATTTCCTGAGTGCCGGGATTGATGCGCACTGGGTTTTAGCTCTGCGCGATCACATTGACCGAGGCGAGTTGGTGGTGCCGCCAGGCCATTATTTCGTGATGGGTGACAATCGGGACGATAGTTCGGACAGCCGTTATTGGGGCTTCGTGCCGGAAGGAAACATTATTGGGCGACCACTGCTGATCTACTGGTCGATTCGCAACACCGACGGCGATCTGCAGGCGACCACGATGCTGAGTGATAGAATCGTTCACTTCCTGTATGTGTTTACGCATTTGTTTCAAGTGACTCGTTGGGATCGCACGTTCCGCGTTCCTCGCTAGACAGAAGGGAATTCATTGTGGCGAAAGAAGAGAGCGCAAAGGCAGCCGCCGGAAACGAAGACGAACCGAAGAAACCAGAAGAAACTCCCCTAGAGTTTATGGCGTCGCTGGCGTCGGTGCTCGTCACGGGGCTGTTCATCATTACATTCGTCATGCAATCTTTCGTGATTCCGTCGAGTTCGATGGAGGATACGCTGCTGATTGGCGATCACGTATTTGTTAACCGTGTGCAGTTTGCTCCGCCGTCTACCTGGCTGGGAAAGTTGCTGCCGTACCGAAGACCGAAGCACGATGACATTGTCGTGTTCGTTTCCCCGGTGGTGCGCGGGCTGTTCGTTGTCAAACGCATTATCGGCATGCCCGGTGACCATTTGCACCTCCGCGATCAGGTGGTCTACCGCAACGGCGAAAAGTTGGACCAGAAGTTTGTCATGCACAAGCATCCGGAACTGACTACGGAATATGGAAATAATTTCCCCGCTGTTCCGCCGTCGGAAGCGTACGGCGTGGACGCCGATTGGGCGATCGCGCAATCGCAGTTCATTCAAGGCGAGGATATAGTGGTTCCTCCCGGACATTATTTTGGCATGGGCGACAATCGCGATGTGAGCCTGGACAGCCGCTTTTGGGGGTTTATCCCGCAGGAAAATTTGATTGGCCGCCCGATGCTGATCTACTGGTCGTTTGACGGGGAGTACTTGCAGACGGAGATTGGTGACCGGCTCAAATCTTTCTTTACTACCGCGATTCATATCTTTGATAAGACCCGGTGGAACCGGACGCTTAGGGTAGTGCGGTGAGCTCATGGCGATCGCGGCGAACTGCACTAGTGTCCAGTGCAGTGGTTTTGATTCTTGTTCTACTATTGTGGCGTCCCGGGGCGGACCGCTTTCGTTTCCGGTTGGAGCAGTCTCTTGGTGTGGCGCTGGGGCACAAAGTTGAAATCGGCAACGTGAGCTTGAAAGTGCTGCCGCAGCCGGGCTTCGACCTTTCGCACTTTTCGGTGCTTGACGATCCGCAGTTTAGTTCCGAACCCATCCTGCGTGCGGACGAAGTTTCTGCGACGATCCATCCTAGTTCACTGTGGCACTGGCGCATTGAGATTGCCAGATTAAGCTTCAAGGAAGCGAGTCTCAATCTAGTGCGTCGTCCGAATGGCGTCTGGAACCTTGAACCACTTCTGGAACGCGCAGCGCATACGCCCACGGCGCCGACGGGAAATTCCAGCGCCGGTCCACGGCCACGATTTCCGTATATCGAAGTAACGGACGGACGGGTTAACCTCAAGCTGGGCCTGGAGAAAACTCCTTTCGCATTGACGAATGCCGACCTAGCGCTTTGGTTGCAATCGGACGACGAATGGGGCGTGCGTCTGAGAGGCCAGCCCGTCCGCACCGATATGCGGCTCACGGACGCGGGTCTTCTCCGCGTGGAGGGTACTTGGCGGCGTGCTGCGGATTTGCGCAGAACACCTTTGAATCTCAACGCGCGATTTGAAGGTGCACAGCTTGGACAATTTTCAAAACTGATTTATGGGGCCGACAGAGGGTGGCGGGGTACACTGCGATCCTCCGCCAATTTCAGGGGTACAATCGAGGATTTGCAGATTCAAACGGCAGCTTCGGTAGACAATTTTCGTCGATACGATATTGTGGCTGCACAGTCTTTGCGACTTGCCACCGAGTGCGGAGCGCGCTACTCCAACCCCAAACACGAGTTGTCAGAAATTCGCTGCAGTTCGCCTGCGGGGACTGGAGGTTTGCAACTTGCTGGCCGTTTCATTGTTGCAAAACACGCAGCGTACGATCTTACGGCTACAGCCGTTAAGTATCCGGCAAATGCTTTGGCAAGGCTCGCCCGGCGGCTAAAGCTGGGATTACCGGAAGATCTTTCGGCAGCGGGATTGGTCGACGCGGAACTCTCTTTCCGCAGAACCGAAGTGGGCGTCGTGAGTTGGTCAGGAGGCGGCGAAGTGAGCGGTTTGATCCTCCGCTCTGCAACTCTGCGTAGTGCGGAGGGTGAAGATACTCTGAATCTCGGCCGCGTTCCATTTCATGCTGTCTCCCCGGAAGCTACAACAGAAAGATCAACTGCGGCAGTGGGGAGAGCGGAGGATCGCTGGGAAAGGTGGCCGATAAAGCCGAAGCCGAGTGCGACAACCTTTTCCGATGTGGCACCAGAAAACTCTATTGAAGTGGGCCCAGTGAAAGTAGATTTGGGTGATCAGCAGGTATCAGATTTCCGCGCGTGGTTCTCAAGCGCAGGGTACAGCGTGAGTTTTACTGGAGAAGGTCCGGTACAAAGGATCCTCCAGATCGGACGTCTGGCGGGAGTTACAGCGATTCACCCTGCCATTGAGGGGGCGGCAAAGTTCGCCTGGCATGCTAGCGGGAATTGGGGAGGCTTTGCAGCTCCGCAAACGACAGGAACAATGCAGCTCCGCAACACACGTGTGGAATTTGCTGGGTTAAATGCGCCCATAGAAATCGCGGCTGCGGATGTTACCCTCTCGCGGGATACCGTTAAGTTGGAAAAGCTCTCGGCAACGACGGGCGGAATACATTGGACCGGAGCGGTTGCTCGACCTCGGATCTGCCCAGACGCCGCATCCTGTGCGGCGACAGTGGATTTGCATGCCGATGAAATGTCCACTGACAAACTCAATCAGCTTCTGAATCCTAATATTCGCAAACGACCTTGGTACCGTATCTTAGCGATTGGCGGCCAGAACGGGTCCTTGCTGCGGGGATTGAACTCGAAGGGAACTTTGAAGATTGATAGATTGGCGGCGCGCGAGTTTGTGGCTGGCAATGTGGTGTTGCAAATCACGCTCGATGGTGGAGTATTCCAGGCTAGAAACGTAAAGGGCGAGTTATTCGGCGGGCGACATATTGGCGATTGGAAGGCGGACTTTACACAAGCTATACCCACTTACTCCGGATCGGGAAGCTACGAAAATGTATCCCTCGCGCAGTTGGGGAAATTCGCGCGGGCAACCTGGTTTAGCGGAACTGCAAACGGAAAGTATGAACTCGGATTTAACGGATGGGACGCAGCGGCGCTTCAGGCCTCCGCGCACGGGAAGCTTGACCTTGATGCCCGTGATGGTGCACTAACCCACTTTGATTTGGCCGCTCCAAGCGCGCCGCTGCGTTTTCGCAGGTTGCAGGTGAAGGTAAGCCTGGGAAATTCTCTGCTTGCGCTTTCTGAAGGCAAACTCCAGAGCTCGCGCGGCATCTACTCACTTAAGGGGGTAGCTTCCTTGAGCCGCAAACTCGATCTGCAGTTGCGCCGCGAGGGTAGCACGGTGCCGACTGGAGGGGTTACGGCGACTGGTCCGCTGGAAGCGCCTCACGTGGCAGCGCTTACCGCGGCATCCTCGGAATCGCAAGAGTAGATGACGTTCCCTATGCTTAGAAGATTGCGCATGTTCTCCGCGTTGGCGTTGCTGAGCGGCACAGCTTTATTTCCGAATGTCTCGCCTAAAGCCAGTATGGAACAGAAGCTTGCCTATCTTCGGAAGAACTCCGAGCTGCCGGTTCCCAACTCGCGGCCTGTCCAGTTTACGGAACAAGAGATTAATGCCTTCGTCGCTGGTGGAGGCCTCAAACTACCTGCAGGTGTTGAGTCTCTGCGGTTTGAGGGTGCGCCGGGTGTGGTCACGACGTATGCAAAGGTGAATTTCGACGAAGTGCGTGCCGGAAGCCATTCCATGAATCCCTTACTGTCGATTTTTAGTGGATTGCATGATGTCGTGGCTGTCGCGCATGGAGAAGCGGCGCACGGCGAGGCGAGAATTCACATCGATTCGGTTTCGCTCGATGGCGTGGAAGTGCCGAATTTTGCGCTGGCTTTATTCGCACAAAAATTCATCCAACCTAAGCATCCAGAACTCGGAATCGATTCCCACTTTACTCTGCCCGAGCGCATTGATAACGCGGCTGTCGGAGCACACGTGCTCACTTTGCAACAAAGATAGATTTCACGCATTACTTTTGATAGCCTGGTCCGCGCAACACTTTTCCAGGCAGCGACCCTGTCATCTTTCCCTCCTCAATCACAGGTGTTCCGCTCACGAGAACAAACCGCATTCCCTCGGAGAGCTGGTTGGGTTTGTCGAACGTTGCCAAATCACGAATGGCGCCGGGATCGAAGATCACTACGTCCGCCCACATTCCTGCTTTCAGCACGCCACGGTCGGTAAGCCGCATCCGTTGAGCTGGCAGCGACGAAAATTTTCGGATCGCATCTTCCAGGGACAGCTTCTTTTCTTCTCGAACGTACTTCCGTAGGATTCGAGGGAAGGTTCCATAAGCGCGCGGGTGGGGATGGTCCTGGCCAAGCAGTCCCTCCGGTGAAGTACCCTCGGAGTCGTTGTCGATGGAGACCCACGGTTGCTGCAACGCCAGCGCCACGTCGGGCTCGGACATGGCGAAAACCGCGACTTCGGTGAAGGCGTCGTCTTCGACCAGGAAATCGAACAGCGTATCCATCGCGTCTTTCTCGGGGTGGTCATTGTTCCAAATGGCAGCTATCTGCGCGAGTGTTTTTCCCAGCAAAGGTCTTAGCTTAGGATTGTGGACCACTCCGATCAAGACTGCTTCTGGGCCTGGGATTTCTCCCCACTCGTTGTCCCACGGGTGTTCCGGAGCGAGAATATCCTTGCGGATGCGTTGCCGGGTTGCCGGATCCTTCAAGCGTTCAATCAGCTTGTCTTTGCCGCCGTCGTGCGCCCACGGCGGAATGAAGGCGGACATCGTGTTGAACCAGGCAGGATAGGCGTAAGTGTCGGCAGTGATATCGACACCGGAGTGCCGCGCAGCCTCGACCTCAGCGATGGCTTCGGGCATGCGTCCCCAGTTCTTTTTGCCGCCGACTTTGAAGTGCCAAATTTCGACGGGAATATGCGCCTCGCGGCCAATCCGAATGGCTTCGTCCAGGGATTCCAAGACGTTATCGCCTTCGCTACGAATATGGCTGGCGTAGATGCCGCCGAACTTCGCCGCCTCTGCCGCTAAGGCGATGAGTTCCTCCGTTTTTGCGTAGGGTGCGGGCGCATACATCAGCGAGGTGGAAACTCCTACAGCCCCATCGCGCATTCCTTGACGTACGAGTTCCTTCATTTGATCAAGCTGCTGCGGAGTTGGCTGGACATCCGCGTCTCCCAACACCATGCGCCGAACTTGGGTTGCGCCTACGTAGGTCGCGAGATTGATGCCCATGCCTTGCTTTTCAAGTCGCGCGAAGTATTCGGACAACGTGTGCCAATCTGCCGTGAGCTTGAAATGCTCGTAGCTGTCGTGATCGGCCCGGATCAGAGAGTCGTTCAGGGGCGCGACGGATCCGCCTTCGCCAGTGATCTCCGTCGTGATGCCTTGATAGATCTTCGAGGGCAGGCGAGGGTCGACCAGAATCGTGAGTTCCGACTGCCCTAGCATGTCAATGAATCCGGGAGCCACGACCATTCCCTTGGCGTCGATGGTCTGCTTGCGTGAGGCTGCCGACAGATTGCCGATCGCGGCAATCCTGCCACCACGAATTCCAACATCGCCGCTATACCATGGCGAGCCCGTGCCATCAATGATGTGGCCGTTGGTGATGACGACGTCGAAGGACTGCTGAGCCGCTGCCAGAGTTGCGGCGGCAAGCAGAAGAACGGACAGCATCATCCAACACAGAGCCTTTTTCGGAGTAGAGTTCATTCGATTCTTTTGCATCGGAGCCTCGCTTGTGTGAAGGCGGAAATTATATAGGAGCCGCTAAAACAGCGGGTTCGCCCCTGGTGTCCATTGGAAGAAACGCGGCTTTGAGCGCTAGATGCCGCGATTTTACGTGGTATTCTTAAGGGAGCGGCCGTTTGTCTCCGCCATGCTCCACTCTCAGCTGTTGATTCCATTGTCCCGGGGTTCTGAATGCTTGCTGGAACCAATCAACGCAAACGCGTGCTCAGTGGTATGCGCCCAACAGGGAAGCTGCACCTCGGCAACTATGTTGGCGCGCTCGACAACTGGGTGCGTATGCAGGACAAGTACGACTGCTTCTTCTTCATCGCCGACTGGCATGCCCTGACCACCGACTACGCCGATACTTCGAGCATCAAGCAGAATTCGCTGGAAGTCGCGCTCGATTGGTTGGCAGCCGGGCTCGATCCCGAGCGCTGCACGATGTTTATCCAGTCGCATGTGCCGCAGCATGCGGAGTTGCATCTGTTGTTTTCCATGATTACACCACTGGGCTGGCTGGAACGCGTGCCAACCTATAAAGAACAGCGCGACAATATTAAGGAAAAAGACCTCGGGACTTACGGGTTTCTGGGCTATCCGCTGCTGCAGTCGGCCGATATTCTGATTTACAAAGGTGACTTTGTTCCTGTTGGGGACGATCAAGTTCCGCATGTGGAACTCACGCGGGAAGTGGCGCGACGGTTCAATGGCTTCTACACGAAGCAAGTAGAAGTCTTTCCCGAACCTCAGTCTTTGCTCACGCCGTCTCCGCGACTTCCTGGAACTGACGGTCGCAAGATGTCGAAGTCTTACGGGAATACGATTTTGCTGACGGATCCGGAGTCTGTGGTGCGGCAGAAACTGAAGACCATGGTGACCGATCCCAAGCGCATTCGGCGCTCGGATGCTGGGGATCCGGATGTTTGCCCGGTGGGCGATCTACACAAGCTTTTCAGCGATTCGGCGACGATGGCCAAGGTAAACGAAGGCTGCCGGTCAGCGGGAATTGGTTGTATTGAATGCAAAGGTTGGGCGGCGGACGCGTTAGTGCAAATTCTGAATCCCATCCAGGAACGCCGCAAGAAATATGAGAGCAATCCCCGGCTGGCGTGGGATATTCTTGAGGCGGGCTGTGTTCGTGCGCGCACGGTTGCGGATGGGACCATGCAGGATGTGCGCAACGCCATGTCGATTTCGCTGGAGTATGAGCCGCCGCAAAACCCGGAGAATAAGTAGCTGTCGCTGATGACCGAACATTCACAATCCGTGGTACAAGTTAATCCGCCACACGCTGATCCGCTCCAGCCGAGTCCGGTGCAAGCCGCTCCAGCCGTCGAAAAGCATGCGGCGAAGAAGGAAAAAGAGAGCGAGTCTTCTTTCTCTGTTTCAGTAGATCAGATTTATGATGGCCCGCTCGACCTGCTGCTTGATCTTATCCGTAAACAAGATATTGATATTTACGACATCCCGATTGCGCGGATCACCGCCCAATATCTGGGCTATGTAGAAAAAATTCGTCAGTTGGATGTAAACGTAGCCGCTGAGTTTATCTACATGGCGGCGTTGCTGATTCAGATCAAGTCGCGCATGTTGTTGCCGCGCGATCCGGATGCCCCGAAGGATCAACTGGACGATCCGCGAGAAGAGCTGGTCAATCGACTGTTGGAGCACGAGAAATTTAAGTCTGCGGCGCAAATGCTGCAGCAAAAACAGCAGTTGGAAGATGCGGTGGTCAGCAACCCCGTATTGAAGGAGTTTTTCAACGACGAAGGAGCGGAAGCGGAATTGGCTGCGGATGTGATCGACCTCGTTCGCACGTTCCGACAGATTTTGGATCGCGCCAAGAATCGTCCGATTCTGCAGGTGGATGAGGAGCAGGTTACGGTCGGCCAGATGATCGACTACTTGCGGCGGCGTTTGACTTTGGAAGATAAGCCTGTGCGCTTGAAACAGGTGTTGCGCAATGTGCAGTCGCGGAACGCGTTGGTTTGCATGTTTCTCGCCCTGTTGGAATTAGTTCGCTTGCAAGCGATTTTGTTGCGGCAGGAGCGAGTTTTTGGCGATATTCTGCTTAAGAAACACGCGCAATTCGATGCGGTTATGGCTGAACAAGCCGCCGTTCGCGACGATTGGAAATAGAAACTTAACATGAGCCTGAAAGCTAAAATCGAAGCTATCATTTACGCCACTGAAACCCCGGTGACGGTCGAGCAGATCACCGCTCTCGTCAAGGATTCGGTTGCATCCTCCGACGCCGCCTCCAAAACAGACGCAGATGAAACCATTGCCCGCGTAACGGAAACAGACGCGGGGGAAGCTGCTGGCGAGCCTATCGTCGTTGCCGCCGCTTCTGCGGCCCCAGCTCCTGTTGCCCCAGCGAACGACCCCACCATCAAGGCGCGTGTGAAGGTCGCTATAGAGGAATTGATCAGCGAATATGTGGCTGAAACTCATGGCATTGAAATTAGTTCCGTTGCCGGCGGCTATCGCATGGCCACGAAACCGGAACACCACGACCTGATGCGCGGATTCGCCAAGAGTCTGAAACCGCCGATTCGACTTTCCCTGGCGGCGTTGGAAACGCTAGCCGTCATCGCCTACAAGCAGCCGGTTACGGTGCCGGAGATCAGTGAAGTGCGCGGTGTGGATGCCAGCGGTGTGATCGCAACTTTGCTGGATCGCAAGCTCATCACCACCGCAGGTCGCAAGCAAGTCATTGGACGTCCGATTTTGTACAAGACGACGAAGGAATTCTTGATGCGCTTTGGGCTGAACGAAGTGAGCGAGCTTCCCAGCATGGAAGAATTCGAAAAGCTGGTCAGCGAATCGTTCCAGAGCGAATTGTTTGAAGGCGAAACCCAAGCCACCGCGGCATCTGGGCCCGCAGCTTCAGAGTCCGAGAGTGAGGAACAGGCCGCTTCGGATTTACAGGACCAGCCCACCGCGTCAACGGAAACAGTCAAGTCTTAATACGCTCCCGCGCCAAAGAATGGAAGGCCTAAGTATGGAACGCCTGCAAAAAATAATTTCTGCCGCGGGGATCGCTTCACGCCGCAAAGCCGAAGAATTTATAACCTCGGGTCGCGTGCAAGTGAACGGACAGACCGTCACCGAACTTGGCGTCAAGGCCGACGCCGAAAAGGATCACATCCGCGTCGATGGTAAGTTGCTGAAGCGTGTGGATCACTTCGTTTATATTCTCCTGAACAAACCCAAGGGATATGTCACTACGCTCAGTGACCCTGAAGGCCGCCCGACCATCGTGGATTTGCTGCGCGGTGTTAAAGTCCGTGTCTATCCGGTGGGACGCCTTGACTACGCCAGTGAAGGCCTTTTGCTGCTCACCAACGATGGTGAGATGGCGAACGCGCTTACCAAAGCCTCTTCGCATGTTCCAAAAACATATCTTGTAAAAGTCGACGGCCAGCCGGACGACGCTGCTATCGAGCGCCTGCGGCTGGGGACCTCGCTGCCGGACCGCAAGGGCGTTCAGACCCGCACAGCGCCCGCCGGAATTCAATTGGTCCACAAAGCTGAGAATCCCTGGTACGAAGTGACGCTGATCGAAGGCCGCAACCGGCAGGTGCGCAAAATGTTCGAGGAAACCGGCCATCACGTTGAGAAGTTGAAACGCGTTCGCTACGGACCGTTCACTCTGGATGTGCATCCCGGAAAGTTTCGTTACTTGAATCAAGAGGAAATTGAGCAACTTCGAGCTGCCATTCAACGCGGAGCCAGCACGCTCCAGACCCCAGAAGAGACGCGAGTTACGCTCGATGCTCACATAGCCAGCGACACTCGCACGGCGGGATCAAATCGCGAAGAATTTCAAAACGAGTCGGAGGATGTGCCCGAGCGAGCCGCGGCGCCGTCGCTTCCTCCCCGCAAGCCAGCCAGGAGCTCGCGGTCGGCGCCAGCTGAGGCCCAACCACGCGTGTTGAAGAGCCGGGCAGCTCGTCCTGCCGCGCCATTCAAATCGGCGCCATTCAGGGCGGGAGCATTCAAGCCGCGCAGCAGCGGGGCCGGTGATGCGAAGTCGCCACGACGCGAAGGTTTTAAAAGAAACGACTTTCGCAAATTCGATGCCCGCAGGGCTGAAGTTCAAGAAGCAGGTCCGAACGCGGGCCAGCCGAGCCTCGGCAAAACTGACGCAGAGACAAGCGCCTCGCCCGTCCGCTCTTATCCGCCAAGCAGGCCCAGGCGTGTTGTGAGTGGCGCGCCTAGGACTTCATCTTTTCGTCCGGATAGGCCGCAACGCCGAACGGCCGAGGGTGCGTCGAGTATTCCAGGAGGGCGAGGTGAGCGCCCCGGTTGGAAGAAGCCTGGCAGCCCACGCACCGGCACGTTTGCGGGGCGTCCAAGTGCGGGGCGTCCGAGCGCAGGGCCTCCCAGAAAGTGGGCTGGCAGGCCAGCCTCGTCCGAAGCGGCTGGACCTCGAGGCGCACAGAGGCACAATAGTTTCCGTCCCCGGGAGGATCGTCCTCGGAACGCGCCTCCTCAGAGCGCTCGCCCTGCCGCTGGTCGTCCTGCTACCGGTCGTCCCAGGAGTGATCGTCCGGCGGGCAGAAGTTTTGAAAGGCCTCGCGGAGTGGGCAGCGATTCCGGCTCGCGTCCGCGTCCGGAATTTCGCACGCAACGCCCGGATTCGAAGGAGCCCCGTCCGCCCCGCGCGGATTTTCCCAGCAGTGCCCGTCCCAGCGTCAGACCCAGCAGTAAGACTCCGCGTAGCGGTCGGCCCAGCGACAAGCCGGGAAAATGGGTTAAAGGTGTGTCGGCTTCTATTGAGCGACCTGCTCCGCGCGTTGCCAAGTCCCGGGAGGAGTTCCGTCCCAAGAACGTGATTCGGGAGAGAGAGCCGCGGCCTGAAGAGGGCGCTGCCGGGGCGGCGCCTCGTAAGGACCAGCCGCAACCCTTTTGGAAGAAGGCGACTGAAAAGCGCGTTCGGAGTAAGGGCAAGAAGAATCGGCCGCACTGAGGGTCGAGCGGCCTTATTGTGAATTCAAGGAAAGCAGATTCCTCAGGATAAGGCCCTTCGGAATGACAAACTCCTGAAAGGCTACTTCAAGCGCTACTTCTGGCATTTCGGGCAGTAGTGACTGCTTCGTCCCGCAATCACTACGCGCTTGATGGGTGTGCGGCAGGTGCGACACGGCTCGCCCTCTCGCCCGTATACGCGATGTTGTAACTGGAAGAATCCTTCTTCGCCATCTGCTCCCACATAATCGGAAACGGACGAGCCGCCTAGCTGGATGGCTTCGCGAAGCACTTCCTGCACGGTTTTCCACAATCGCGTCAATTCATCTCGGGTTAGTGAGGATGCGCGCCGTTTCGGACGCACTCCAATCCTCGCCAACGATTCATCGGCATAAATGTTGCCGACTCCGCGCAAAAGTTTTTGGTCCAGCAACGCGCTCTTAATCGGCGTCTTTTTTCCGTGAAAGAGTTGGACGAACGTGGGCAGCTCCACATCCAATGGCTCAACTCCGCCTGGATCGAAGCCTCCGTGTGGATGCACTGAGAGCTTCCCAAACATGCGCGCATCAATAAAGCGGATCTCATTTCCGGAAGTTAGAGACACCAACGCATGCGTATGCTTGATGGGCTCGGTACCCGCCTCGCAAACCAACATGCGGCCTGTCATTCCGAGGTGAACGATCCATTGGGCATCCGCCACCGGGCTCATACGTCCGGGCGATGACCCCAGCTCAAATACAATGTTCTTGCCCATGCGATGAACGCGGGCAATTGATTTACCGGTAAGCGTCGCAGCAATTTTGGAAGCCGAAGACTTTAGCGGTTGTTTCTTCGATCCAATCCAAACCGACTCAATGCGCTCACCGGTTACACGCTGGGCTAAGCCGCGCGCAATGGTTTCGACTTCAGGAAGCTCAGGCATGAAAAGTTAGTTTACAGGCTTCCGCGCCCCCAAAACGTCCCTCTGAGAGCGGCGTCCGGGTAGTGGCTTAATTTTTGAGCCACTACCGGCGTCCGGTGGCAATTGCTCCCAACCGCCGCGCAGGCTATCATGATATGTACATTCCGCCTGGCGAAAACTCAATTTGAGACAAGTCCAACCACCAAGCGGGTGCTAAGTGTGCGCGGATTCGTTGGGCGGCATTGTGCCGCCATTTTCTTGACGGAGTTGTGAATTGAGCAGAGGCAAAACCGCAGTTATCGTCGGCGCCCAATGGGGCGACGAGGGCAAGGGCAAGATTGTCGACGTCCTGTCCGAAAACTTTTCTATCGTCGCGCGATATGCTGGCGGGCACAATGCTGGCCATACCGTTATCATTAAGGGCAAGAAGTTTGTTCTGCAATTG
Source organism: Acidobacteriaceae bacterium (assembly GCA_043749225.1). Lineage (GTDB taxonomy): Bacteria > Acidobacteriota > Terriglobia > Terriglobales > Acidobacteriaceae > JANXUC01. The sequence continues at coordinate 19,272 of JAYVEP010000085.1, forward strand.
ATTCCTTGTGGCGTGTTGCGTCCCGGGCGTCGTAGCGTGATTGGGAACGGCGTGGTGCTGGACCCCTTGGCCTTTCTCAAAGAGGTGGCCATGCTGCGAGATCTCGGCGTTGTCGTGGATGGCAGCCTCTTTGTCAGCAACCGCGCGCACGTTATTCTGCCCTACCATCGGATGATGGAACTCGGGGCGGAAAACGCGCCTGGTCGGGTTAAGATTGGAACAACTTCGCGCGGCATCGGTCCCACCTATGAAGACAAAATGGGCCGCCGCGGTCTCCGCGTGGCGGACTTGCTGGATCTGAAGCTGCTCAAGACCCATATTGAGAATGCCTGTACCGAAAAGAATCAGATTGCGCATGCGTTGTTCAATGGCGACCCGGTCGATCCGCACAAGATGTACCAGGAATACGCGGAGGCGGCCGAAAAAATTGCGCCATTTGTGTGCGACACCGCAGCCCTGTTGAATCACGCCATTGCCGAGGGCCATTCCGTGGTCTTCGAGGGCGCGCAGGGCAGCATGTTGGATATCGATCACGGAACTTATCCCTTCGTGACTTCTTCGAGTGCGACTTCGGGTGGTGCGACGATCGGCACAGGTGTGCCTCCAACTTCGATTGATACCGTCATTGGTATCACGAAAGCCTATTGCACCCGCGTGGGTGGCGGTCCATTCCCCTCGGAAGATCATGGAGAGATGGGCAACTTGCTGCGCGCTCGTGGCAACGAATATGGCGCGGTAACTGGGCGTCCACGGCGTTGTGGATGGGTGGATATTCCGTTGCTGCGTTACTCCAACATGATTAATGGCACGTCTTGGCTGGTGGTCACGAAACTGGATGTTCTCGACGAACTGGCGCAGATTCCTGTTTGTACCGGCTACAAGCTGGACGGTAAAGTTTGGACGGATGCTCCCGCGCAATCGAGCGGCTACGAGCGGCTGGAGTGCATCTACACCAAGATGCCGGGATGGAAAACATCCACGGTGGGAACGACCAGCTACGAAAAACTGCCACAAACGGCGAAGACCTATCTTGCATTTCTTGAGAAAGAAACGGGAGCCAAGATCGGTATGATTTCGACTGGACCCGACCGTGACCAGACCATTTACATGGAAGAGTTTTTGGCGGCGATGAAGGGCTAGCAACTTCGTCACAAGAACATGGAGTTTAAGAGAGGAGCGGGTCAATCATGGTAGTACTGTCGGTGGTTTGGATGGCGAAACTCGGGCATGAAACCGAGGTTTCGGAAACATTCACCGAACTGCAGGAACTTTCCCGGAAGGAACCGGGGTGCCTGATGTACCAGGTACACCGCCACCGCACGGAGCCACGCCGCTTCTTTATCTACGAGCAATACAAGGATGATGCAGCTTTAGAAGCGCACAAGACCGCACGGCATTTTCTGGAGTACGCTAAGAAGACCTTGCCGCGAATCGCTGAACGAACCGAAGGGCATCTGTACAGCCCATTGGGATAGGTTGGTACTAGCGGTTGGGTAAGAAGCTACTTCTTGTCAGCCATCAGCACGCCGCCAGTGGCGTAGCTTTCACGAGGGACTTCTACAAACGCAATCGTAATTGTTTCCCGTTTGGCGCCCGCTTCTTCCACCATCGCATCGGTCAGCCGCTGGGCGAGCCTGCGCTTCTGCTCGGCCGAGCGGCCTTCCAACATGGTTACTTGAATCATCGGCATAGGTCGGCTCCGGTCTGACGGAGAGACAGGCGCCTCGCCTGCCTGCTCTTGATTCACTCAAAAACTATTTCGCCAGCTCGTATCCCGCAAAGAAAAAACTCAGTTCGAACCGCGCGGTATCTTCCGCATCCGATCCGTGAATCGCATTGAATTCGATGCTGGTAGCCCACTTCTTGCGGATGGTGCCTTCTTCCGCGTTGGCTGGATTGGTTGCGCCCATGAGCTTTCGGAGGTCGGCGATCGCATTTTCTTTTTCCAAAGCGAGCGCAACAATTGGTCCGCTCGACATAAAGTCTGTCAGGGAGCCGTAAAATGGACGGCTAGCATGCACGGCGTAGAACTGCTCAGCTTGATGTTTGGAAATTTCCAGCATCTTGATCGCCAGGATGCGGAAGTTGTTCTTCTCGAATTGCTCAATGATGTCTCCGACGGCGTTCCGTTTGACCGCGTCGGGCTTCACAATGGTAAGAGTGCGTTGCAGTGTTTTCATAAGTAAATTCCAGTCGTCAGTGGCTAGTTGCCAGTAAATTTTTTTCTAAAATTGTCTTACTAAAATTGTCTTACTAAAATTATCCTAAAAATTTGTCATTCCGAAGGGCTTCAGCCCTGAGGAATCTGCTGTCCTTGCAGGTGCCCGTAACTTGCTATGCCTTCACGCCGAGTACGGAAAACAGGGTTTCCCCAATATCCGCCGGAGACTTTGCAACTTTCATGCCCGCCGCTTCCAACGCCTTCATCTTCTCCCCGGCTGTGCCTTTGCCTCCGGAGATGATCGCACCAGCATGTCCCATGCGGCGTCCGGGAGGAGCGGTTTGCCCCACGATAAACGCCACTACTGGCTTCTTCATATGCTTCTTTACGTACTCGGCGGCAGTCTCTTCAGCATTGCCGCCGATTTCGCCGATCATGATCACAGCTTCCGTTTGCGGATCCGTGTTGAAGAGCTCCAGCGCATCCGTGAAGGTTGTTCCAATTATGGGATCTCCGCCAATTCCGATGGCAGTCGACTGTCCAATGCCGCGCTGTGTCAGCTGGTGCACTGCTTCGTAAGTAAGCGTCCCTGAGCGCGACACAATGCCAATCGAGCCTTCTTTGTGAATCCGCGCAGGCATGATTCCCAGCTTGCACTTTCCCGGAGAAATAATTCCCGGGCAATTCGGTCCGATCAAGCGTGATCGCCGCGTTTGTAGAAATTCCCGCGCACGCACCATATCCAGCGCCGGAATTCCTTCCGTGATGCAGACGATCAGATCAATACCGGCATCGGCGGCTTCCATGATTGCATCTGCGGCCCCCGGCGGCGGCACAAAAATGATCGTAGTATTCGCACCAGTCTTTTCGGCAGCCTCCTGCACAGTGTTGAATACCGGAAAGCCCTCGTGTGTGGTGCCACCCTTACCAGGAGTCACTCCTCCTACGATTTGTGTTCCATATTCCGCACACGCCTTGGCGTGGAATGTACCTTCACGGCCAGTCAGGCCCTGCACCAAAACTCGCGTATTCTTGTCGACTAAGATTGCCATAGTGAATCTCGATCCTTATGCTGCTTTGCCAGCGGCTGCAACGACCTTCTCGGCCGCGTCCTTCATGGTTTCCGCAACAATGAAGTTGAGGCCGGATTCCATCAGAATTTTCTTGCCCTCTTCCACGTTCGTACCCTCCAAACGCAGTACCACGGGCAAGCTGAGCTTGATTTTTAGGGCAGCCTCAACCACGCCTTTCGCCAACGTGTCGACGCGTAAAATACCGCCAAAAATGTTAATTAGAACGGCTTTTACACTCTTGTCGCTGAGCAGAATCTTAAATGCATTTTCCACTTGCTCTTCATTTGCGCCACCGCCCACGTCCAGGAAATTCGCTGGCTGGCCACCTGCATACTTGATGATGTCCATGGTGGCCATCGCCAGGCCCGCGCCGTTGACCATGCAGCCGACGTTGCCCTCCAGCTTGATGTAATTCAAGCTGTATTTCGACGCTTCAACTTCCAGCGGGTCTTCTTCTGTAACGTCACGCAGCGCTTTCAAATCCGGATGCCGGAATAGAGCGTTGTCATCAAAAGTAATCTTAGCGTCGAGTGCAAACAGGCGATCATCCTTGGTCGTGATCATCGGATTAATTTCGATCATCGACGCGTCCGTTTCTATGAACGCTGCATAGAGTCCCTGCATGAACTTAACCGCCGCGCCAATCTGCGCTGGGCGCAATCCTAGTGCAAACGCAATCTTCCTTGCCTGGAATGAACCGAGTCCGGTGGCGTCAATATATTCCTTCAGGATGGCCGCAGGGTTCTCCGCCGCCACTTGCTCAATCTCCATGCCACCCGACGCGGAGGCCATCAGCACAGGCTTGCCTTCGGCGCGGTCGACCAGGATTCCGATATAGAGTTCGCGATCAATGGGCAGCGTCTCTTCGATGAGCAAGCTCCGCACCACTCGACCCTCCGGGCCGGTTTGGTGAGTCACCAGTGTCATGCCCAGAATTTTCGACGCCAGCTCCCCGGCTTCCTGGGCGGACTTTGCAATCTTTACGCCGCCGCCCTTGCCACGACCGCCAGCGTGAATCTGCGCCTTGACCACAACGCCACTCGACCCGCCCGTCAGCAGCTTTTCGGCAATCGCCACCGCTTCTTCGTGGGTCGTCGCCATCTCGCCTTGCGGCACGGCGACGCCGTAGGCCTTCAAAATCGCCTTGCCTTGATACTCGTGAATTTTCATGATGATTTCCGTGCACTCATTTCGCTACTGATTTACCAAGGATAACGACTGCTGGATGGGCCGCGTAGCGGACTCTTGATTCTATAGAACGGCAGGAGTGTGGTAAAGCCGGAGCCCAAAATAGTTGTCTTGAACGCTTGCCGACGAACCAAGTTTGCGAATTCCGCGAACTGCTACGCTTGACATAGAATGAATCCGCGTACTTCTTCGGCATCCCCATGGACGACGCAAGCGACTACCAGCAAGCCTGGCGGCAATACAAACGGCGAGCCCGCCTGTGGCTCGCGTTGTTCGTGCTCTACGTCCCCGTCGTCGTCGGCACGGCCCTGCTGAGCCTTAAGTACTTTCATACGCCGAACCCAGCGTTCGTACTTGCGCTGGTCTGGATGATCTATACGCTCTATCTAGGGGCGCGCATTAATATGTGGCGTTGCCCCAGGTGCGGCCAGTGTTTCGCCGGAACCTGGTGGTACAACAAAGGCATTTTCGCAAAGCAATGCGTGAACTGTGGACTGCGAAAGTATTCGAATGAGTTAGTATCTGCCGCCCCGGCAGCATCCACATCGGAAGTCATGGATCACGAATCCGCAAGTTAGCTTCCCATTCCATCGTTATCTGAGCTAGCCTGAATGTATATGGCGGGCCGATCCTTCATTACCGACGCGTTGCATCGGATCGTCACCCAGCGCGAATCGCTTACCGAACCGCAGGCCCAAGCCGTCATGCAGGAAATATTGCGTGGTGAAGTCACGGATGCGCAGATCGCGGGCCTCCTGGTTGCCTTGAGTATGAAGGGCGAGACGGTCGAGGAGATTGTGGGCTTTGCGCGAGCGATCCGCGGTACGGCGTCGGTACTCAATGTCGGTCCCGATTCTGTTTTGGAGAACATCGGCACCGGACAAAACACCCTTGTTGACACGTGTGGCACCGGTGGTGATACGCGTGGTACTTTCAACGTTTCTACCGCCGCCGCTTTTGTCGCCGCTGGAGCTGGGGTTCGTATTGCAAAGCATGGCAACCGCAGCGTGAGTTCCCGATGCGGCTCCGCGGATGTGATAGAAGCGCTTGGTGCGAAGATTGAGCTCTCATCAGAGAGGCTGGCGGCGTGCATGCAAGAGGTCGGAATGGTTTTTCTTTTTGCGCCCGCGTTGCATTCCGCTATGAAAGTGGTCCAAGCCGCGCGCCGCGAACTGAAGCTTCGCACGGTCTTCAATCTGCTGGGACCGCTGACCAATCCGGCGCACGCCTCAGCGCAGGTGGTTGGAGTCTATTCGCTGGAACTGGTGGAGAAACTTGCGGAGGCGCTCAGTATGTTGGGCTTGCGCCGGGCTCTGGTGGTGCATGGCAACGACGGATTGGACGAGATCACTATCACAGCGTCCACTCGAATCGCCGAAGTGCGAGACGGCCAGGTTCACACCTATGAAGTCACTCCCGAGGAATTTGGATTTCAACGGGCGTCTCTAAACGACATCGCAGGCGGCGACGCCAAGGATAACGCAAAGGCAATTCGACAGATTTTGCAGGGCGAAAAATCCGCGCGCCGAGATATCGTCCTGTTAAATGCCGCCGCCGCGCTCGTCGCGGCCGGCCAAGCGAATACGCTGACGGTGGCGCTTCCTGCTGCTAAAAATGCGATTGATTCCGGAGCCGCTCTGGCAAAACTGGAAGCGTTAGTTAAGTTCACCAACGAATCGCACGTGTAGTGCCGCCGTCCTGGCGGCAGTCCGGGGGGCGTCTCGCCCGCCGAGGGTTTATCTTACAGAAGGATCCTCGCTGTGAGGGCAAGATGTCCTGGCGACTGCCGGCGGGACGCCAGCGCTACTCACCCCCTATTTCTTCAACCGCTCAATCTGCGCCAAGTGGTTCGGCCCGTGCCCGACCCAATAGCGGATCATTTCCTCCAGCGTTACCTGCTTGTTCCGTTCCGGATGAAAACCACTTTTGTTCAAGTCTCCGATTTGCATCCTTCGAAGCAATCGCAAGTTGTGATGCCGCTCCAACCCAAACTGCGCGACCAGCTCCGGCACCGACGCTTCCAGGTATCCCAGATCCATCGCCCAGGCGTCTTGATTGATCGGCGCGAACTTGGGATCTTTATCCGCCAAGACTTGACGGAAGCGGTAAGCAAACACAATTTCACTATCCGCAAGGTGGCCGACAATTTCCTGGATGCACCATTTATCCGGCGCAGGTTTGCTTTTCAGGATGGTTTCCGGCACGCCGGAAACGGCAGCGGCTAGACGCTTGGGGTCCTGTTCCGCTTCGGAGAGAGTCTTTTTGAGTTCGGCGGCAGTCATAGAACACCTCACTTCATTTTCTTACCAACGGGGACGTAGCATCTTTTATTTTAGCGCTTCGTCTTTTGCAATCTGCAGGCGGTTGTTGCTCATATCCGATTCCGGAACGCTCCCATCGTTGACGACGACCTCTACCGGTCCCGCCGGAGTCGCGATGCGGATGACTGCTTTCGATTTACTACGCACTTCCAGTCGTTGCGTGAAGTCTCCATTGTTGGTTCGAATCGTAACGGGAACTTCTGCCCCGGCGACGCCGACATTTTCAATCGTTACAGCGGTCACAAAGTTCGCCCCCGTTCCTTGGCGGGCGTTAGCGGAGTCGGCTTTGAAATCAGGCAGACCAACGTCGGAGTAAACCCAATCGCGAAAGAACCACGTCAGATCGCGCTTCGATCGCTCTTCCAGCACATGCTGAAAGTATGCTGGATCATGATCCGCGCCAGCATCATAGGCGCGTATTGCTTTCTTCAGAGTGGCGTCGCCCACCATGTCGCGCAGCATCCACCAGACCAGCGCGGCTTTGCTGCGATAGAAAACTTCGTGAGTCGCACTGACCAGAGGCTCTCCGCCGGAAGGCGTCGCAGCTTTCTCGACTTGTAACACCGCAGCGCGGTGCCGCTCCATGTAGTCCAGTGCAGCCTCTCTGCCATTCTGTTTCTCTCGGGCCAGAGCTTGCGCAAAGTAGCCGGCTCCCTCATCAATCCAAGGATGCGGCGATGAAAAACTCGCTCGCGTCAGCTGATGAACCATGAGCATGCGAGCCGTTTGCGCGTCCGTGTGCGCAAACGAGACAAACAACAACCGCCCTGCTTCAAAAGGCGCATCCCCGGCATCTACAAGCTCCACGGCGGCTATTTTTTCCTTGGGCGTGCCAAACCAGTTCCTCACCAGATCGAGTGCTTCGTCCCCCGCAGACACAAAATCGATAGTGGTCTGGCCGTGCGAATGGTACAACCGAAACGATGGATGTTCCTCCGCCTCGTAGTCGGCAAACGCAAAGCTAGGAACCGTATTGAGCGATTCGAACGTGCATAGGCTTCCGTGAATTTCATCCGAGCCCCCTTTTGTTACAGTCGGGACGTTGTTTCCACTACACACAACCAGGGGTTCCTTTTCGAGCTGATTTGCGATGACATCGAAGAAAATGTCCATCGTGGATTCCGCGTGACGCGCCTTCCACTTTCCCAGCGCGACAAACATCGCGTCTCCGTCGGCAAGGCTCTGCGCTTCCATCGCGACCGGGTACCAAGCCACATAACCAATGCCGCGAATGGCGGTAAATGACGTTCCAATTTGATCCCAATCATTGTGACGCGCGACGGCTGTCGGCGTCCCGATGCGAATGAGCCTCGTAGCATCCAGTAGAACAACGCCTTCGTAGCCAATTTCCAGCGTGACCGATTCTCTGGGAGCTACTTCGCGTGGCAACGTAACAATCGCCTCCGACAGATCGCTGGTGTGGTCGATGTCCGAAGCGAACGGCTGCGTCACAAATTGAAGCGGAATGCTCGGATTCGATTCCTCGCCAGATTTTGAGGCCGCTTGGGTAACTGCGCGAATCGAACGCCAATTCAACGTAGAAGAGATTTGCAAAGCGGCAATGTGCTGCGGCTCTGTGGAATCGTTGCGCAGAGTGATTCGACCGCGCACGCCCAGCCGATGCTGCTCCGGCTCCAGGCGAACGGTGAGATCGTAGCGAGTGAAGGTGAACGCCTCGCGATCAAGCGCCGAAGCGCTGGCTAGAAACGCTAGTATCGTTGCCAGGACCGCGCTCAATTTCCGAAGGAACTTCATTTCAACTTGGATGCGCTTTTCGCTGTCGCAACGCGCCGTTGCCGCACAATTTCATACAGCACAATGGCACCCGCCACGGAAACATTCAGCGACGGTACTTTCCCCAACATCGGGATAGAGACCAGAAAATCGCACTTCTTGCGCACTAAATCATGTACGCCTTTACCTTCCGCGCCCAGCACCAAAGCGCAGTCCATCATGTAGTCGATGGAATCATAGGCTTGCGGAGCGCGTTCGTCGAGGCCGACCGTCCATACGTTCGCAGCCTTAATTTCTTCCAGTGCGCGGCCGATATTTGTGACTTTGGCGACAGGTAAGTGCTCACTCGCTCCCGCCGAGGCCTTTGCCACCGTCGACGTCACTCCCACTGCCCGCCGTTCAGGAATCACAACACCGTCCGCACCGGCTGCGTCGGCCGTCCTCATAATGGCGCCCAGATTGTGCGGGTCTTCAATGCCATCCAAAACGACCAGCAACGCGTGTTGCCCGCGGCGTTTAGACAACAAATCTTCCACGTCGCAATACTGCTTGGCCGACGTGATTGCAACAGCGCCTTGATGCCCTCCGCTACCTGCAAGCCGTTCGATATCTTGCTTCGGCATCAGCCGTACGCTAACGCCTGCGTGCTTGCATTCTTCAATCAGCTTTTGCAAACGCGCATCGTGCCGCTCGCGGGCGACGGCCACGTATTGGATGGCTCGCCCCCTTGCTTTCAGCGCCTCGCTCACCGCGTTGATCCCGTAAATCGATTCCATTGACCTAGTTTACGGCTTTTCCCCTCGCCCCCTTCATTTTCGCTATACTTCGGTAAGGTCACTATGCAGCTTTCCGCCCTCATCGTCGACGACGAGCAACTCGCGCGCGATGAACTCGCCTACCTCCTCAAGGGTACTGGTGAGGTCAATGTAGTCGCCCAAGGCAAGAACGGGCTTGACGCCATTAGTCTGATCAAGGAATACACGCCCGACCTGGTTTTCCTCGATGTCCAAATGCCCGGTCTTGATGGCTTTGGCGTGATTAAGAAGCTGCTCGACAAGAAGGTCGCGCTCCCCAAGGTCGTCTTCGCGACGGCCTTCGACCAGTACGCGGTGAAGGCGTTTGAAGTCAACGCCGTCGATTACCTGCTGAAACCGTTCGACAAGAAGCGCGTAGCCCAGGCGGTACAAAAAGCGAAGGAGCAGATGTCTCCGGCCAACGTTTCGCAGGATCGCCTGGAAACCTTGGTCCGCATGCTCGAAATGCAAAAGCAGCAGCCCTCTAAGCTGCTCATCAAGGCTGCTGGACGCATGCTTCTCGCCGACCAAAAGGACATTTGTTACGCCTCCATCGAAGACGGCGTGATCACGGTCGTCACGGCCGGAGCGTCGGGTCTCGAAGGTCACTCCAACTGCCGCACCCTCGAAGAGCTGCTCGATAGCCTCGATTCCAAACTCTTCTGGCGCGCCCACCGGTCGTATCTTGTGAATATCAACCGGATCAAAGAGGTCGTGCCCTGGTTCAAGAGCTCCTACCAGCTTCGTATGGATGACAAGAAGCACAGCGAAATCCCAGTCAGCCGCGCTCAAACGAAGAGGCTGAGGGAGCTGTTTGGGTTGTGAATCTCTTAGGGCGCGCAATCCTGACGATGTTGTTCCTCGGGACGCTGGTCGCCACATTTGCCTTCCCAGCAGAACCACCACTCAAACAGCCGGTGATTTTTCTCGTCTACACTGATCCGCATTTCAGCCAGGAATCGGCACCTCCGCAAGCCACAACGATCGTCGATCCAATTGCTGTGGTTGCCAACGGGCAATTCGTGAATCCTCCGCTAGAGGACAGCACGATCGATGCAAAACTCCGCGATCAGCGCGTCGCAGAGTTCAGCAAGTCATATTTTACCGCAAGCTCTGAGTACCCATTGCTTGTGGGGGGCGAAAAGAAGGGAATCCTTCGAATTGAGAAACCGGTTGACGTTTCCTGCGAGTCGCAAAGCGCCACCGCCTCGCTGCCCACAGGTTTTTCCCTGAATGAGTCGCAATTCGCCTTGGCCACGTCTTCACCTGTGGTTCGCTCCCACGCTGCTCATCAGCGGCCACCGTTGCCCGAGGAAGCCCAGAATATTCTCGAGTTTGCGCGCGAGGTCTTCCATCAGGAGGGTGCAACTGCGGACGACGTGAAAGCGGCCAAGACGGAAAGCATAGTCTTAACTGGTCTCGACGGCGACAGCAAACTGGAAGTTGTGGGCATCTTTAGCCTCCGTGACAAGAAAATGGAGCGTCGACTATTCCTTGTCCTCACTGCCAGCGAGGCTGGTTATCATACCGAGCTCAAAGTGCACACCGCGACCACTGATCTGGACGATCTCAAGGACCTTTCGACTCCAGATTTCCTGGGCCAGCTGGATTTAGATGGAGACGGAGTCGACGAAATCTTTGTGCGAAATAGTTACTACGAGAGCTGGGACTACACAATTTACGGCAAGAAACAGGGAACCTGGAAGAAGCTCTACCAGGGAGGCGGAGGTGGCTGTTAGCCCTCATGTCTCGCGGTTGGGAAAGCAAATTCGTCGAAGAGCAGCAAGCCGAGGCAGCATCCTCGAAAAATCAGCCAAAGCTGCGTTTGACACCGGAGCAGATCGCACAGAAACACGAGAAGGAAAGCCTACTGCTTTCCCGTAGGCGAATCCTGGAGCAGATCGTGGCGGTGCGGAATTCCCGCCATCGGCAGATGTTGCAGGATGCGCTTTCCGAGCTGGATGGCAAGCTAAGACAGTTCGACTAGGGCTGGAGCCAAACCGTCCCCGCTGGTTGGGCGTTTGCGCGGGCGAGGCGCCCCTGCCCCATAGACTGTGTCCACTCATCTGCTTTGCACAAAGGTAACCATTCCTCTTGTTTGGCTTGGGGCCCCCCGTCCCTCCTCTGACGTATAATTGTCCTACCCCCATGAAAGCTCACGTCTACGTTTCTTTGAAGAAAACTGTGCTCGATCCCCAAGGCAAAACCATTCAGGGAGCCCTCAAGAAAATGGGCTACCAGGGGCTCGGCGATGTGAGACAAGGCAAGTTTTTTGAAATTGCTCTCAACGGCGGATTGACCAAGGAACAGGCCAACGCCGAAGTCGAAAAAATGGCTCGCGAAGTGCTGACCAATCCTGTTATCGAGGAATTTCGTTTTACGGTGGAAGAGTAAGTAGAAATTCGGTGCGGTAGGGGAATAGCAGATTCCTCACGATAGAACCGTTCGGAATGACAAAAGTCTTAAGATTTGCGACAAGCAGCCCCAGGATCGAAGTCTCCCCTAGGTTTCCAGGAATAGTTTTCAGTTCCATCGTCTTCGCGCCCCCCGATTGACGGAAAAATCAGTGACGGAAATACACAAGACTCGCAAGGAGTTTCACTATGTGCGGCATCGTTGGCTACGTCGGCAAGAAGCAGGTTGTACCGGTGATCATCGAAGGTTTGCGCAAGTTGGAATACCGCGGCTATGATTCAGCTGGAATTGCCGTTTGCGGCAATGGCGACGGCCTGCAGATTCGTCGCGCCGAAGGCAAGCTACGCAACCTCGAAGAAGTGATTCGCAAACAGCCCCTCGACGGCACCTACGGAATCGGCCACACGCGCTGGGCTACGCATGGACGTCCTAGCGAAGAGAACGCCCACCCGCATCGCGATTGCACCGGGCGCATTGTCGTAGTCCACAACGGCATCGTGGAAAACTACCTGATGCTGAAGAAAAAGTTGATCCAGGAAGGCCACAAGTTTACGACCGAAACCGACACGGAAATCATCGCCCATCTGGTCGAAAAATATCTCCACGGCGCGGGTAACAACGGGATACCTATTCCGCTGGAAGAAGCCGTTCGCAAGACTTGCAAAGATTTGACCGGCGTTTTTGCCATGAGCGTGATTTCCGCCGACGATCCCAACAAAATCGTCGCCGCTCGTCTCGGTCCACCTTCCGTTATTGGAATTGGCAACGAAGAATACTTTGTCGCCTCCGACGTTCCCGCGATCCTCTACCACACGCGCGACATGTTCTTCTTGCACGACGGCGATCTCGCTGTCCTCACCCAGAGCGGCGTGCAGGTCAGCGATTTCGACGGCAAGCCCGTCACGCGCGAAGTCCAGCACATTACCTGGGACCCGATCATGGCGGAAAAAGGCGGCTTCAAGCACTTCATGCTCAAGGAAATTTACGAGCAGCCGCGTTCCGTTCGCGATACGACGCTAGGGCGCGTCTCTCAGGATTCCGGGCAAATCTTTCTGGACGAGATGCAAATCAGCGAAGATGAATTTCGCACCATGAAGAAGATCAACATTTCTGCCTGCGGAACCAGTTGGCACGCCGGACTTGCCGGCAAGTTCATGATTGAGCGCCTGGCCCGCGTACCCGTGGAAGTCGACTATGCCAGCGAATGGCGCTATCGCGATCCCATCATTCTGCCGGATACGGTGACGGTTGTAATTTCGCAATCCGGCGAAACCGCTGACACCATCGCCGCCCAGCGCGAAGCGAAGGCCAAAGGCTCTAAGACGCTGGCGATCTGCAACGTTGTGGGCTCCATGATTACCCGCGAAGCGCACGGTACGATCTACACGCACGCCGGTCCCGAAATCGGAGTTGCGTCGACGAAGGCGTTTACCGGACAGCTTACCGCGCTCTATCTGTTCGCTTTGTATCTCGGCGAAGTACGAGGTGTTCTAACATCAGAACGAGCTAAAGAGTTGGTTGCCGAACTGACTCGCATCCCCGGCAAAATCGAGCAGCTGCTCACCCGCGACAGCGCCTGCGAAGACCTGGCAAAAATCTATGTCCGCGCTCAGGATTTCCTGTTCCTGGGGCGCGGCATCCACTATCCCATCGCGCTGGAAGGCGCGCTCAAGCTAAAAGAAATCTCTTACATCCACGCCGAAGGCTATCCCGCTGGCGAAATGAAGCACGGCCCCAACGCGCTGATCGACGAAAACCTTCCTGTTGTAGTGATCGCAACCTGCGACCGCAACGACCCCAATTCCGTCACGCGCTACGAAAAAACGATGTCGAACTTGAAAGAAGTCAAAGCGCGTTCCGGTAAGGTAATCGCCCTAGCCACCGAAGGCGACGAGGAAATCAAGGAAGGCGCCGATCACGTTCTATTCATTCCGCCAGCTCCCGATGAACTCTCGGCGATTCTCGAAATCGTGCCGTTGCAATTGCTGGCCTACCACATCGCCGTCCGCCGCGGCTGCGACGTGGATCAGCCTAGAAACCTGGCGAAGTCGGTGACGGTGGAATAACCCGGTGGAATAACTGAGGCTCAGAGGTCGAGGGGCAAAGACTACCGATTGTCTCCCTCGCTCTTGATGACGCCGCGTTCCTTTCGGTCGGCGAGCTTCTTCAGATTGAGTTGAGCGACTTGTTCTAGAGTGAAACCGAGTTCTTTGGCAGAGGCGGCAATGTACCACAGAACGTCGCCTAGCTCTTTCACGTACTCCTCAATCTCGGTAGGCTCCATCCCACGGCTCGACATGCTGCCGGTATTGCGCCACCGCTTACCGACTTATCGCAATACTCTCCAGCTTCTCCTGCCAGTTTCATAGCCGGGTAGCACAAATTCTCACCCATGCTCGGGTAAGATGCCGTGCTTCCTGCCTTCTCTTGGTATTCGTTCATCGTCATTGTCTGGTCCTGCCCCTTCTCTAGAACCGCTGATTTTGCGCACATCCGTTAGAATTGCGCTCAGAGGTTAGAGTATAGCCACCAGCGCCGTCTCAGAGGGCGCGTATTGCCCTCCCTAAGCGAACTTTTCCTTCTTCAGTGCATCCTATGCCGCCCAGTATCATCCAAAGATTGACAATAACTCACTCATGTCGTATCATGACTTTACTGGTAGGCACGATATTTTGAGTTAAGCCATTATAAGTCAAGTACTTATAGAAACAATAAGGAGGCCAGACATGGCCAAAATCATCGGAATTGACCTCGGAACTACGAATTCAGTTGTCGCTGTGATGGAAAGCGGCGAGCCGAAAGTGATCGCCAACGAAGAGGGTGGGCGCACCACTCCGTCGATCGTCGGCTTTACCAAAAGCGGAGAGCGCCTCGTTGGCCAAGTTGCCAAACGTCAGGCCATTACCAACCCGGAAAACACGGTGTATTCGGTCAAGCGCTTTATGGGACGTCGCTTCGAGGAAGCCAACGAAGAGATGAAGATGGTCCCCTACAAGGTGGTCCGACAGGGGGACAACGTTGCCATCGTTGCGCAGGATAAGACTTATTCGCCGCCGGAGGTTTCTGCGCTGATTCTTCAAAAGCTGAAGAAGGCGGCGGAAGACTATCTCGGCGAGACTGTGACCGAAGCCGTGGTCACCGTGCCTGCTTATTTCAATGATGCTCAGCGCCAAGCTACCAAAGACGCTGGCAAAATTGCCGGATTGGACGTCAAGCGCATCATCAACGAGCCGACTGCGGCTGCGCTGGCCTACGGCCTCGACAAGGGTAAAGACGAAATGATCGCCGTCTATGACTTTGGCGGTGGCACATTCGACGTTTCGATTCTTGAAGTGGGTGAAGGCGTCATCGAAGTGAAGGCCACCAATGGCGACACTCACCTCGGCGGCGACAACATCGACCAGCGCATTGTGGAGTGGCTGATTGACGAATTCCGCAAGGATGAAGGCCTCGATCTGCGTGGCAAGGGTAATGAAATGGCGTTGCAGCGTCTGCGTGACGCAGCCGAGCGCGCCAAGATCGAGCTCTCGACCACAATGGAGACGGAAATCAATCTGCCGTTCGTCACCGCCGACGCTAGCGGGCCGAAGCACTTGGTCAAGAAGCTGACGCGTGCGAAGCTCGAGACGATGATTGAAGATTTATTGCAGCGTTCGATCGCTCCGTGCAAACAGTGCATGAAGGATGCCGGCGTTACTGCCGATAAAATTCAGGAAGTGGTGCTGGTCGGTGGTCAGACGCGTATGCCGCGAATTCAGGCCTTGGTAAAAGAATTGTTTGGGCGCGAGCCGCACAAGGGCGTGAATCCGGACGAAGTTGTTGCCGTCGGCGCTGCCATTCAGGGCGGCGTGCTGCAGGGCGACGTCAAGGATCTGTTGTTGCTCGACGTGACTCCGCTCACGCTTTCGATTGAAACTCTGGGCGGCGTTTCAACGACGATGATTCAGCGCAACACGACGATTCCGACGCGCAAGACGGAAACATTTTCGACCGCGGCGGATAGCCAGACATCGGTGGAAGTACACGTTCTGCAAGGAGAACGTCCGATGGCGGCGCAGAACCGCACGTTGGGCAAGTTCCATTTGACGGGCCTGCCTCCGGCTCCGCGCGGCATTCCGCAGATTGAGGTTACCTTCGATATCGACGCAAACGGCATCCTTAACGTCACGGCAAAAGACAATGCGACGGGCAAGGACCAGAAGATCACGATTACATCGTCTTCCGGTCTTAGCAAAGAGGAAGTCGAGCGCATGGCCAAGGAAGCGGAAGCGAACTCGGCCGACGACAAAGCCAAACGCGAAGAAATCGAAGCCAAGAACCAGCTCGATTCCATGGTTTACGGCGTGGAAAAGATGCTGCGTGAGCACGGCGACAAAATATCCGGCTCCGAGCGCGGCGACGTGGAGAATGCAGTAGCCGACGCCAAGAAGGCTTTGGATGGTGGCGACAAGGCTGCCATGGACAAGGCCCGCGAGAATCTGACTACCGCATCGCACAAGCTGGCTGAGCAGATGTACAAAGCGGCGCAGACGGCGGCGAATCCGGGAACTCCGGGCGCAGCAGGTGGTCCTGCCGATGCCACAGCGAATGGCTCGCCCAACGGGACCTCGGGCGGAGAGAAAAAGAAAGACGAAGGCGTAATCGACGCCGAGTACGTGGACGTGGACGACAAGAAATAAGTCTCGTGTGGCAGCGGAGCTTGCTCCGCTGCGTGACACGAGTCAATCTTAAGATTTGTCATTCCGAGCGCAGCGAGGAATCTGCTTTCTCTTCGCCAGAAAGGGATCCAGTGCAATTCGAACTGAACGACAATCTGTATTTCGTAGACTTCGTCGCAGCCGAAGGCCGCTGGTACGTTTTCTCGCCCACGGATACCGGCATCCAGCGCATTCCCGTGGCTAGCGATGCACCGCTGCACGTTCGCTACTTTTCCGCCGAACTGCCGGAAGAGGACAAGGGGCGGGTGAACTAAGGCGGCCAGTTCGGCTCGTGTCGTTTGTTCGATACTTTTGTTCAAGCCCCAGAAACTGGCTAGAATAGCAAGTT
>JAYVEP010000086.1:0-5239 GCA_043749225.1 Acidobacteriaceae bacterium
TTTTGTGGAATGACGATTTTTCGCTCACTTTCCCTGACGCTTGCAAGGTCACTTGGAGCCGCCATGATAACTCCACCCAAACTAGCGTTGGCCATCTCCGGCTTTCGGGTGCAACGTTCGCCAGCTTTTCCGACGCGAGTGAGATTTTTGGCGATCTCGTTACGACAGGTTGTCCCGTGCTTAAGACTGCGGGTAGGATGGAAGCCTATCTCGAAACAGATTTCCCGGCGCCCTCGACCGGCTTCCACGTGCAAGGATCGGAGACCCACCTTTGGATTCCCTATTTGGGATTTCCGCTGCCGTCTCCTGACGCGACCACCGTAACGACGTGGGACTTCACCGGGGATGCGCCTGACCTCGACCTAATAATCACCGCCGACGGGTACGATACCTGGCGTCCTCAGGCGGGCGGGGATGAAAAAACGCCCGGCAACACTCTCACGTTTACCGGCAAGCTTCAAAACAAGGATGGCAGTGTTCCCACGGCTCGAGTGAAGAAGTTCACCTATGAGCTGAACGACGCGGACCGGTCAAAGGTCCCGGGTATTGTGATGAACTATCCTCCGAAGTCAGATTCTCCTCCAGATCCGGATTTGAAGATCGACAAGGCCAGCAATCCAGGGTTATCGGTGCCTAGTTCCGACAAAGCGGAATCGCCCGAGAGCGAGTATATAACCTCGCCTCCCGTTACAATTTCATCTTATGATTGGGGTGCCTACGGAACGCTGACAATCACGGCGATATTGACAGACGGCAGCACAGTTGTCGGTCACCTCAAAGATGATAGCTCACAGACAAAGGTACGTATCCCCAAGCGCCTGATCAATTCACATATCGCGGACTCGTGGAAAGCGGACCACCACGTGACCGGAAAGCCCGATACGGACGACAGTGAGCTCGATCCCGTCGGCGATGGCCACCCCGGGGACGGGCTCACGCTCTATGAGGAATATCGCGGTTTTTACGAGAATGGTAAGCGCATCGAGGAGGATCCGGCGAAGAAGGATTTATTTGTATGCGACATGAGCGGTCAGCGGGAGGGCGCGGCCGCCTTGTATGCGCAGTTGACAAGGATTGTCGTGCATGCGAAGTTACGATCCGACGAGCTGCTCAGCGAGAAAAATGCGGTCATTAACTTCAACGCCGAAGCTGGTTTTAATCACAACCCCCAACATGCGCTCATTCTGAAAGATGAACCGGAATTGCAAGGATACGCATACACCCATCGGGTGGGCGCTGGCACTCCGAAAACAGTTCAATTTATAGGAATTCCTCGGCAACAACTGGACGACAAAGGTGCAAGACTGGAAAAAAACGGCAAACCTCCAAAGGCGAGGGAAGATTACATCAGCGGGATTACAGTTCATGAGATGCTCCATGGGTCGAACGTCGAACATCATAGCTCTGGGGAAGATCTTTTGCTGTTCTGGAGCAATCCGCAGCCAGCGTTTTTAGAGGTTTGGGTAGATGAAACGTCTTTTGGCGGGTCCAACGGGCCTGCGTTGGCATTTCTCGAAACTCACCAGAGGGCGCCGAACATCGACCCCTTCTCGACTTGGCGTGCTGGCGTCTATGGCGGCCTTGATAGCGGGGTTGAGGGGTGCGTTATGCGGTACGACACCGCCGAGGTTTACCCCATCAGCACACCTGTTTTGATCGATGATCGAAAACGCTCCATTGTCTTTCCCCAGCAGCCGTATCGCAATAACCAGCCCGTGTTGTGCGACACCAGCCGCGGTAGCGGCATCAACGATCCCTCAAACAAATATAGCTTCGGCAACGCCCCCCGCGGCAACTGTAAAGCGCAGCTTTGCATTAACGATCGCTACGATCATACGAGATGAGGAACGAACGGCATGTGGAACAGGAACACACGACTCAATCCAGCTCTTACGCTCTTTTCCGCTCTCTGCGCCGTCGCGGCGCAAGCGCAGAGCCCTTCGTCGAACCCTTCGATCGCAGCTTCCGTAAACGGCTCGCGGCAGGTGCAAGTTGGCCGCGGAACTCCCCTTTTAGTGAGTGCGGTGATTCAACATTCGCGCCAGTACGCGGCCGATGCGGCTCTGCTCGACGTGTCCCATGGTGATGCGGGATGGACTTCGGCGGTCCAACTCGCGGTGGTGGACAGCCAGGGACAGCCGGTCAGTTGGATGATCCAGGTCACGCCCTCGACCGAACCCACTCTGCATCTGGACGGGAGTGCAATCGGCATCGTCAGTTGGCGAATCGCTCCCGAAGATACGACAAATATCGCCAACGGAGTGTACCAGCTAACAGCCATACTGGACAACACCGATCTACCCGTGGACGGCTGGCAAGGAAGCGTGGCAAGCGTGGCGGTCTCGATCACGATCAATGATCCGCCAGCGACTTTGAGCCTGCTCGACGATGCCGACCAGGCACAACTGTTCGCCAGCTATTATGTGCTGGCAGGGGATTTGGCCAAGTCGCTGGCGGCGCTGGACGATCTTTTCACCAGGCAACCGGACCAAATCAACGCGCTCACACTACGCGGGAACATACTCGAGTCGCAGGGCAACGACGCCGATGCCCTGGCGGCGTACGAGCACTCCGTTTCGGCTTTTCAAGCACAGTTTCCGAACGCGCCCGAGCCACCGAGAGTTCTGTTACGGCAGCGGGCGCTCGTGCGGGCAAGGTTGCAAATTCCATAGGCCTCTCATTCAAGGGGAACACTCATGACAAACTCCACAAGACGGGAAGTTCTCCTTCGGCCAACACAATCATTGCACCCGGAAACCCACCGCTCACCATCGACAGGACGGTAGAACAAGCCCTGTAGTGCGGGGTAAATCCGAAAGAGGGAGAGCAAATCATGCGTCAGCTTATGAATCTTTTCGCGGCGGTACTGCTTGGAACCCAGTTTCTGGCTGCTCAAGCTCCCCCGGATTGGACGCTTGGCGTCGACCTCACAATCTCCGGCGATAACGGCGCTCTGAAATCCGAAGTTCAGAGCTATGTTTCGCAAGAGTTACACGCGCTGAACCGAGGGGTAAAGATCACGGCCGTAAATCCAGACTACCGGCTGAGGGTGGGAACGGTTCGGCTGGGTGACGGAACCGGAGGACCGGCCGGCTTGGTGGTTTCCTATGTCTATTCAAGGATTGAAAAAGTTCCAGCGAACCCGATTTTTGGCCCTGAACCGGACCGTGAGCTTCTCCGCAGCAGCCTGGTCATGCTGAGCGGCGCAAAAGGGGAAGAGCGTTCGATTTGTCACACGATCGTCGCGGCTTTCGACGCCGCGGTGCTAAAACAAGACCGTGCGATGCGCGACGCAATTAGACAACAGGTGCGGGAGCGGAAGAACTAAGTTGCGGAATATCAAGAAATGAGGAGTTAATCTATGCGCGGGTCATTGTACTTTGTTAGCCGGCTAACCATTGCGGCTTTATTACTGCTAGCTGGTAGCGGGTCCACTGGCTTAGCTCAAGGGATCAGCAATCCCCTTGACGATGTTACCAACCCTATAGGAAGGCTCCAGCGTGCGATGAAGCAGCGCGAATTGATGGGGTATGCGTTCATTGCAGACAAGGAAAACGAGCGATTGCGGGCTGCGGGGCAGGCGCGCATCGACGCCGGGCAAGCCAGCACCACCTTCCGGCGCACGACGGGTCCGATTGCTCCGGCTCAGTTGGGTGCACAAGCGCCAAATCCCGCCGATCGACAGGCGTGGACCGAAGAGTATGCCCGCGGCCTTGATTCTTTCGAGTTTCTGGCGAAAACGAACAAGTGCAACCTGAACGATGTCGCCGACGGTTGGGGCCTCGCGTTTGCGATCGCATTTGAAACCTACTCCGGAGGGCAGACTCCGACTGCGGCGCAGCGGAGAACCTATACCGAAGCCACCCGCAATAATCTCATGCATCACGCGCGGTTCCAAACGTATACCGACCAGGAACGGCAACTTCAATTTGAACTGTACGGCATGAATGCGGCAACCGCGGCGGTTCAGTCCGTCACGGCGGAGAAGACTGGAAATCGGGCGCTGCGCGAACAGGCGCGGCAGACGGCTCGCAATACGCTGGCCGCCTTGTGGCCTTATCCCGTGGAAGGTCTCGAACTCACCAGCACCGGTTTTGAGGACCGCGGCATCCGTCTGATTCGGGAAGGGAAAGCCACCGAGCGGTTCACGCCGCCCCCGGCGCCGTTGGTAACAGATCCTCAACAACTCCAGTTATGGTGGACGTTCGTGCACTATAGCCAGACGAAAACGATTCCGTTGGGTGACTTGTCCGGAACCTTGGCTGAGTGCATTCTCCTCAATTGGGAGATCGCCAATGGCGGGAGATCATTGACCCAGCAACAGTATTTCTGGACCTTCAAGGGAGTGACACGAATAGTACTGACAAATCCGGCCTGGCAGAGAATGAGCGATACGGAAAAGCAACGCAGTCTGGAGTCTTTCGCAATCAAAACGATGGCTGTCAACGCTGAATTTCAACAAGCCTCGAGACCCGTAACCGAGCAACTCACGGGCCCGCTCCTTGCGGGTGCGAGGGCTAACAAGATTGACGAAGCTTCGCTCAGACTGAACCGCATGAACATCGTCAGTTTTAGGGCGCTTGCGAATCTGGACTCCTTCTTTCCCCCAAAGTTTGTTCAATACACCTTAAACGAGAATGGATTTGTGCTGGCAAACGCCGCGAATCGTTAGTCCAGGTTTGCTTCACGCTTGCGAAGGCCGCCCGCTCAATGGCTCTCGATCAAGCTAAGCCTGGTACTGTTCAGTTAGTGTTAGTTAGTGGGGCGGACCTCCGGTCCGCGCGGGGCTTCCAGCCCCGCTTGGGAGTTTGCACATTTTCGGGTTCTCGCCGTTAACGCGCGCTCGATCCCCACGCGTTAGCGTGGGGATCCCCGCTCTGACGAGCGGGCCGGCCAGAGGCCGGCAGCGGTCCAGAGGACCGCCTAGCGGTCCAGAGGACCGCCCCACTTTTGCTTAAGTGACCGGCATTGAGCCCGAGAGCAGGGAAGCTTTCCATGAAAAGCAAAGCAAGCCACCAAGAACTCTAAGCGCAGCGCCTTCGTCGCGTCCGCCAAGACCACGAAGGGTAAGAAGGCGCTTCGCAAGGAGGTGTGGTCGTGCGGACCTGGGGGTCCGCCGTACGACGATCAACTGAGGGGGAATGGTGAGCCGGGCGGGGCTCGAACCCGCGACCACCGCATTAAAAGTGCGATGCTCTACCAACTGAGCTACCGGCTCGAGACCTT
The DNA here is from genome assembly GCA_043749225.1 of Acidobacteriaceae bacterium. Lineage (GTDB taxonomy): Bacteria > Acidobacteriota > Terriglobia > Terriglobales > Acidobacteriaceae > JANXUC01. The sequence continues at coordinate 5,227 of JAYVEP010000086.1, forward strand.
CATAGAATACCAT
>JAYVEP010000087.1:0-35872 GCA_043749225.1 Acidobacteriaceae bacterium
CCAGACCGGTCAACGACAAAAACAGAGCCAGTCCGTGGGCTATAGGTTTCTTCATGCACTCACCTCATTTTTTCAAAGTCAGTCGCCAACGCTTTCCAAATGCGACTGTTAGATTTTCGTTGGGATAGCTAAATGGTACTGACTGGAGGAGGATGAGTCAAGGCTGGAAGGTAACTGCTGTGTGCATTACTTTTCAACCATCAATTGCCTAAATATAATGTAAAACATTATATAATACTTGTAAACTTATGATAATAAATAATTAATATATAAATTTATGAGCAAGTAAAAGCTGCACTATCACCCGTATCGTTATGTATTTAATAGGCTTACCTCTAAAATAAGGCAACTTCCATGAAATCAGCTGTTTAGCCTTGGGCGTACCCATCACATAATAACTAGAGAGTTATCAACAGGAAGTGCTCATTTTCGTACGAAGTTGCTCGTCGTCGGCAAGCGACCGGTAGCTTGCGCCGTCACTAAAGGAACCCTTAGGTACCCAATCGGCTTGCTCTCTCTCGAATTTCAGATACATTCGAAACGTATGGCATCCACTCCGCCGGTTGTGCTGACGATTGCAGGCTTCGATCCGTCTTCCGGTGCAGGGATTACCGCAGACATCAAAACGATCGCCGCCCACGGTTGCTACGGCGTCTCGTGCATTACGGCTCTGACGGTGCAGTCGACCAGCGGCGTCCTGCGGACCGAGCCCGTTTCGCCCGCGCTGATTTGCGAAACGCTGGAAGAGCTCGTCAACGATATCTCCATTGATGCCGTGCACATAGGCATGTTGGGCAACGCAGCGGTTGCAACCGCCGTCGCGGATTTTTTGGCCCAGCACAGGCTCAGGAACGTGGTCCTCGATCCAGTGGTGAAGTCATCGTCTGGAGCGCCGCTGCTGGAAGCCAAAGGCGCTGCCATTCTGGTAGAAAAGCTGTTGCCGCTGGTCAAGGTCGTGACCCCCAATATCGACGAAGCTGCTCATTTAACAGGGCTTACAGTCACGAATCCAGAACAGATGAATGTGGCCGCTGAGCGTCTGCACGCGATGGGTGCAGAGAACGTAGTCGTAACAGGCGGACATCTGGAACGTGCGATTGATGTGCTGGGTTTTACAACTCCGGCTGGCAACTTTGAGTTTGAAGTGTTTCAGTCGCCGCGCCTGCGCACGACTTCAACGCACGGTACGGGCTGCGCCTTCGCGACCGCACTAGCATGCCACCTGGCGCTCGGGCGAGGCATGCCAGAGGCTGTCCTGCTCACCAAAGCCTACGTTGCAGCAGCCATCGCGAATGCCCATCCGCTGGGCAAGGGGAATGGTCCGGTGCATCATCTCTACCGTATGAATCAGCCTGCAAGATTGACTCGCGCTGCAGATGCTAGCGGCGCCAGCGAACACGAATAAGACTCACTCTTCAGCGATAGGATTCTTCGCGGCGCTCAGAATGACAAGTCCTATTTTGAGGTGCCAGGAGAAAAGGTCTAGCGCGAGGTGGGTCGTTTCAGCAGAATTCCGGCCACAAACGCAGCCACCGACGCCAGTAGCCACTCGACACGCCAAGCCTGCACTACTTGCCAGTCCATGACCGTCTGGGGGTTGGAGAAGACTCCCGACAGCAGTGCTGCAAGGGCAAAAGCGAGTCCCAGGAAAAAGGCTACGAGGGAAGGCCGCGACAGTCCCAGAACCAGCTGCAAGTTGCTGATTTCAAAGCGGCTAATCCATCCCCCCGACCGAGACAGCAAGCGTGCCGCCCCGCAGGAGTGGCAGAAGGCGGCTCCGGGAATGAATTCCGCATCGCATTCAGAGCACGCGGGGGAGAGTCCTGGGGTCGCGGCTGCTGGGCGGGGGCGCCCTACGGCAGGCGAGTGCCAGAATTCCTGAGTCGTGTTCTGAATAATGTCGGGCATGGGATGTCACATTAGGGGAGGCACGCCATCCGCCAAACGGGTAGCCTACTTAAGTCCCATAGAAATCAGCGTTTGTATACTTCAGTGCAGTGTCTCGACTGGACACGGAGGCAAGTTTTACTGCCTCGTCTGCATTTTCGACTTATGGCACTTTAGTGCCTGCTAGCTGGGAGAAGCTACCGACGTAGCACTCGCAAGCGGTTGCCCGTTACAATCCTGATTCCTCTGTGCGGTTCCGGCTATACTGGGGCCCAATGATCTCGAAAACGTTCGGAAACATGCCCAAGATTGTGTTCGTTGGTCGCTTGAGCGGTCGACTCCGCGTTCAGTTTGCCTTCGTCATAGTCCTTTTGGGAGCGCTTACAGCTCCGGCGGCGTATTCGGCTGAGCTGCCTGCATTTCGTCCGAATGACGCTGTAACCCTCGGGGGTTTCGAGCGCTTTTACAACATGGACTACGAGCGCGCCATACCGAATTTTGAGAAGGCGATGGCGCAGCATCCGCAGGATCCTTTTACCGTGAACAACCTGGCGAATGCGTACCTGATCCGAGAGCTGTACAGGATGGGGGCGCTGAATCCGGCGGACTATGCGAACGACAGTTTTGTGGGCACGCCGAAACGTCCGGCCAGCGCTGAGGCGAAGCGCAGGATAAAAGAGTTGTTGGAAACGGCTACCCAGATCGAGGAAACACGGCTGAACGCCAACGAGAAAGATGTCGACGCGCTCTATGCCCGTGGCGTTACGCGCGCCATGCGGTCGAGTTATACGGGGCTGATCGACCGTTCGTGGATCACGGCGCTCCGGTCGGCCGTCGGTTCGCGGCACGATCATGAGCATGTTCTTGAAATGAACCACGACTATGTTGACGCCAAGCTCATCGTAGGGGCGCACGACTACATCGTGGGCAGCCTGCCGTGGGCTGTGAAAGTGGCGGCATCGGTGGTGGGGTTCAGCGGGGATAAGAAGCGGGGGATTGAAGAGCTGTATGCCGTGTCTCGCGGCGGCAGCCAGACCAGTGTGGATGCCAAGATTCTGTTGGTGCTGTTTCTAAGGCGGGAAGGGCGCTTCGACGAGTCGCTGACGCTGGTGCGCGGTTTGACGCAAAGCTTTCCGCAAAATGTGATTCTGGCTCTGGAGGAAGGCGATTTGCTACGGGTGGCGCATCGCGACAAAGAAGCTTTAAGTGCCTACAAGCGTGTCTGGGATGCGGGACATGCGGGGCGCTTCCCGTTTGGCAATTACGAGCTCTCGTGCGTCGACATGGGCGATGTGCAGCGGGCGTCCAAGGACGATGCGGCGGCCTTGGAGAGTTACCTATTGATGAATCAGGTAGCGAAGCCCGATCCGGAACTGAAACAACGCGCGGATTTGAATGCCGGCGAGCTTTATGACTTACAGCATAAGAGGGAATTGGCGGTGAAGAAGTACGAGGCCGTGGTGGCGGTGGATGGCGGGTCCGATTTTGCTAAGCAGGCGCGGAAGTATTTGAAGGATGGGTATAGGTAGAGTTTGAAAAGCAGATTCCTCACGATAAGGCTGTTCGGAATGACAAACTTTTAAGTTGTTTCCGTAATTGTTTCCGTAATTGTCTCTACGATTCGGCCTAGCGGAAGGGGTTTATGATTTGAACTCCGTCGATCTCTCGCGTGTCCTGCATATCTTCCGATAGAAGCACCTTGCAGCCGGACTGTTTGGCTGCACGGAGGATCAGCGCATCCCAGAAGGAGAAGCCGTGCAGGCGGTGCAGATCAATGGCAGCTAGGATATCCGTGACATCTGGCGCGGCCACGTCAAACTCAGCCAGTAACTCGACTTTGCGGCGGGCAATCCGGGGTTCGACATGTAGTTTGCGCGTGACGGTTACAAAGTACTCCTGTAAAACCTGTAACGATACAACGCCGCTTCCGGCGCGGCGATGCTCGTCCACAAGAGAGAGAGCTCGACGTTGTTTCGCTGGCGCAGCCTTGTCATCCGTGTAGATCAGGATGTTGGTATCGAAAAAGCTACGGGCGCTCATGAATCTCGTCGGGCATGGATTTCATCGCGATCAAAACGCCAACCTCGTGAATGGCCTTGTCCGGAAAGGCGCTTGAATTCCTCAAGGCTTTTTCCCGGATCGTCGCCGCCTGCCAGGGTTTGCAGGTAATCGCGGACGAGTTGATTGAGACTCTTCCCCAGCGCTTCTGCCTTCTTGCGAGCGCGGGCTACGGTCTGCTCATCGACGGAGAGGGTGACGTTCATTTACACAGTATATGTGTGCAAGTATAATGTGTCAATAAAGCAGAAGCCAGGCGAGCAGAAGGTTCCGCTTGACAGCGCGCGGCTCCTCGGTTATCGTGGGCGAACAAAAGGCGAAATAAAAATGCCTACACTGCCTCTCTTCCCCGACTCCACTTCAGCCCCTCTTGTGGGGATTGCGCGGCTTGCTGCGCATGCCGATCCGCTGCGCGAAGGGCATCATATTGAGTATTTTTCTTTGCCGACACGGTCTGTGCTGAACCGAGTGACGTCGGGGCGGCGGTTGCCGTTTCAGTGGGCGATCAATCCTTATCGAGGGTGCGAGTTTGCCTGTAAATACTGCTATGCGCGCTACACGCATGAGTTTATGGAGCAGCGCGATCCGCTTGCTTTTGAGCAGAAGATTTATGTGAAGCAGGAGACGGCTTGGCTGCTGCGGCAGGAGCTGAAAAAAGTTCGCTCTGGCGAAAGTATTGCCATTGGTACGGCTACCGATCCTTACCAGCCAGGGGAGCGTCGCTACGGCGTTACTCGCGGGCTGTTGGAGGAGTTTGCGCTGCATCGGGGATTGCGGGTTGGCATTATTACGAAGTCCGATTTGATTGTTCGCGATGTGGAACTGCTGCGAGAAATCTCCAAACACAACAGCTTGCATGTGAGCCTTACTGTGACGACGGTGAATACGCAACTTGCCCGCATGGTTGAACCGCGAGCGCCGCGGCCCGATCTTCGTCTGGCGGCTGTCCGGCAGCTGAACCTTGCTGGTGTTTCGGCTGGAGTGAATTGCGCGCCCATCCTGCCCGGGATCACGGATTCCCCTGGCGATCTTAGCGACCTCATTCTGGCGGCAAAGGAGGCTGGTGCGAAATCTATTTTTGCAGGTCCGCTATTTCTTAAGCCTTGCGCGGCGGCGGTGTTCCTGCCGTTTTTGGAGAAGGAGTTTCCTCATCTGGTCGAATCTTATCGCGAGCGTTATGCGCGTTCGGCATTTCTTTCTCCGGACTATGGCAAGAGAATTTCCGCGTTGCTGGCGAAACTGCGGAAGAAACATGGCATGGAGCCGTCGCCGCATTCCGGTACGCGCTTTGGAGAGGAACTTGCGGCGCAGGATTCTTTGTTTTGAGCGCTGCGTTGGCTTCATCTTGTTCGAGCGTGTTTCATAAATGCTTCCCGCCCGGTTCGAGTCTTACCTCAGGGGCTAAAGCCCATGTTCCAGGCGGGTCTAACGGCACGACTGAAGTCGTGCCCAACCCAGAAACATTTATGAAACAAGCTCTGCGCTCAAGCGGGCTGATAAACTGCGGCCGTGTCAAATTCGTCAAATCTCACGGTGCAAGTTCCTCTTCTTGAAACAGAACGCCTGCGGCTGCGCGGGCATCGAGTGGAAGATTCCGCGCATTCGGCGGCGATGTGGGGGGATGCTGTCGTGGCTCGTTATGTGGGCGGCAAGCCTTTGTCGGAAGAGGAGGCTTGGACGAAGCTGCTGCGCTATGTGGGGCATTGGTCGCTGCTGGGCTTCGGATATTGGCTGGTGGAGGAAAAGGCAACGGGTGAGTTTGTGGGGGAGGTCGGATTCGCGAACTACAAGCGGGATATGCAGCCATCGTTGGAAGGAATGCCGGAGGCAGGATGGGTACTTGCCCGCGAGGCGCACGGAAAGGGCTATGCCACGGAAGCGGTTCAGGCCGCGATTGGCTGGGGCGCAATGCGTTTTGGAAAGACGCGGACGGCTTGCATTATCCATCCGCAGCATGCCGCGTCAATTCGCGTTGCAGAGAAGTGCGGGTATCGCGAGCCGAAGGCCGCGAGTTATAAGGGAGAGTCAGTGTTGCTGTTTATGCGCGAGCCGGGTGGGAACGATCATTCCCTCAGGGGCTGAAGCCCAAGGCTTTAGGATTCAGGATGGCACGACTGAAGTCGTGCCCTTCCCGATGGTCTGTGGGGCTGGAGCCTCACCTGGAGACAAAAATCCTACAGCTTCTCGTGAAATTCGCAGGCGGAGCAGGAGATGTAGACGCCGCCGGGGACGCCGCGTTCGCGATCCTTGGTGCGCTTGACGATGCGGGTTGGCTTGCCGCACTTGGGGCAATCGGTGGACTTCGCGGTATCCATTTCTTTCTTACGGTCGGCAGTCTTTGCAATCTTGGCCATGACAATTTTCTCCTATGCTCCGCAGGCAGGGCCGGTTTCGGCGCAACCTGGGGGAGCGGCTTGCTTAAATTTTGTATGAGCATCTCAGGGCTGGACCCACAGTTTCTGGACGGGGAAGCCGCTGGCGCTGGCGGAAATCGCGCTTGGCGCCGGAACAATTACTCAACTGTTTGATTTTACACGAGGTGTTCCGAGATGTCGCGGTCAAGGTGCAAGCAGGAATGTTCGTCCTGCAAAGAGGGCACGCCGTATTAGAATCTTTCTTCCGATATGCCCCCTTCAAAAAAGAAGCTGAACATCGCGATGATTGGTACTGGATTCATCGCTAAAGCGCATTCCAATGCTTTTCGGCAGGTGGGGCATTTTTTTGACGTGCCGTACGAGCTTGAGTTGAAAGTGCTTTGCGGGCGCAATGAGGCCAAGCGAGATGCGATGGCGGCGCAGTGGGGATGGGCGGAAACCGCATCGGACTGGCGCGATGTTGTGAGTAGGGCGGACATCGACGTTGTGGATATTGCGACCCCGAACCTTCTGCACGCCCCGATTGCGATGGCGGCGGCCGCAGCAGGCAAGATGATTTTTTGCGAGAAGCCGCTGGCGATGTCTGTGGACGAGGCGGAGAGTATGGCCAAGGCGGCGGCGGCAGTGGCGAACCTTGTGTGGTTCAACTATCGCCGGGTGCCGGCTGTGGCGCTGGCCAAGCGGATGATTGACGAAGGGCGGCTGGGGGATATCTATCACTATCGCGGCGTATATCTGAACGAGTCTGGCAACGATCCCTCGAAGGCGACGACGTGGCGGTATCGTCGAGGCGAATCTGGCTCGGGAGCAATGGGAGATTTGCTGTCGCATTCGCTAGACATGGCGCTGTATTTGAATGGCCCTCTTGTTGAGCTGACAGCGATGACGCATACTTTCGCCGCTGGCCGGGACGTGGACGATGCGGCGATGCTGCTGGTGCGTTTCGAAAATGGAAGCGTTGGCACGTTGGAGGCAACGAGGTATGGTGTGGGGTCGCGGAATCGGAATAGTTTTGAAATTCACGGTTCGCGTGGGATGCTGGGGTTCAATCTTGAGGATTTGAATCGTCTGGTTTACTACGACGCCACCGAGGCTCCGAGCCTGCGCGCGGCGCGCAATCTGATGGTGACAGGGCCGGGGCATCCATATTCGGAGAATTTCTGGAAGCCGGGGCATGCCATTGGCTACGAGCATACGTTCATCGCGACGCTGGGAGATTTTCTTTTGGCGTTATCTCGCGGCGAAGTTTTTCATCCGAATTTCGAGGATGCGGTGGCGGTGCAGCGATTGTTGCAGGCGGTGGAAGCGTCGGCTGGGTCGCGTGCGTGGGCGAAGCTAAAATAGCGGCTGCGCACTCGCTGAAACACATTTCATGTGACTTTCCTCCACTATCGCCAGTCCATCGGTTAAGAGAGTCGCATACTGGCCAGTGTGCTTTTGCTTGACAGTTCTTGTTTCATCGGTGCATCATTCCGCTTCCATGCGAATGGGGCGTGCATGCTTCAAATGCAGATGGCTCAACTAAGTTCTTGGAAGGGCTCGCGATCACATGAGTCTTACAAGGCGCGCAGGAGCGGAGTTTCTACACTGTTTTGGTTGGCGCCAATTTTGGGAGCTGCCGTGGTTGGGATCGTCTATCCCTTGCTTGCCGGGGATGATCGGAAGTAGGATGCTAGTCGCGTGTTCCAAAGCGTGAATTAGATTTACAGAACACTGAAAAGGTAAGTGATCCAAAAATCCAAGGGACCAAGGAGAATAAAAATGGAATTTCTATGGTGGGCGATCGTCGGCGTCATTGCTGGTTTTATCACGGGAAAGATCATGAGCGGAGCAGGGTATGGTGTCCTGCATGACATGGTTTTGGGGATTGTCGGAGCCCTGGTTGGCGGCTTTCTGATGAAACAATTTGGGTTTGCCGGTTCTGGCGGCCTGCTCTATACCGTCGTCGTTGCCGTTTTAGGCGCGATGCTGGTAACGTTTATTGTTCGCAAAGTTCGCGGGTCGATGGGATAGACGGAGAAGAACTTCATGGTAACTAACGACGACGAAGGCAACGCGTATGTTGAAGAAGCTGGTGCCTTTGTTCCTAGCGCTGTTGTTGGTGGGCGGCAGTCTGTATCTGGTGCGCTCCTGCGGGAACGAGCCGATGAATGAGGCCGTGCAACAGGCGAAAGAGGCCATGGCGAAGGTCTCGCTGCCTGGCGGTGTTGAGCTGTCAGTGCCCGAGGGCGCCTTCAATTTCAAGCTGGCGCAGTTCCTGGCGGATGGCAACGACAAAACGTTGCCACGAACCTTCGTGTTTGATCACTTGAACTTTGAATCGGCCAGCACGAAGGTTACTCCGGAATCGGAACAAACGTTGAAGGATCTGACTGCGATTCTGAAAGCGTATCCGGCGGTGAACGTTCGCCTGGATGGGCACACGGATAGCGTGGGCGCGCAAGAAGCGAATAAGATGCTCTCGCAGAATCGCGCGGATGCAATCCGAGCGACTCTGGTTGCTAACGGCGTGGATGCCAAGAGGCTGGAGACTGCGGGGTGGGGCGAGGAGAAGCCGGTTGCCTCGAATGAAACAGAAGAAAGCCGGGCCAAGAACCGTCGGCTGGAAATGACCGTGCTAAGTGAGTAGCGTGGTAAAACCCCGGAGCCGCTGGGCGCATCTTTAGAGAGGGTAGAGTCTGTAAAGAGGGTAGAGTCGGGTTTTTAGTGAAAATTGGAATTCCACACTGTTGTACCGGAGGAAATAGCCGTGAAGAAGAGTCTATCCGCTGTGGCTGTGCTGGTCCTGCTTGCAACTATGCTTGTGCTCACGGCGTGTCCGCCGCATGAGAGCTTAGGAGCCGTCAATCGTGATCCGGGGCGTTATCAGGGCCGCGAGATTACGGTGGGAGGTCGCGTGACCGAGTCGATCGGCGCGCTGGGTTTCGGATTCTTCAAGCTCGACGATGGCACCGGGACACTCTGGGTTTACAGCCAGAGTTTTGGCACCCCCGCGCAAGGCTCGAAGGTAGGCGTGGTTGGACGTTTGGACGTGCAGGGCATTAGCTTGTTGGGGCACACCTATGGGCTGATACTGCGCGAGACGCAGCGACGCCACTAATTTCGTCGGCAACAGGGAATCTCTGAACGAGTCTCGCACCCCGTTACCCCGGCGGCTAAAGCCGGGGAATTTGGCGGGGGTTTGCTGCGCTGAAGCGGCGCACTACCCAAAGCGATATTTGTGCGGAGCTTCTCTAGCTTCGCAGCGCTGCCCAGGCGAGGTGCTTGACCAATTTGTGGGACGCTTCGTATTCTAGAGTTACTGCGGCTCGGCTGCTTATGCCGGGCCGCCGTGCTATTCGGGCCAAGCGGCATCGCAGTCATGCTTCGGAAGTTGGATAGCCATACTCTGCAGCCTTTCCGGCTTGCGAAAAACAGGGGAATCCGAATGCGGCGTTTTGTGAGTTTGGTGGTCGTAGTGTTGACGGCGGGAACTGCCGCGTGGGCGGACGGGGTCGAGCTTCCTCCTGGGCCTGCGAAGAAAAAAATCCAGGCTACGTGCACGCAGTGCCATGATCTAAAAAATATAACTAAACAGCATCAGGATAAGAAATGGTGGGCGCAGACGCTGGATAAGATGGAAGGCCTGGGGGCTGAGATTGCTCCCGAAGACCGTCAGCTGTATTTGAAGTATCTGAGCGCGAATTTTGGGGTAGGCGGGGCGGGGAAGAAGAAAGCCGCCAAGAACTAGCTAAGCCAGCGAGTATCGCAACCGGGCGAGGAGCCGGTTGCTCCATCGCAACGAATGCGCAAGGAACTTGCTATTGCTGCGGCGCTGAGCTTTGCGGAATTTGCTGTTCAGCTTCAGCAGTTTGCGGCTTCTCCGGCCGCAACAACGGAAACAAGATCACATCTCGGATCGTGTGCGAGTCGGTTAGAAGCATCGTGAGACGATCAATTCCCAGCCCGAGGCCGCCGGTTGGCGGCAATCCGTAGGAAAGTGCACGAATATAATCTTCGTCCATCTGGTGCGCTTCGTCGTCGCCGCGTTCCCGTTCTGAAATTTGGTGTTCGAAGCGACGGCGCTGTTCGTCGGGATCGTTCAGCTCGCTGAAGCCGTTGGCGATTTCCATCTTTCCGGCAAAGATTTCAAAGCGCTCAACCCAGTCCGGCTCGTCGGGCTTGTTTTTCGAAAGCGGTGAGACGGCGGCAGGGAATTCATAAATCACTGTCGGCTGTATGAGATGCTCTTCGGCTACAGCTTCGAACAGATTTGCAATCGTCTTACCCACAGGTTCGGCGGGGTTGTAGGCCATGTGCGAGTGCGCGCCGTTGAAGCGCTTGACCAATGCGCCAACACTCTCGTGCGAAGCGAAGTCGCTCATCTCGGGCTTTGCGCCAGCCGCTTCGGGCCAGAAATGAAGGATGGCTTCACGCATGGTCATCTTCCGCCAGTTGGCTAAGGCAAAATCAATTTCCTGGTCGCCATCGGGCAGTGTCCACTTAGCTTTCGTCGAACCGTTGACGTCGATGGCGGCTTGTTCGACCAGTTCCATTGTTACCTGCATCACCTCGCGATAGTCAGCGTAGGCCTGGTAAAACTCCAGCATGGTGAACTCAGGATTCCAGCGCCAGCCGAGTCCTTCATTGCGGAAGTTGCGATTGATTTCGTACACGCGGTCGAATCCGCCGACGGTCAGACGCTTTAGGTAAAGCTCCGGAGCAATGCGGAGAAACAGATCAATATCGAGCGTGTTGTGGTGCGTGACAAACGGTCTCGCGACGGCTCCGCCAGCGATCGCATGCATCATGGGCGTTTCAACTTCAATAAAGCCGCGACTATCCAGCGAGCGCCGCAGCGACTGCACCAGCTTGCTGCGCTTGACGAAAACTTCGCGCACGTCCGGGTTCATCACCAGATCAACGTAACGTTGGCGGTAACGGAGCTCCACATCCGTTAGCCCATGCCATTTCTCAGGGAGGGGAAGGAGATCCTTCGCAAGAAACGTAAGGCCATCGGCGTGAATGCTCAACTCGCCCGTGCGAGTGCGAAACAAATATCCGTCAACGCCAATGTGATCGCCGATGTCGAGCAGCTTGTAAAGCTCGAAATTCTTCTCTCCAACCGCGTCTTTCTTGACGTAAACCTGGAGTCGCTGTCCGCCTTGCTGCAACTGGACGAAGCCTGCCTTGCCCATCTGACGAATAGCCATGATGCGACCGGCTACACGGGCAACGACGCGTTTGGCCTCAAGTTCTTCGGCAGCCTTGGGCGAATATTCACTGATGATTTGTGCAGCCGTGTGGGTAAAGTCGTAGCGGCGAGGATAGGATTCATGACCGAGCGCCTCAATCTGTTTCAGTTTTTCGCGACGTAGGTCGCATAGATTTTCTTCGAATGCCAAGGGGGTTGAATTCTCCGATGAATGAGGAATTCTCCATTATAGACGGGAGTAGAGTGAAGGAGTTCGGGATGGCCCTCCGAACAGCTGGCGGGACGCCAGCGCTACACAAGCCCTAGATAAACATCTCGTCGTGCGGCACGCCTGGCCCTCGCCCGTTGCGTGACTTTCGGCTGACCAGGAAACCCAGCCCAACCGAAATTCCATGCATGATTCCCGAAAGCTGCCGGACGGGAGTCATGACTGTTCCGTGAACGGCTTCAGTCGCATCCTCGACACGGTCGAGCGTCCTGGTCACCAGCTCGTCCGTGCGGATAACCTGCAAGCGGGTACGGTCCAAGGCATCGTGCACCGTGGCATCCAGCCGGGTCATGTGGCCGCGGACTAAGTTCGTAGAGTGATTCACGTTTTCCAGGATGCCGTTGAGTTGAGGACGTAGCTCAGTCAGCATCGCGTGTGCCTGCTCAATTGCGGGAAGAGCTTTGCCTTTGACTTCCGTAGCGAGGGCTTCCATTCGGAAACTGCTTGCGCGCACGGTAAAGTACATGCTGGCCAGAATGAACATCTGCAGCAGCACTGCCGCTGATGTGATTGCTATAAAAAGAGTGAGTTTATCCATGATTGACTCGCAGAACTAGGTCGTCAAAAAGCGAACTATGCCTGACTCAAAGTAAGAACACGGTCAGAATTACAGATTCTCGACCGGCATTTCCGTAGTTTTTTCACGATAAGCCTGACGACCGGCTTCATAAGCGGCGCGAAAATTTTCCTTGTGCTCGCTCACGGTGTCGCGTCCGCGATCCATCCACTCGCTGGCGTTTTCGCGAACGCGGCGGGCGTGATGGCGAGCCTGTTCCGAACCTTCCTCAGCGCGCGCACGCAGCGCCTCGCGAGTCTCCGCACCGGAACGGGGCGCGTACAGCACACCGGCCGCCGCGCCGATGCCCAATCCTGCCAAAAACCAGACCAAACCACTGCCACCATTGTCTGCCATAACGGTCTCCTAAATTTGTTTTCTACTCCGGATGTTAGCACCCCAGATAGATGAATTACAAACGTCAGGGGTTGGCTAACCATTTGTCATCGTCACCAGTTTATAATTCATCGTTCAATCGGAAGGAATACAAGAAACATGGTATTCGACCCGCAAACGACAGGTATCGAATCCGTCCTGCACGAGCTGCGTAAGTTCGAGCCCCCGCTCGAATTCAGACAATCCGCCCACATTGGCAGTCCCGAAGAATACGAGCGCATTTACAGGGAATCCGTCGACCACCCTGAGCAGTTCTGGGGCGGCGTCGCCGAAGAGCTGCACTGGTTCAGAAAGTGGGACACCGTTCTCGAATGGAAGGTTCCGTGGGCAAAGTGGTTTGTTGGAGGCCAGCTTAATCTCTCCTACAACTGCCTGGATCGCCACGTGCAGGGCCCGCGCAAGAATAAAGCCGCGCTCATTTGGGAAGGTGAGCCCGGCGAAGTTCGCACCTTGACCTACCAGCAGCTTCACCGAGAAGTGCAGAAATTCGCCAACGTCCTGAAGTCGCTAGGCATTGAAAAGGGCGACCGTGTCGCAATTTACATGGGCATGACGCCGGAGCTGGCTATTGCGATGTTAGCCTGCGCGCGCATTGGCGCCACGCATTCGGTCGTCTTCGGCGGATTTTCCGCCAATGCCCTTATCGACCGCATCCACGACTCGCAGGCTGTCGCCGTTATCACGCAGGATGGGTCGTATCGCCGAGGAGCCGAGGTTAAGCTTTTTCCAGCCGTGGAAGAGGCGCTTCAATCTTGCCCAACGGTGAAAAATACGGTCGTTTACCAGCGCACGGGTTCTGCCATCAACATGAAAGCAGGGCGTGATCACTGGTGGCATGAAGTGATGGAAAAGGCCTCCGACGTTTGCCCGGCAGAACCTCTGGATTCGGAACATCCTCTGTACATCCTGTATACGTCCGGCACAACCGGCAAGCCGAAGGGCGTCGTGCATACCACGGGCGGATATTCGGTCGCGACCTACATCACGACGAAGTGGGTGTTTGATCTAAAAGAAGAAGACACGTATTGGTGTACCGCCGACATTGGCTGGGTTACAGGGCACAGCTACATCGTCTACGGCCCGCTGCAATGCGGCGCTACGAGCTTGATGTACGAGGGTGGGCCGGTTTTTCCTGAGCCAGACCGTTTCTGGCGCATGATCGACAAACATCAGGTCAGCGTTTTCTACACAGCGCCCACAGCGATTCGCACCTTCATCAAATACGGCGACGAGTGGCCGCGGAAGCATAAACTCAGCAGCCTGCGCCTTCTGGGATCGGTCGGTGAGCCCATCAATCCCGAGGCTTGGATGTGGTATCGCGAAGTGATTGGGCAGAACCGTTGCCCCATCGTCGACACCTGGTGGCAGACGGAGACGGGGCACATCATGATCGCGCCGCTCCCCGGAGCTTTTGCCACGAAGCCCGGCTCCGCGACAAGGCCGTTTCCAGGGATTGTTCCAGAAATCGTAACTATGGATGGCAATCCGGTTCCCGCAGGCGAAGGTGGCTATCTGATTATCCGGAAACCGTGGCCCGGTATGTTGCGCACCATCCACGGCGATCCTCACCGCTACGTGGAACAGTACTGGTCGCAGATTCCTGGCGCGTATTTCACAGGCGACGGCGCGCACCAGGACGCAGACGGGTACTTCTGGATCATGGGTCGCATCGACGATGTCCTCAACGTTTCCGGGCATCGGCTCAGCACAATGGAAATCGAATCCGCCCTGGTTTCGCATGAGTCGGTGGCGGAAGCAGCCGTGGTGGGCAAGCTCGACAGCATCAAGGGTCAAGCGATCTGCGCCTTCGTCACTCTAAATACAGAACATAAGCCCAGCGCGGAATTGAAAGATGAGTTGAAGAAATGGGTAACGAAAGAAATCGGCGCGATGGCAAGGCCCGACGAAATTCGTTTTGCTGCGATTCTTCCGAAAACGAGAAGCGGCAAAATCATGCGCCGTTTGTTGCGCGAATTGGCCTCCGGTCAGGGAGTGAAGGGCGATACGACGACGCTGGAAGATATCAGCGTACTGGCAAAGTTGAGGGAAGAGGACGAAGTGTGATTGTGTGGTGCAGATTTTGATTGTGTGGCGCGGACACTCTTGTCCGTGTGGGCTTGGTTTTGAGTTGTGTCTGCTTTGTGCCTAGGGGGTTGTTGAAAAAGCATGTATTGGAGGCAACCCGAGTTGCATTCCACATACGAAACATGTCAAACCCTGGGAAAATAGCAAATTCCTCACGATAAAACTGTTCGGAATGACAACCTTCTAGAGTTTTTCCACAACCTGCGAGGATTCAAGTTGTGTTCCACGGCCACGTCGCCTGTCCGGATGTGCAGGATCGTCTGCTTCTGCCGCATTTCGGAGAGGAAGTCAGCGGCAGGCCGGGTGCGCCCGGCTTTCATATCAGCGTGGCCACGGCGGATGTCTTCGACGCAATCCTCGAAGTCCTGACGCTTCCATTCCAGGTAAGCGCCCAAGGCTTCGTCTAACGCCGTGGCGGGATCCTGACCGTGACGTTGGGCGTAGTCTTCCAATTAAGGTTTGCGCTCCGGTTTGAGTTCGATCACATCCATCGATGGCCTCTCGATACTGTCTTGACCTCCAGACTAGGACCGGCAGGGAGTGTGTCAAGCAACAGGACTAACGGCCTGTTATACAAGAAGTTAGAGTTTCATGGAATCTGAGGCTCGCAAAAATATTACAGCTCCGGGAAACTTTTCCCGCGTGCGCAGCGAAATTGAAGGCATGGAAGCGCAACGCAAGCGCATGAAGGATCAAGTTGCATTCGCCACTCTAACCGCGACCTTGACGGAAGACTACAAGCCCAAGCTACAAGCGGTGCCGCCGTCCACGTTCATGCGGTTCCGAAACTCTGCTGTCGAAGGTTACCGGAGCATGATGGAGGGCGTTATCGGGCTCGTGGTCTTTGTCTTCTCCTACGGTCCCAGCGTGCTGCTGTGGCTTGCGCTGCTCTTCTTCCCGGCGCGATTTGCGTGGCGCAGGCTAGGGGCGAGCGCAGCGCGTTAAGTTGACTGCGCCCGTTGTGGCAGTCTCGGAGCTGCCGCAAAGTTCGTGCGCTGATACGAAGCAACGCCAAAAGCGGCGAGCAGGAATGCTCGCCCTACACGATCAACCCCGAGGGCGGCGGGAAAGAGCGTCGCCCTGCAGGATCGGATGGCACGCTCCGATGGCGCGCTCCGATGACCCGCTCCGTTGCTATTCGAACTATTTTTTTGGCCTCGACTCCGGCGGCACCAATCCGGCCACGCGATAGTAGACCGCGAGTTGGCCGTAATGCTCGCCCGCATGTTCAATTGCGCCCATCCAGGCGAACCAGACGTGCTGCATTGTGCCATCGTACGGATTTTTGCTTTCGCGGGTGAGTGCTGCGTCGCCTTGTTCTTTGATAACCGCCGCGCCGTCCGCTACCGCCTGTTTCAGAAGCTTAACAACCTCGGCTTTGGTTTTGTAATCCGCGCGCTGGAAATCCTTCATCGGATCAACCGTCGGCCCCACCTGCGAGCCCTTGATGGCGCTGACTTCGCGGCAATAGTCGCTGGCTACGTGCAGCAGGTTCTCTGCAAAGCTGCGCTGCGCTGGAGTGGTCTTGAAGTCGTATTTATCTTCCGGAAAATCTTCGGCCATATCGACAAGGCGGCGGCCAATGTCGTTCCATGCGGAAAGTGTTTCCGCCGATGGAGACTGTGCTGGTTTGGGAGCATCTTTAGCGGGGGCAGTTTGCGCGAAAGCCATACCCACCATCGCAACTACAATAAAGGTTGCGACCGAGAGTGCAATTTTCCTGGACATGTTTTTCTCCTTAGCTGGACCGTGAAATTATAGACGAGGAGGCGAGAATTCGTTCAGAGCGCTTGGAAAGAGCAGCGCAGCGTTGCTATCATGAAAACCGAAATGTCATTTCCCGTCAAAGTTTGCGTCGTCTGTTTAGAGGAGTTTGAGTTGAAGCCCGACAAGCCCGGCTTTGCCAATCGCTGCCCGGAATGCAGCGCGCCGGAGGCCGAGGCCTCAAGCAAGCTCGGCAAGGGTGCCGATGTCCTGAAAACTGACAAAGAAGCAAACGCAGCCCGAAGGCAAGCGATGCGCGATCTGCTTTATCGGAAGGATAGCTGAAGTTTGGTCCAAGCTAGGAGCTAAGGACTAAGAGCCCTAAATCACCAACCCCACCATCATCGGCTTCGTCGTCGCCACCAGCGAGCCTTCTTTCGGCTCCACTGTGATCGCAAATCCCTTAGCAGCGATCCCGGCTTGCAGCGGAGGATTCACCACGACTCCGCTGCCCTTCGCATCGGGGCGGAACACTCCGGCGGGCAGTACCTTTCCATCCGCCGCCAACAGCCACAGCTCGTATGCCTTGTCAGCAGGCAGCGCAGGGAGATTGTTGGCAATGAACAACAGCTTTCCGCTGGACTCAACATAAAGCGCTTTGCCTTGCGGCTGCGGCTTTTGCTGGAGCGCCACCAGCGTCACCTGTTGCGATCCCGGCCCAGTTAGCGCATTGAACTCGGCGCGCACATGCTGTAATTCTGCGCTGTCCTGGTCGGACTTGGTGCGCAGGCTGGCGATCTCCTGTTGCAGGGTCGCATTCTTCTGCTGCGTATTGTTCACCCACGCTGCACCCACAACGATGGCAGCTACCGCCGAAGCCCATCCGAGGCGTCCGAACCAGCCACCAAACCATCCGGAGGAGGCCTCTGATCCAGATGAACTGGTTCCTGCATTTGAGGAAACCAGCCTCGCGCTGCGCACCGTTTCTTTCTGCTTTTCCTCCGCAATTGCCTTCATCAGACGTTCACGCGAGCGCTGTGGAGGGTGTGGTCCTGCCGCCGACAGAGCCAGCAACGCCATGTCGCCGCGCAAGTCTTCCAGCTCGCGGCGGCATCCCGGGCACGACTCCAGATGTTGTTCCAGATTCGTGCGCTCAGCGCCCTGGAGGGCATCCAGTGCGTGGAGGGCTAGCTCCTCGGCGAATTGTTCGTGTACGCTCATGCTCGTATCGCGGAACCCGGATTTACGGCCTTTCTTAGAACCGACAGTCCAGCGCGAATCCTTGTCTTAATCGTTCCCAGGGCTTCGCCCGTTTTGCTGGCAATTTCCGTATGCGTCAGGCCTTCAAAAAATGCCATCTCCAGCGCCGATCGCTGAGCTTCCGGCATCGCCGTCAATGCTCCGCGAACCTGGGCGAGCGCGCGGTTACGGTCGGCGGTGTCGGCAAAATTCGGTTCTACCGATAAAACAACATCCTCAATATCAGTTTCCGGACGCCGTTTCCGCAGCGCATCGATTGAGCGGTTGCGGGCAATCACCGAGAGCCATGCCCCCATGCTGCCACGCGCCGAATCGAACGAAGAAGGCGACCGCCACAACTGCATAAAGATCTCCTGCAGTACGTCTTCCGCTTGGCCCGTATCTCCCAACACACGCAACGCGACAGCGTAGACCAGGGAAGAATAGCGGTCATACAAGCCCGCCATCGCGCTTTCGTCGCGCGCACGCACTCCGGAAACCAGGCTCACGTCACTGGCCTCGCCGACTGGCGCATTCCGCGCTGACGAATTCTGGATCGGTGCGTCTGGCACTCCGCTACAACTCTTCCTGCAAGAAGTACGGCCTTGCCACCGTTATGGATTTACCTGATTCGCTGCAACCTGCTTTGACTGCAAGCGATTACACCGAGACGCCGGACACTCTGGTACCGCCTCCAACAAGTTACCTGCGAGGAGGCTCCGCGCGCAACTGCCTCACGTCTGGAGGATTAACGCCGCGGGCCAATCGCTACCTGCCGCTCTGCCGAACTCATCTGCTTCCAAATCGCTTCCAACTGGGCTGAAAGCTGTGCGTTATCAGGATTCGCCCTCAACGCCAACGCATACCAGTGATACGCAGTTGGCAGATCGCGCGGCACACACTGCCCGCTGTAGTAAACCAGACCCAAACTCGTTCGCGCCTTCACGTCGCCGCGGTCGGCTGCTTTCCGCAAGGCGGGGATTCTTTCGCAGTCCGAGGAACCCGCTACCGACTCCGCGCCAACCGACGCCTCACTCGCTGGGGTGGCATGCTCCTCTGGCTGACTTGGAGATGGCTTCCTCGATCTTGGCGCCGGCTTGGCAGCCTTTGCGACAATCTTAGGGCTAGGCGGATGAGCCTTCGGAGCCGCTGCCTTCTTAACCGGGGCAATCGGAGCCGTCTCCGTCGCGGGAGGCCTTGACTGCTCAGTTTCAGGAGCGTTGTTCGAGGCAGGTCCAGTCGAGGCAGGTTCAGTCGCCGCCGGTTCCGTCAGAGGAACCGGCCTTTCGAGCTTTGGTCGTGAAGTTGTCGTCGGAGCTGTGGTTTCCGGAGTCGGCTCGGATTGCAGCGCCGAAGCTGTGCTGTCAGCGGTCTCCGGACTGGCAGGCTTACCTCCACCGCGCATCGCAAAGAACGCTGCTACGACCGCCAGCAACACGCCTCCAACAATAAAAGGCAGCCTATTCGGTTTCGGAGGCGCGTGATCTTCTTCCAAAAGGTAGCTCAGGTCGCGATGCGGATCTTCGTGTAAGGAAGTCTTGGGACGCGCGGCCGCTGGTGGCGCGAGACTCGATACCGCCGCGTTCAGTGGCGCTTCATCTGGCCGCGGCGCAGCTGCGTGAGGACGGTCCTCCGACACTGGCACACCAGCCCTCAAAGCGTCGAATGGAATTGAAGCAATGGGTCGGGCTGGAACCTCCGGCTCCAGTCGAGCGCCGCCGCCAATGCCGCGTAGTGGGACCGAATGCCCCGGTGTCGGACTCGCTGGTGCGGGCGGCTTGGCTATCTTGCGGGAAGGATCGGGTAGCGCTTTGCCACACATGCCGCAAAAACGGTGCGCCCCAGTATTGAGGTGGCTGCAGAAGACGCAAGGGATAAGCGGTTGGGCTGTGTTCTGATCCATGAGAAATAGAAGCGTCGAGCCGGGCGGCACAAATATTCTGCTCTACATAACCCGCAGCCAGACTGCTCCGATTCTATCAGCCCTTGCTTTTGCCTGGATATGCTCCGACCAAAGCTGCGCAGGCCTCAATGAATTCCTGGTCTGCCTTGGCGAAGGTTCCAAGAAAGTAACTTTCGACATCAAGTTCGCCGACCATCCGAGCCTTCGCGAAAATCGGCACAACGATTTCGCACTTTACCATGGATGATCCCGCCAGGTAGCGCGGGTCCTTGTTCACATCTTCGACCAGAACCGTGCGTTCGCTCGTGGCAGCGGCCCCGCAAAGCCCTGTGCCAATCGGAAAACGCGCATTCGGTGTGAAGCTGCCCACGAACGGCCCCACGATCAGGAATTCAGGGTCCGCCGCATCAACCAGGTAGAAGCCGACCCAGTTGTAGCGCGTCATTTTCTCGTGCAAGCGTTGACAGATGCGCTCCATCAGGTGCTCGACGGCGGGCGCGGTCCGAGCAAACTCCTTGAATTCTCGCAGCAATTCTTCGTGAACAGGTGTCATAGATTGGTCTTTATCTTGCTTCGATCCTATCTTGCTGCCGCGCCAAACGTCATGGGCACATCGGTTTTGTCGGCCTCTTCCACCTTGAACATGGATTTTTCCGTCAGATGCATCTGCGACGCAATGAACGTGTCGGGAACCTCCTGGATACGAATATTGAAGGTGTTCACTGAATCATTGTAATACTCGCGACGATCGGCTAACTGGCTTTCCAATTCCGTAATGCGCTTCTGCAACTGTGTGAAATTAGCGTTCGCTTTGAGGTCGGGATAGTTTTCCGCCACCGCAAATAGTCCGCGCAGCGCCGAAGTTGTATTTTGATCGGCCTGCACCTTCTGATCGACCGTAACCGCCTGCTGATACATCGAACGCGCTTGCGTGACCTTCTGCAGCGTGGCGCCTTCAAAATTCATGTAGCCTTTGCAGACTTCGAGCAGCTTACTCAACTCGTCGTGACGCTGCTTCAGCATCACGTCGATATTCGCCCAAGCCTTGTCGATGTCGTTCTTAAGCGTAATCAGACCATTGTAAATCATGGTCACGTACCAGGCCGCGCCCGCCGCTGCGAACAAAATTCCCAATCCAATAATGATCGTCATCGCCGTTTCTCCTTAAACTTATGTTCTACAAACTCGTTCTTATTCCAGCCATCCGAAGCGTGTAGCCAGAAACCATACGCTCAACAACGTGAGTGTTGGTCCGCCCCAAATCATCAGCGTAGATTTCCATCCCAACGCGCTGAGCACATCGCGCTGGTTTCTCCATGAAATGAAAAATGCAGGATTGTGCTCGCCTTTCATCAAGACCGTGGGAGGCTTCAAGTCGAATTGTTCCGCTGCGGAAGGATCATCCGTGCCAGAAACCGTCACCGTAGTGCCCGGCATCGGAATGCCTGCGGCCGCCCAAGCCGCTGGGTTCGAGATTCCCGCTTGCATCATCGCCGTCGCCAGTTTTTGCGGGTCGGTTACACGCTTGGTTGAAACAGAGCTGCCCACCGCCGCACCCTGGACCATCTCAATGCTTCCCGTATTCGTTCCGTATAGGCCAGTTGTTGTTGCTCGCACTGTGACTGGTTGGTTTGCCGAGTCGCCCAGCAAGCTCACTGCGGTCTGGCCAAGAAATCCACTGGTGGGAAGGTGGAGACTCTTCGTGCGGCTGTCTGTGTTCTTGATCGGCGTCGCCTCAATTGCGCTACCAGTATTCACGGCGAGTGTTCCAAGAACAAACAGCGAGTTCTTGGGTTTGATGGCAAATTCCTGAACCTTAATTCTCTTATCCGTTCCAACTCCATTGCGTGCCAGGAATCCATACACGTTGCCAGGGATGCTGTCGTGCATGGAGAAAAAGGAATCGCTGTACTCATGCTCGAAATCGCAGTGTAGGTCCATTTCCGCGCCCTGAGGGTCGACTAAGACGCGCCCCGTGTTGTCGTCCAGAAAAAACGGCACGTGCAGGCTCTCTTCCGCCGCCAGCTCCCATCCACTATTTTTGTCACGCTGGATCCACTGCCAGACCGAAGTCCGGTAGTAGTGGCAGGGAACGCGGGTGATAGGGGCAGTGAGAGTGTAGGGGCCGCAAGCGAGGCCGTTGATTTCGACCAACCCCACGGCGGCACTACGGATTTTCGAAGAAGGAGTATTCAGGATGAGCCTTCGTCGCTGGAGCGCGAGGAAGCCAGAGTAAAAAACAAATACCCCGGCGATGGCGCCCACCGCCGCCATCACAGAAAGGCTTCCGGTATTAGAAAAGCGCGTTAAGACCAAAATGGCGATCACGGTCCGTCCAAATCCCGTCGTTCAGGCGGACGGGTGGTGTCGGACCGAGACTAGCCCAAACTTGAGTCCCGAAGCAGCAGAAAACACTGGTTTTAGCTTACGGGAGTAATGCAGGGTCAGATCGTGTGGCGACGGAGCTTGCTCCGTCGAAGGTGTTGACCTCCTGAAGGCCATAGGCGAAACTCCTTTTCGAAGCGCCTGAAGATCAAAAGCCAGCGGAGCAAGCTCCTCTGTCACACAATCTATCGCGTATCAATATTGAAGCCCAGAATCGCGTTCACCTCGACGGGCTTATCTCCCCGCAGCACTGGGCGGAATCTCCAATTTGCCAGCGCGGGCAGTATCTTCGCCGCCAGATTCGAAGATTTCCCATCCAAAACGGCCGCGCTTTTCACGTTCCCGATTCGATCAATCACACAAGAAATTACAACGCGCGTGTGGTCGGCACTCGGGGGGAGAACCTTACGCAAAGGTTCCGGAGCGTTTAATTCTTCGGTGTAGCCTTGCGCTTCGGAGTTGGGATCGGCGAATTGCAGGACCGCCATGCCAAGAGTCGTATCCATGTAGATGGTATAGACACGGTCACCCTTCAACGCGCCATAAAAATTGAAAGCGCCGCCCGAGCGCGACGTGGCAACGACCGTGATGCCGGGTCCGGGATGTCCCGAAATGGAACTCCGGCCCGCTGTAGCCGGGTCGCTGGCATTTCCGCCAAAGCTGGGTAGCGTGACGATGCTTCCGCCTTGGACGGAAATCCCTGGCGTATTGGGCACACCAGAGCGGCTGCCTGTGCCTGCTCCACCGGGTCCTGGAACTGGCGACGTACCTGTTTTCGCTGAGGAACTGGCGCCCGGGCCTGTGCCGGACTTGGTGCTGCCCGCACCGCTGCCGTCATGTGCGGCGCCCGTGCCCGCCCCCGTTGTGTTTCCTGCGCCACCGCCAGTGCCGCCGATGCCTGGAGCCGCTCCGCCCGTTGGCGACATCGCCAGCGCGCCACGGGAGCCAGCGTCCGGCGCGCCTACGGTCGTCCCAGGCTTACTGGAGATGATGGCGGCGGAATTAGGGCTGTTGCCACCGGAATTTCCAGGCGGGGCCGTGGGTGCTCCAGCCTCCAAAGCAAGCCCTGTGCCGCTCCCTGTGTGTCCCATGCCTCGTCCGGAGGTTTGGCTAGACAGGCTCGGAGGCGGCGGTACCACGCTGGCATTGGCGATGCTGGGCACGTTTCGTCCAGTCACATTGCCTAAGTTTGCCTGCACGGGCGGAGGAACGACGTCCTGCGTCGGTCGGACGGGAACCTGGCCAGCCATTCGTGAGATGTCCGTTGCAAGTGAAGGCGGCGGCGCTACCACACTGGGGGCTGGCATCGTAAGTCGTGCAGTTGCCGTGGTATCCCGCTGTGGCGATGAAACTGGAGGCGGCACAACTTCCGCGCGCATCTGCGGAAAACGAGCTTGTGGCAGTTCGCGCGGCACGCTGACAGGAGGAGGCGGCACCACGCTGGCCGTTACCATCGGATTCTTCCGCATTTCTTCCCGGCTAATCTCCGGAGGAGGCGGCACCGCTGCCGCGGGGATAGTGAGATTCTTGTGCCAGTCTTCACGACGGACCTCAGGCGGTGGGGGCACAGCGGCCAGTTTTGGCATCGGCGGCAGGGTCAGGGAGGCGCGCATGCCTTCCGACGGCGGCGGCCCTGGCACCTTCTGGATGGCCAGCAGGTTGGCCACAGGCTGCGACGATGCCGGCAGGTTCAGTTTTGGCGCATCCAGGACTTGGTCCGTGACAGCCTGTCCACGAGCTACTTTAATGACCTGTGTGGGATGGAAGGCCTCGCGGCCGCCCGATTTGCCTTTGTGGCCCGTGGGAGCGCCTCCAGAATCCTCTGTTTGTGGCAACTCCTTGCCGGAATAGTAGACTACGTCCCACTTTGGGTGCGGCGGAGCCACATATGGATGGATCAATCCAAGTTTTGTCGGCAAAAAAACCACTGCCAGCACGAACAGAATCTCGGCTGACCAAGTCAAAAACAGGTTGCGGACTGGAAAAATGCTGGTCGAGATTTCTCCCGCCAACGGCCGTTCGGAGCGGCTGAAAGCGGGACCAATCGACGTGACGAAGTCGTGCCAGCGTGGAGACCACTTCACCAGCAGCTTTAGCTCTCGTTCCACCGTCGCGGTTTGGGTTTCCGTTGTCATCAACCTAGGCACTATCTAGACATCACAAAGACCAAGTTTGTCATTCCGAGGGGCTTCAGCCCTGAGGAATCTGATTTCCTCGCGGTTAAGTTGCCTCGCCAGCGCTACGAACTTCGATGCAGTCGCCAACCGCCGTGCCGGTTGCCGCAATGGTCCCAGCGGGGAACTCCAGCACTGTCTTAGTGTTCCAGCGCACGGGAGCGAAGCGCCAAGGCTGCAACTGCTCTTCCAAGTGTACGACGGTGTTTTCAGCGCTCAGGTACAGAACGTCAATCGGGAAGCCCATGCCGAGGGTGTGTACCCCATGGCAGGGAACGATCCAGAGACCTCTTCCTTGCACAAAATCCCGAGCGCCAATTAGACCGCGAAAACGGGTCCAATGAGTATCGGCAATGCGTAAGTCATTGGCCAGGCTGACTTTGCGAGTTACATTCCAGGCGCAGGATGCGTGGGCAGAAGTTGGTTGGAGGCTGGACGGCAGGGGACCTGACATCATGAATTCCCAATCAAACTCGAAGTAGCGGCGATTGACACGTCCGGAATCAATGGGTTGTCGAGAACACCGTCCGTACCAACTGAATCACGGCTGGACCTAGGGTAACAAAAATCACCGAGGGGAGGACAAAGATGACCAGTGGGGGAACCAACTTAATTGTAGTCTTGGCAGCCTGCTCTTCGGCGCGCTGGCGCCGTTCCGTGCGCAACGAGTCGGAATGCACGCGCAGAGCCTGGGCGACGCTGGTACCGAAGCGGTCGGTCTGAATCAGCACCGAAACCAGGGAGCGAACGTCATCGACGCCCGTGCGTTGCGCAAAGTTGCGCATTGCCTCGGTACGGGGCTTGCCGGCGCGCATTTCCAGGTTGACCAGGCGGATTTCTTCGCTCAGTTCGGGATGCGCGTGCTGTAAGTCCTCCGCAACACGCATGAACGCCTGATCCAGGCCCAAGCCGGCTTCCACGCAGATGACGGTCAGATCGAGCGCGTCGGGCAGCCCGATGCGAATTCGCATCTGGCGCTTGGCAATGGCGCGCTTCAGCAGGAAGCGCGGAAGAAAGAATCCAAGTAGGGGGCCTCCCAGTAGCAGAAGCGGGGAAGTGATGCCAATGCCGGACAGCAGGCAAATAACAAACCCAAGCAGCGCGCCGAAGACGCGCAGCCCGGTGTAAATCGTCATGGCCTTCGATTCGCGGTAACCAGCCTGCATCAGCAGCAGGCGCGTACTGGTCGCCCGGTGCGCCGAAAGCGGCATGGCCTTGCTGAGAGGATCAAGAGCCTGCTCAACGCGTTCGCGGAACTGCGTCTTTTCCTCCGCCCGGCGAGAGGCATCGCCTCCCAGCGAACGCAGGCGTTCTCCCAATACGGAAAGTGGCGTGGACGCGGCGGCGCCAAAGAAAAAGATCACCAGAACTACGGTGACGAACACGATGATGGCGACGACGATTTCCATATTTACCGGATTAGCGGATCGAGCCTAACGAGCACGCCAAGAAATAGCAGATTCCTCACGATAAAACTGTTCGGAATGACAAACTCCTGGAGTCTTTTCGCACAACCTCTTAAGACTAATTTCTACACCTGAATCTGATTAAACCTGAATCTGAATGATCTTGCGAATCACAAAATAGCCGATCGTTTGTAGCGTAATGCCCCCGGCGATCAGCGCATGACCAATCGGGTCGTGAAAGAGCGGGCTGATGAACCCAGGACTCATAAAAAACATGATTCCGACGATGGTGGGGGGCAGCATCATCAGGAGGATCATGGTCAGGCGTCCTTGTGCGGTGTAGACGCGAACCTGGCGCATGATTTTGAAGCGCTCTCGGATCATGTAGGACAGATTATCGAGAATTTCAGCCAGATTGCCGCCGGTTTCACGTTGCAACATGACGGCAGTGACGAAGAATTTCACGTCGACCAGTGGCATACGGTCGACAAGATTCATCAAAGCGTCGCGTACGGGCATACCAAATTTTTGTTCTTCGAAGAGTTTCCGAAATTCGGTAGCGACCGGCTCCGGCAGTTCACCAGAAATCATTTCAATGGCGGTGGTGAAGGCGTGGCCGGCGCGAACGGCGCGGGCTAGCGTGTCAATCGCGTTCGGAAACATCTCTTCAAATTTACGAAAACGGCGGTTGCGCGTATAAGTAGCGTAAGAGTAAGGGCCCATTAATCCCAGCATCAAACCTGCCCAAGCCATCGGCAGGCTCGGAGCCGCGACGGCCAAAACAATTGCGCCCAAGACTCCGCAGGCAACGGAAAGCAGGAAGAAGTTTCCAACGCGGGTGTCGATGCCGGCTTGATCCAGCAACTTCTGGACCAGGGACGCGCGTTCGGAGCGTCGCAGCAGAGTGTCAAACGCCGGAATTTTGCTGAGCATTTCATCGCGGAGCAATTCCAGGTTGTCGGTGGCGCTTGCGGTATCGACGCCTTGCGATTCACCCAGGCGTTCGCGCAAGACGCGGGCCTTGGCGTTGCGTTCCTCGAGCCAGGCGCCAGCGAGAAAGATGGCCAGAGCCGTCAGAACAAATACGAGAAGTGCGAAAACGATCGCCATGAGGATTGTGCGGGCGAGCCGCTAGACCTCCATCCGCGCTTCGAACAAGCCTGGCCGCAGGCGGAATCCCGCCATCGCCAGACGGTCGGTGAAGGTGGGGCGGTGGCCAGTGGCGCGGAAGGAGCCGAGAATACGTCCATCCTGATCCATGCCCTGGCGCTCAAATACGAAAATATCCTGCATGCTGATCTGGTCGCCGTCCATCCCGGTGATTTCGGAAACCGTCATGACGCGTCGGGTTCCATCGGAGAGGCGGGCTACCTGCACCACGGCGTGAATAGCCGACACAATCTGGTGGCGCACAGCGCGTTCTGGAATATTCAAATTCGCCATCGAAACCATATTCTCGATACGGGCCATGGCGTCGCGCGAGGAATTGGCATGGACAGTTGTGAGCGAGCCTTCATGGCCTGTGTTCATGGCCTGCAACATATCGAAAGCTTCTTCGCCACGGACTTCGCCGATCACGATGCGGTCGGGACGCATACGCAAACTGTTGATCACAAGCTGGCGTTGACGGACGGCACCCTTGCCTTCGATGTTGGGTGGGCGTGTTTCGAGGCGGACGACGTGTTCCTGCTTGAGCTGCAATTCCGCAGCATCTTCAATGGTGACGATGCGATCTGTATTTGGAATATAACCGGAAAGAACATTCAGCAGAGTGGTTTTGCCAGCGCCGGTTCCGCCGGAAATCAACAGGTTCAAACGCCCTTTCACCATCGTCGAAAGCAGTTCGAGCATGGGTTCGGTCAGGCTCTTGTTCTCCAGCATGTTGCGCGCTGTGATAGGGTCGCGGCCAAAGCGGCGAATGGACAAGCACGGTCCATCGAGAGCCAGAGGGGGGATGATCGCGTTCACGCGGGAGCCGTCTGCCAAACGCGCGTCCACCATCGGCGACGACTCATCCACGCGACGGCCAACCCGCGACACGATGCGGTCGATGATCTGCATCAAGTGGGCCGTGTCTTTGAAGGAAAATGCGGTGGCTTCCAGCCGACCACCGCGCTCCACGTAGACTTTGTCGAAGCGGTTGACCAAAATATCGGAAACGGTGGGGTCTTTGAGCAGCGGTTCGAGGGGGCCCAG
The DNA here is from genome assembly GCA_043749225.1 of Acidobacteriaceae bacterium. Classification (GTDB taxonomy): domain Bacteria; phylum Acidobacteriota; class Terriglobia; order Terriglobales; family Acidobacteriaceae; genus JANXUC01. Next base: position 27,827 of record JAYVEP010000087.1, read on the forward strand.
GCCGAAAATCTCATCCAGGATTTCACGCGAGAGGCGCTCACGCTCGGCGAAGCTCAACGGAACGGCTTCACCACTGACCACATTGCGGATGAGAACGAGAACTTCTTCGCGTGCGGCATCGCCCGGCGACCGACCTAGTTTTTCCAGGTCAAGCCGGTCGAGAATCTTGCGATGCAGGTCTGCTTTGACCTGCTGGTATTCGGTCCGCTCAAAGGATCGAATGTCGGGCATGAAGACTCCTGAATCTCCGTATGTTTCTCTAAAACTTGTCATTCCAGAGGGCTTCCGCCCTGAGGAATCTGCTGCTGTTTGGCTGCCAATGCTTTACCTCGGGCGCTAAAGCCCAAGGTGTTGTGTTCTTTGTTGCGGCGCTGAAGCGCCTTACTACCTAAATTCACACTACCCTAGACGCTACAAAACCCTAGATGTTCCTGAACATGGACCGGGCAGAGCGCTTAGATACATCATCGTATTCCGTGAGGGTGCTGGCAAGTCCCGAGAAGGCACGGGCCACTTCGGAACTTCCGTGCCGCATGGCCGGACTGCCTCGGTCAATCCCCGCCGAAATCGCAAAATAGTGGTTGGGAATCTTCCAGAGCAGTTTGGCTCCGACGGCCGATTCGGTGTCGTGGTCCTCAAAACCCGGTACTTTGCGGAAGCGGTTCAGGACCAGCCCCATCCGTTCCCGGCCACCGGTTTCGCTAAGGTATTGCACCATGCGCGCGGCGCTCCAGAGCGACGCTACATCAGCTTGCGCCACCAGCAAAACCGTTTCCGAGAGGCTACAAACCAGCCGGGCCGTTGCATCCATGCGAGTCGAAAGATCGACCACGATGTACTGATAATGGCCGACCAGCATGTCGAAAAGACGTGCCAGTTCGGAATTTGAAGTCTCCGCAGCGGGCATGGTAGCCCCTGCCAGGAGGTGCAGGCCCTTATCCTGCTGGGTCATAAAGCTCTCCAGCAGAGAGCTGTCGAGGCGGTGCAGGTTACGCAGGGCATCGGCCACATTGAACTGCGGTTTGGCGTTGAGATGGAGTGCGGCATGCCCTAGAGGGGCCAAGTCGATCAGGGCGGTACCCCCGAGCGAGCCCTGCAAGGCCAAGGCGAGGTTCACTGCGGTGGTGGTTGCTCCGCTACCGCCCTTGGCGTTAATGACGGCAAACACCTTGCCACGCTTACCGGCGTCGCTGCGCGTCTTGCGCTGGGCCGACGTGAGGCGAACGAAGGCTTCCAGCAATTCCGTGGTTGTGGTCGGGCGCTCGATGAATTCCCGTGCTCCGGCCCGCATGGCGCTCACAATCAGATGAGGTTGCGAGATTGGGCCGAAGGCAAAAACGGGGGTTTCCGGCATTTCCTGCCGCAGCAACTCAATGGCGTGTAGAGAGGAGGAAGGATCGTCTCGCGGAATATCCACCAGGACTACATCGGGGGCGATGGTGGTTACGCGGCGCAGAGCGGGATCCGTGGACGCTACGGGGAAGTGGGCTCCCGCGTAATTGCAGCGGGCCACACTGGTTCCGTCAACGAGCACCTGCAATACGGCGCGTTGTTCGTTGTCGGTCGCCAGAATGACGACGGAAAGCTCCGGCATGGCTACCACAGCACTCCTCGCTACTTGTTGACATTTTCCGGGGCTTTGGCACCCGCTTTGCCATCGAACGTTTTCTGGTTCAGGAACGGTTCCGGGGTGGTCGGCAGCGGTACCGCTCCCGTGATGGGTGAGACACGCCGTGCTGTTACCAAAACCACCAATTCAGAATTATTGCGCTGCACACTCCTGCTGCGGAAAAAATTTCCGAGTATTGGTATGTCCCCGAGACCGGGAACCTTGTTCACCAGGCGGGTGACTCGATTGTCGATCAAACCAGCGATCACAAAGCTCTGTCCATCCTGCAATTCCAGCTCGGTTTCGGACTTCCGTGTGCTGAGTGCCGGGATGGTCGTTCCCCCCACCGTCACGCTGTTGGCAAAGTCCAGAGTGCTCACTTCCGGAGCGACGTGGAGATGGATTAGCCCAGCTGGTGTAATCACCGGAGTGAATTTAAGATGTACGCCAAATTCCTTGAATTGGATGGTGACGGTGTTCTGCCCGTTGCTGGGCTGCACGACGGGGAAGGGAAATTCTCCGCCTGCCAGGAAACTGGCTTCCTTCCCGTTGACAGCGATGAGGTTGGGTTCGGCAAGAATTTGGAGCAGGTTCTTCGCCTGGAGGGCCCGAACGACCGCGCCTAACTTGATTTCCGGGCTGAAGAGGAACAGGTTCAGGAGGTCGCTGACCGTTGCGGTGCCGCTGGCGGTATTCGAAATATCCGACAGCTTGGTAGAACCGAATTGTCCGGTAGTGACATTGCCAAGCAGGTTGCCTGCGCCGGTGGAAAGAATATTGATGCCAATCTGATGCAGTGCGGTGCGGTCTACTTCAGCAAACTTCACTTCCAGCAGGACTTCCTGAGCGCCGACAGGACCGTAGGTCAGTACGTTGACGACACTCTTGGTATACGCTTCGCCGATCAATCCAGCGCGCTTGGCGATGTCCTCGGTGGAAACATGACCGTTGAGCACCATGGCGTTGCGCGATGGGCTCACGGTGATTTGCTCGTCCGGGAAAATGCGATGAATTTCCTCGGCAGCAGCCGTTACGTCTACATCGACTCGCAAATCGAAGCTGCGGGAGCGCTCGGCTTCATCCCAAATAAGTAGGGAAACTTCTCCCGGAGCGCGACCGTGGACCAGCACCTGGGTTGGCGTTACAACTAGCGCGTCGGCGACCAGCGGATCTGTGACGGAGATGCGTTTCAAGCGTTCGCTCGTGTTAATGAGCAGAGATTTTCCGACCATGACCCGCAACGGCGCCGATCCTTGCGGCTCGGCCGAAGCGGAGGCGGGCGACGGTACTGTGGTGGACGGCGCGCCTTGCGCGTCGACGGAAGTGGTGGTTGCCGGCAGAGTCGCCGCCGGAGGTTGGGACGGCGCGGCTGTCTGCGCCCAAGCGGACAAATTGAGTAGCCCCGCGAGGAACAGGCTCCTCACCACCAACCCGATGCCATGATGCATGTCGCGTTTTTCTCCAGTGGTCAAGACGGTGCGGCTTGCAGCTTGCAGAAATCTCGCCGTCCGGTATATTAGCTCGAATTCCTGTCGGCCAGAACTTCAACTACCTAAAATTTTGTGTTCGAGACGTCGTGACCGCGAATTACTTCTACCGAGTAAGGCTGATTCACCACGGGTGCCACTGTCATCTTGGACTTGGTGTGAGATTTGATCACCACAGGACGAGGGATTTCGGTGCCACGATACAGGGTGGCGCTTCGGACCGCATTGAGATTCTGCTGCGAGGAGTCTAGAGGATTCCTCAACGCTAACTGAATCTTGCCTTCCGAGGCAGCTAAGGTCAGCTTCTGTGCGTCATCCGGCGATACTGCCAGCGTGATCACCGGGAAAGCCTGGGAATCTCCCATCATTCCAGACAGGCCAGACGATGTTGTTTCTAAACGCTGTCCGGCGGCCAGCACCTTAATATCTTCCAGCACTGTGGTGGTAACAGGTTGTCCGCCGTCGCCTGGTGTGCCCGTCAGCAATACATCCACATGCGTACCAGGAACCGCAAAGTTCGCTACCGCGACCACGTCGTTTACGCGTACCGAAACTGCACGCATTCCCGCTGGGATTAGCGAAGGCAAGCCAGCCTTGCTTCCCTCTGCCGCAAGCTTGTTGGAGAGCAGGAATTCACCTTTAGAGATTGGCAGGATTGCTCCGCGGCCCACGACTCTGCTCTTGCTGGAGAAAACGCCGCCCGGGAGTTCGCCAGCGGGGAAGCGCACGATCTTCAAGTCCGCATCGCCCAGCAATGTGCCCACCTGAATGTCCTTGGCTGCCACAACCACATCTGCGCCGGGCTGATTGTTGGCGACCGATCGGGACTGCAGGTTGCGGTAGACCGACGTGGCCAACAAGCCACCTAGTACTAGCGCAACCAATCCGACAATAAACAATCGCGAACGGCTCATCGCGCTCCTTCTCAGCTACTTACGAATACATTACCAAGCTATACATTGCAAAGCTGTTCGGCCCAAATTCAGGGCAAAACCATCGCTCCGATGGTTCGTTCGGCGTTCAGCAAGAACAGGAACGCCGTTCTCCCGAGCCTACTCCTCGGCGGCGAAGTGGGGCAGTTCCCCGCATGATTCCGGGGTCTTATTGAATCGAACTGGCTGCCTGCGAAAACACCGTGTTGGCCTGAGTCCCGATCAAACGAACGGTTCCAATTACGATAACTAGAATCACAGCTAACATCACCGCGTATTCGGCGATGTCCTGGCCCTGTTCGTCATTCCAAAACTTACGCAGCACTGACATTGTGGTTCTCTCCCAGAGTAATTGTGGCGCGCTCTTCCACTTGCGTGGAACGGGGTGACGAATCCCCATCGGTATCGTACCACTGAGAGGGCATGTGGAGAATCGATTCCAGCCGCTAAATTTTTCAGGAGTGATCGCAAATGAATCCGCCGCAAGCGTTGTGTCCAGGAATCAGCCTTGTTCCAGCTCCGCCTGTGATAGGTTTTTGCTATGCAAGCTTCAGCGAAGAGAAGGCTACCTGAGTCTGTGAACTAATGCTGCCAATCGCAAGACTCTATTTGTACGCGGCAATTTGTTTTTGGGTAACCCTGCTGAGCTACGGTTGGGCTGCTCCGAAGTTGGACGACTATGCAGAAGCTGGCTATGCGGACTTCTCCAATTTCTACACGGCTGGACAAATTGTGCATCGCGGGCAAGGGCACCGGCTCTACGATCTCCCACTCCAGGCCGAAGTGCAGCGCGAATTTTCTCAGCCTGCCCGTAAAGGGGCCCTCCCGTACATGAGACCACCGTTCCATGCCCTTATTTTCGTGCCACTTACCCGCCTTTCCTACGCACACGCATACAAGGTGTGGGTCTTGTTCTGCGGGCTGGTTGTTGCGGTGGCGGCGGTCTTTCTGCGAGCGCGCATCCCTAGCTTGCGGGAGTTCCCCGGGTGGGTATACTTTCCGGCATACTTTTCCTACTTCCCCATTGCCTACGGATTTGCGTTGGGGCAAGATTGCTCGCTGATGCTGATGGTGTTAGCGCTGTTTGCCGTGGCTCTTCTGGAAGGAAAGGATGTTCGAGCGGGGTGCTTTCTCGGCCTGGCGCTGATCAAGTTCCAGCTTGCTTTGCCGCTTGTCCTGATTCTCCTATTGAAGAGGCAGTTCCGCGTGTTGGCGGGCTTTTCGCTAAGTGCCTCCGTGTTGGCGGGTGTCTCCGTTTGCATCGCAGGGTGGAATTTTCTGAAGGTGTACCCCGCCTATCTGGTGCATCTGAATCACGTGCCTGGAGCAGCTGCGATTTTTCCCAGCATGATGCCCAGCCTGCGCGGTCTCGTCGAAGGATGGATGGATTCAATGCATTCGTCGCTCCGCCTTGACGCGCTCACCGGAGCGCTTTCCCTGGCAGTGCTGGTTTGGGTGGCGAGTTTATGGGACACAAATTTACCTCGTGGCTCGAAGGGTTACCTGGGAGGCCTATCAGCAGCGTTGCTCGGTACGGCGCTGGCGGGATATCACGTCTTTTCTTATGACTTGGGTTTCCTTTGTCCAGTCGCCCTGTTAGCGTCCAGGTTTGCGCTGCAGGAATCGGACCTGGATGCACGGACGCGGAAATTGCTCTTGTTGGGAGCGGGGGGTATGCTGTTTGCTTCTCTGTATCTATTGCTAATTTGGAAAATGCACCTGAACCTTATGGCAGTTTTCGTAGCCTTGTTGCTTTGGGGGTACAGCCGGGCCCTGAAACTATGGAAGTCGCAGGAAGAGTACTCTCTTGCGTGCGAGCGCTAGGTTCACGATTCGGGAAAGCCAATCGGTTACTCTCGGGTCTCTTAGAACGACAACTGCCAGCATGGGCAAATAGAACCCCAACACGGACCATCGCCCGACCTCAAGCATGCTGGGCGCATGGTACCAACGCCAGATTCCGACCGGCCAACTTGCGGCGACCGTGAACAAAATCTCGCGGCGCGTTTTCGGAATGAGCCACAGAATGAAAGCGTCGTAAAACCAGCGCTGCGGAATCAGCGCTGCGAGTAGGAGCAGCTGGGAGTCTTTGTCTCGAATGCGAAACGCCGTTAACAATAGAAGGATTCCCGGAAATATCGCTATCGGAAAAAAGTGCTCATAGTAGCCCAGCTGGTGGGGCCACTCCAAGTACCAGCGCGGCGTAAGCGCCAAGCTGAAGGCAAGAACACTGGCGCAGGCGATCACGCCGCGCCTCGATATGTTGGGGATAAAGACAGGGATGAAAAGTTGTGGCTTGACCAGGGCCACCGGCGCAAGCCACCAGAAAAATGCGCTCGCGGCTATTACCGGAGACCATTGCACGGTAATCATTGCCGCCCAGTAGGGGTAGGCGAAAAAAATGAGCAGGCGTGTGTATCCCGTCCGCGTCAAACCGAATGCGAGTAGCCCGGAGCTGATTCCGAAGAACAGCGCGCCTGCTATTTCTCCGGGCAGTGTTACGAAGGGGAATCCAAGGAGGGCCGCAGCTGGGGGATACTGTTCCCAAGGCGTGTCGTAGGGTGCTTGCCCTGTGAGTAGGTGCTGGGCGAGCCGGATGGCCCATTGGAAGTCGGCGGCTCCTTGATGGTTCCGAGAGAGAATCGCTCCGCACCAGAGAGCGCTGACAGCGCCAATGACAATCGAAATAGCCAGTCGGCGTTTCATCTGCTACGCCCACGTTGATTCGTGTTACGCTTCACGACGATAAGTTGTAACACCTTCCGCACGGGTTGGGATGAATGTTCCTGGAGTCTCGAAAGAAACAGTATCTGGCGGTTGCGCTAGCGGCGCTAGCGGCTGCCACGATGTGGTTCTATGTCCGCAAGATCGTGCAGCCCATACAGGTTGCCGAAGCCGAGTCCCTGGGCAGTCCGCGCGGCAACCTCTCCGATCTTTATCCTCGTTGGCTTGGCGCGCGCGAGCTTCTGTTGCGCGGGCGCAATCCGTACAGCCATGACGTGAATCTCGAAATTCAGCGGGGCTATTATGGAAGGGAACTGGATCCAGCCCGTCCGAACGATCCCAAGGATCAAGCTCGCTTTGCTTACCCTCTGTACGTGGTTTTTCTGATGGCGCCATTCGTCCGAATGAATTTTTCGGAGGTGCAATTAGCGGCATTCTGGTGTTTTGGCTTTCTTGGTCTTGCGAGTGTTCTTTTGTGGGAACAAGCACTCCAAATTCGCTTCTCCTTCGCTAATTCGCTGGCTGCAATCTTATTGCTGCTTGCGACCTATCCCTTCATTCAAGCTGTTTCTCTGCAGCAGCCCGTATTGCTGGTTTTATTTTTTCTGGCAGCCTCTTTCTTTGCCCGCAGTCGCGGATGGCTTTTTTCTTCGGGCGCCTTGATGGCGATTGCAACGATCAAGCCACAAGCGGTGATTTATGCCGTTCTCTTGATGTTGATCTGGGTTTCCTGGAACTGGAAGGAGCGGCAGCGCTGGTTCTGGGGGTTTGCTTCCGCGATGGGCGTTCTCTTGGCGGCCTCAGAACTTTTACTGCCTGGATGGCTGCCTCAATTTTATGAGGGGCTGCGAGCGTATCAAGGCTACTTGGCAGACACTGCATTTCTAGATTTGTTCTTGACCTCGCGATGGGCATGGCTCGGCAGAGTGCTGATCTCAGTAGCCGTCGTGTGGGCGGCCTGGACCTCGCGCGCACAGCCGCTAGCATCGGTGGCTTCGCGTCGTGCGATTTGCTTATCCCTGGTGGCCGCTATCTGTAACAGCCCCAACCTTGGTACCTACAATCAGGTACTGCTGGTGCCGGGATTTCTCCTGGTGGTCGAACAACGTAGCGTACTCCGCCAGGCCAAAGGGCTCCTGCGCTATTTATCGGGTTTAGCTGTGGTCTTAGCTCTATGGCCGTGGGTCACATGTGCTGCATTGATCATTTTGAAATTTGCCTTTCACGCCGATGTATTTGTCCAGCACACCTTGCAACTCCCGTCGTTCGGAATCCTCCAGCTTCCCTTGGTCAC
>JAYVEP010000088.1:0-13344 GCA_043749225.1 Acidobacteriaceae bacterium
GATTTGTTCGGGCTTGTACCTCTTCATCGGCATGACCGCTTTTCCTCCAAGTGGATTCTCTCTCACTCCACTTGGTACAAAATTGGCCGGTCAGGTCACTGATCGAGGAAAAAGTCTATCGTGATACGTGGGGAGAGGGGCTGGAATCGTACATGGGAATGCTGGCTCCTCGAATCCAGCTCGTTTGGGATTTGCTCCGTGACGGTGGCAATTTCTTTCTCCATATTGGCCCATCAGTGTCACACAACGTGCGAATGCTGTGCGATGACATCGTTGGTCGCGAGGCTTTTCGCACCGAGATCGTATGGCAACGTCACGACCCGCACAATGATGCGGTTAACAATCTAGGTATCGTCACCGATCGTATCCTTTGGTATGGCCGAGGAACTAAGCCATATTACGACTGCGAGGTGGAACGTGAGGAGCTTTCAGAATCGGCAGAAGCGGAGTTTTCGCTCCTCAGACTTTCAGATGGATCGGTTGTCAACTGGAAGGGCAACGAAGGCAAAGCGGGGCGGCGTTTCAAGTTGGACGACGCCACTTGGAAAGGTACAAATCTTAAGAAGAAGTTCGGGTGGCGTGGCGCTCAACCTTCGCCTAAGCGTGAATGGATGTACGACAAGGAGGGTATGGACGCTGCGCTCGCGAGCGGTGAGTTGTACTTGCGGAATTCATCCAAAGGGGCTGCTCGCTGCCGGATACGGTACCTGGATGAAAACAAGGGTATTTTATTGCAGGATCTCTGGAGTGAAGTCGGCCGGGTAAAGGGTGGTTCTGACTACCCAACTCAGAAACCGGAGCGCCTTCTAGAACGCATTGTCAGGATCGGCAGTAAAGAAGGCTCGCTCGTGTGTGACTTCTTCGCTGGCTCGGGTACTACGCTCGTTGCTGCTGAGAACACAGGCCGCAGGTGGATCGGGTGCGATCTATCGCGGTGGGGTGTTCACATTACGCGCAAACGACTCCTCGATATTGAAGACTGCAAACCCTTTGAGGTGCTGAACCTCGGCAAGTACGAACGACAGTACTGGCAAGGCGTTACTTTCGGCGGGACAAAGGACAAACCGCTGGTCGAGCAGGCTTTGTATGAATACCTTGCCTTCATCCTCAAGCTGTACGGTGCTCAGCCCGTCGTTGGTCTGGTACACCTTCACGGCAAGAAGGGCAAAACTATGATTCACATCGGTGCCGTAGACGCGCCGGTGACTATAGCGGAGATCGATGCGGCGGTGGACGAGTGCGCCAAGCTAAAGCAGAGCGAATTGCACGTCCTCGGCTGGGAGTGGGAAATGGGTCTTTACGATTTGATGGTGGAAGCAGCGAAAAAGAAACGCGTGAAGCTCCTGCTCCTCCTGATTCCGCACGAGGTAATGGAACAGCAAGCGGCAGACAAAGGCGATGTGCATTTCTTCGAGTTGGCCTACCTTGAAGCTGAGATCAAACAGCCCAAAAAGCTCGCTGCGCAGGTGTCACTCAAGGACTTCGTGATTCCGAACACCGACCTGATTCCCGAGGACGTACGCAAAGAGGTTAAGAAGTGGTCCGACTATGTTGACTACTGGGCTGTGGACTGGGACTTTCGCAACGACACCTTCATGCAGGGATGGGTAGCATATCGCACCCGCAAGGAGCGTAAGCTCGCGCTCATGTCGGATTCTCATTCCTACGAGAAGGCGGGCAAATACCGCATCCTCGTCAAGGTGATCGACATCTTCGGCAATGACACGTCGCAGGCTTTTGACGTAGAGGTGAAGTAACCATGCCCAAAGCCGTTATCTCCTACGACAAAGACTTGCCGGAGATTCCTGATCGTAGGCCGTGGGAAAAGCCCTCCTCTTTTCTGGTAAAGGACGTCACTGCCCCTACTGGTTGGCGCGTGGACGACTCCGGCCGCCGCCCTAGCCGGCTGTTACTCGTACCGAAGATGCGCGCAGCAGTGGATTCCTGGAGGAGTGGCGGCTACGCAGGAGCTTCCGACGTCACGCGGCGTCTGTTCGAATATTGGTTCGAAGAGGACCATGAGATCCCTGGTTTTGGCGTGCCGTTCCGCTACTACTTCTGCCAGCGGGAGGCGATTGAAACATTGGTCTGGCTGGTCGAGATCGCAGGCATCACGGACGGGCAAGCGCTGATTCAGGCATACGCTGAAATCTTCAAGAAAGACCTGCTCTCGGAGAACATCGCCTTCCAGACGACTATGGACGGACGGCGGCAGATCCGCCGCTACGTACCGGAACTCGATGCGGAGGGTGTGCAGGATCTGCCGCCGGAAAACCTGCGCCGCTATGCTTTCAAGATGGCGACTGGCTCGGGCAAGACCTGGGTTCTAGCCATGACCATCGTTTGGTCCCATTTTCACAAGAGAATGGTGCCAAATTCACCGCTCTCCAGCAACTTCCTTATCGTCGCACCCAACGTCATCGTTTATCAGCGGCTAGAGAAGGACCTCGCGAGTAACCGAATTTTCTACGAGCTGCCTCTGATCCCGCCCGAGTGGGGCGGTGCGTTTGCGCAGAAAGTCATCCTGCGCGGGGAGCCGACCGAGCCTGACCCATCTTCGAACCTCTTTCTTACCAACATCCATCAGCTTTACGAATCGCGCGATCAAGAATGGACGCCGCAAAATGCAGTCGAGGCGTTGCTTGGCAAGAAACCCGCCAAGGATCTGGCCGCTTCCGGCCAGCGCTCGATGCTTGAGAGGCTCAAGTCGCTGAAGGACCTCGTAGTGCTCAACGATGAAGCCCATCACGTCCACGACGAGGATCTAGCTTGGAACCAGTCGCTGCTCGCGATTCATCGGGCGCTACCTAAAGGGCTCGCGCTCTGGCTCGACTTCTCCGCTACCCCAAAAGATCAGAACGGCATGTATTTTCCATGGACGGTATGTGACTACCCGCTTGCCCAGGCCGTGGAGGACCGCATCGTCAAGGCGCCACTGATCGTAACTAAAGAAGACGATCCAAAACGGCCGGCTCAGGACCCGGATCAGGTGACGGCGGACAACATCGGCGAAAAGTACGGTTATTGGCTTCAGGCGGCCGTCGAGCGATGGAAGGTGCACCGTAAGATTTACAAGAATCTCGACGCGCGGGCGGTGCTCTTCATCATGGCAGAGAAGAATGTCTACGCCGACGCAATCGGAAAATATCTTTGGCAGACGAAGGAGTTTGGCTTCAAAGAAGCGGAAGTTCTTGTTATTCATACTGACTCTAAAGGCGAAATCACCAAGAAGGGCGTTGATGAGGCTCGCGAAGCGGCTCGGGACATCGACAAACCCGAAAGCAAGATTAAGGTGATCGTGAGCGTGATGATGCTTCGTGAAGGCTGGGATGTGCGCAACGTTACAGTCGTGCTGGGGCTGCGGCCCTTCACAGCACAGGCGGAGATATTGCCCGAACAAGTAGTAGGCCGCGGACTGCGATTGATGACGCAGGTGAGCCCAGATCGAACCCAAACGCTAGAAGTCCTCGGCACGCGGAACCTGCTCGACTTCTTGCGCGTTCAATTGGAGGCTGAGGGCGTAGGTGTAGGAATCTCGAAAGAAGGGCCTCCGCTACCAGTAACAATCGAAGCAGTACGAGAAAAGAAAGCATTCGACATTGCAATTCCGATTACCAAGCCCCAGCTTGTCCACAACTTCCGAAAGCTGTCGGAGCTTGACCCTCTAGCCCTTAATCCGATTTTCGATGAAGACGACTTGGCGGAAGTCTTCAGAATCACCTTGAAGATGGAGTTTGCAACGACGGAAACGGAAGTGCATCACGCGGATATCACAGCACCTTGGCTGCCGATCGCACAGGAACTCTTGAGCTCAATCACCAATAAAGTAATTCAGGCAGCCAGGCTGTCGAATGTCTTCTCTGATTTGTACCCTCTTGTTCGTACTTACGTTGCGCAACGCTGCTTTGGCGCTACGATCGACATTGAGAGCGATACCGTTCGCGGGCACCTCAATCGCCTGGAAATCCAAGAAGCAATTGCGAAGTATCTCGCTCGCGCTATTGGAAAGCTGACTATCGAAAAACGAGAGATCGAATTCGACAAGGCGAATTTCAGACTGTCCGATACGCGGCCATTCCTTTGGAGAAGAAATCTGCCTCCTCTTCAAGCCACGAAAACAATCTTTAACTTTGTGGCTTCGTACAATCCGTTCGAGCGTGAGTTTGCCGAATTTCTCGACCGGAAAGGAAATGATGTGATTCGGTTCGCCAGCCTTGGCACTACCGAACAAGGGGAATCAGGGAGCCAGTTCCGAATCGACTACTTGAAGCCGAGTGGAGCAATCGGCTTTTACCACCCTGATTGGGTGGTGGTACAAAAGACAGACAAGGGCGAGGTCAACTGGATCATTGAAACCAAAGGTCGCAAGTGGGAAGGCACCGAAGAAAAAGATTTGGCGATGAGTCAATGGTGTGAGCGGATTACCGAGCGCATTGGGAAGCCGTGGAGGTTCAAAAGGGTAAACCAAATCGAGTTCAACAAGCGAAAAGGCTTCAACTTGGCAGACCTTTTGGATCCGGAACCGAGTCTGGTGTAGTCTTCGGGTCTTCGTCGAAGATAACTGCCGCCTCTGGCAACGCCAATCGCTCGCACCAGTTGTTTCAAACCCCCGTTGTATTGGTTTGCTATTTAATTCGGCACAATTAGCGCATGGATGGTGTCGCCAATCTGCTTCGCTTGTACCTTGACTTTGCACTTGGCCAACCGCGTCCCGTCACTACTCTCCCACCAGTTGAGATCCTCTTGGGCTTCGCCGCACAAGCCAGTCGCGAATACGCGGCTGATAACGGACCTTTGCGGTATTCTGAAACGCGGAATGACCCCAAGCCCAAGTTCTCGCGCGGCATCATTTGCGTTGGCGTGAACTGCGCGAAGCGCCCTTTGCGGCTGCTCCCGGAACCCGAAGCTCTGCTGCAATGAATTCTCTTCGCTTTTCTTGGCGGCCAATCTTGCCTCCACCCATATACAGGGAGTTGGCCAGAGCTTCGCTATATTTAACACCGCCGAATACATGCTGGCCTCGGGGCAAAGGGCGGCCCGCATCTGCTCGATTTTTTCAAATGAGACTTCTCCCGTTAGGTGGGGCGCAACGAGCGGGCGATAAAACGATAATTCTCCGGCAATTGAATCTACTACAGATTCCTCTGCGCTCTTCGGATGGGCAGGGTCGTGACTACGCCGAAATGCAAAGCGTGTCTGATCGGTGAGAATCAGCAGGTGTCCGAGTTCGTGCCATTTCGTGTGGTATCTTCGCTGCCGTTTGCGCCCTCGCGAATCGATGATTGAAATGTATGGCTGTTCCCACGCAGCTGAGTTTTGCAACTTGAAGGTAATGCCATAGGTGTCATCGTCAGCGAACTCTTGATCAAGGGTCGCGAAAATGGATTCGCCGCGGCCGACATACTCAATCTGGAGCTGTTCCAATTGTTTATCGGTCTCAATTTCAACGATCGTTGTGCCTAATTTGTTGGCCAGGAGATCTAATAACTGCGCTAAGTTTGGACAGGGACCATACTCCGCAAGAACTTTCTTCACCCTGCGATGGCAGTGCGTGAGGATAGTCTTTACCGGATTGTCGGATACGGGCAGATGGAGATCTAGGACCAACCGGTGAATCGCCATGCTGCTGTTGAGCTTTGTGCCCATGTTTTCATCCAAAAACTCTTTTTATGGCCCGATAGAACTCTTTCCATTCTTCCACACTAAGTCTTTTTGTTTCCTTGGTACTTCGTCTTGCGACGACGGAATTATGTGCCTCCAGAGTTTCAAGGGTCTGAGTGTAGCTGAGGCCCAAGTCTCCCGCTGCTTCGGAAAGCTCCGGCGGAATTACGACGGGCTGACGCCGGATCGTCTCTCTAGTTTCACCCCGCAACAAGTAATCCGCAGATGCGCCGAGTGAATTCGCAATCTTTAGCAAGTTCTCGGAACTGACATTCCTTTTACCATTTTCCACATCGCTCAAAAAACCAGTGCTGATTTTGGCCTTATCCGCTAGCTGGTCCTGGGTAAGCCCGCGCTTCTCGCGGATTGCCCGGATCCTGTCGCCGGTGTTAGCCATTGCACCTCCCGAGGATCATCTGAATTATTTCTGCGACCCATTCTATCGATGAAGGGCCTCGCAATGCACGCACAAAATGACAAACTTTCCTTGCGCCTAATATTCGCGATATGCTATATACTTAATGTATTGCGAAGTACAGAAGGGAGGCCTCTTTGACGATTCGGATAACCTGCATCAATAAATCAGGTGGCTATCACGCTGATCCTCACCATGCCATTGAGCGCCTCGGCTGGGTCGAAGACGGAACCGCTAAAACCGGCAATAACACGCGACTGGAAGTTTACGACTGGGTCAAGAATCAGAACGGGACCGCGTATGTTCTCGATTCTCGGAAACACAAGGCCTACGTTAGTACGCGCGAAAACGCTCATGGAACAAAATACTTGCAAACGTATGCAGATCAGGTTTGGACCGATAATCTTTTGGCTCTGCCGGAGTGCGGAAGCTAGCGGTGCGATGCACGAGGTGTCAGATGGCACATTGCAACGATGGACTGGACGACCGTTGCCGCGATGATGATGGCACGATCAGACGAAAACGGGGGGACACGCGAATCGACACCCTACGCGAGGAGTACGGCGACAGTTTTGCTCCTGGCCGGCGTGGTGACATGCGCTTGGATACCTTATTGGAGGAAACGGGCGCAGATTCCTTAAGAGACTACTTGCGGAATAAGAAATAACCGGCGACATGGTCGATTCGGGCTGGAGCGAGGGCACGGAAATGATTCTGGAAACCAAGAGATTCCAAGGCCGCGTAACTATTCTTCGGATCTGCGGACTCGTACTTCTAGTATGCGCGCTCCTCGGGAGTGCTGCACCAAACGAGCCTGCGATCACGACTGGCTCAGAAGCAGGAGCGCGCGACTACTATGTCCGCATCTCGAAACTGTTTGGATTCGATGCCAAGCCAGGCATCACGACGCTCGACGACTTGCTCGACTTCATTGGTTACCCGGTCTCCGGAGCTAAGGTAGAAGCGCTGGACTCCGCAATTCTGATGGACCCGACACGTGCCTCCTCGCCAACTGACGGTTTGGGTGTGCAAACTCGCGGCCTCGGCGGCGCGACTCTCCGAGATGAAGACATACTGACCGCCCGATTTTTCGCGCCGAAGATCGTCAACATCAATGCGGCCACACCGATTCCGGGCTGGCGGAAGCTCGTTCGACTTCGTGTGCGCCCTGACTCACGTGCCGCGCGAGTTGGGATTCAGTCGGTGGTCATCCTCTTCAATTTCTTTGCGCCCGTTGGTGTACAGCCGTTTACGGGCCCCTCCGTTAATACACAGGTTATGCTTCTAGCTCCTGTTCTGAACGATAGGCTGTACTGGATGGACTTTGATCCTGGAGGAAAGCTAACGTTGGCCTTGAATGCGAGTTTCGACGCCGCGGACCTCCCCAATGGCGGCACCCGCGACTACTTTGTTCCTGATGGATGTAACGACTGTCACGGCAGTCCGGGCAATCTGCGGGCTCCTATGGTGAACTATCTGGATACGGACCACTGGTTTGACCGCCTGGAAAATGATTTTTCCTCTCTCAAGACCGCCGACACCGCGCTAGTGTTCGACGCCCGTACTAACGATTCGTCGCAACCATCGTTTGCGACCGCATTCGACGTAATACGGCGCTTCAACGAGGAAGCGCTGGCACAAAATTCAGCGGTTCGGCCAGACTCATTTGAGGGCCAAGCCGCTCGCACGTGGCTCAAGCTACATTCAGAATCCAACGATCACTTTGCCCCTACGTCACGTGGCTTCTCATCGAATGGTGGGCCAGTTTGGCAATCGTCCGAAGCCGACGGACTTAATCGACTGAACCGATATTGCTTCCGTTGCCACGGCTCGGTGCGTTTCTCCATTTTTGATAGACCCAAGGTCGTCGAAAACGCCGGTATTATGCGGCAGCGCATCAATCCGAGCAAGCAACAAGCTAAAGTACCTGGTTTCAAGATGCCTCCGGATCGCGTTTTGGACGATGCGGAGATACAGGCTCTCGATGCGTTTCTTAAGAACTTGAAATGACGGAGTGAGGGACACATGGCGAACTTGAGGATCCATCCAGCTATCGGTGTTGCACGAGTGGGCGACTCGGACCAGTTTTTTATTGGACCTGAGAGCCCAGGCGTTCCGGGAAATTGGGATTCAGGCACGTCAAAGTTCAAACCGTTCAAAGACTCGCAGGGCAAGATTATTCGTCAAGCCGCGCGGTTCCGAGTTTTTCAGTTTGACGATGCTGGCAATCCGATAAAAGAGCTCACTCTCGCTGACGGCGTGAAGATCGAATGGCGAGTGCATGTCGCCAATCGAAAGGCTTCCTTCTTCACTTTTAATGGCCTCAGCGGAGCTGAGACGAACCCGCCATATGTTAAGCGAGCAAGTCGACCGGCTGATGACATCGAAAAGCAAGATAGAGGTCGTGGGCAGCCCGAACGAAAGAATATGCGGAACGCTCACGTCACCGACCGTCGCAGTCTAGAAATCGATCCTGGAGAATTGACGATCTCGTCACCAGGCTCTGTCGATCTAATCGATTCACAAACGACGGCGCCGATCAAACGTCTGGGCGAAGCCCAAATGGATAACGATGGTCGACTCCTTTTCTTCGGAGGGTCAGGCAAAACGGCGTCGACTGAAATAGCACGACCAATCGATGAATACGCAAACAACGATGGCTGGTTTGATGACATGTCTGATGGCGTTATAAAAGCTCTGGTTACGTTTCCGGATGGTCATACAGAGATTGCGCACCCCGCTTGGATTACCGTTGGACCGCCGAAGTTCGCGCCCGGAATTCGCCACGTCGTTACTCTCTACGACACGCTTTGGGATATCGCGGTACGACTTCGCCAAGTCTGTCAGCCCGGTACCGATCCGGTTCTACAAGATCTCGTCGCCCAACAAGCGGCATGGCAAGACCAGACAAATGATTTCGCTGAGAGCTACATTCCTTCGTTTGTGGCTCAAATCTACCCGGTCCTATCCCGAGCACTGGCTGCTCGGGATGTTCATGAGCCGCCACTGGGCCGGCCTGACTACCACGGCACACTGCCGGATTGGAAACGACTCGCAAGCCGCGACGAAAATCAGATCCGCCAAGTCGTATTTCGCAGGATTCGAAACCCGAATTCGAACCAACTCGATCTGATCAACATGCCTCGCGGGCTTGGTGATGACTACACGACGTTGGATTTTTTCGAAGATGACGCTTCGAATAATCCGCGTCCGACGCCACAGGCATTCTTAAGCGTCACGAAGGTCCAATATGCGCTGCTAAAAGCTTGGTCCGAAGGCCGCTTCAAGGAGGACTGGACTTTCGGGGATGTGAGATTTGCTCCAGTTCCGACTCTTGGAGCCATCACTCCTCACGGTTTGGACTGCGCTGCTGCGGAAAATTGCGTCGGCGGTCCTTTCTATCCTGGCATCGAGGTCAGCTGGCTTATTCGGCAGCCCGATCTGTACGCAGGTGCCTTTCGTTTGAAGGACCCCGGGCTTAGCCTTGGTCACCTGGTATTTCAACCGGGATTCTTCTCACAACAAATGGCACTGCCATGGCAAGCTGATTTCTACGACTGTCACAAGGAAGACCATACTCCTGACGGGTCCGACGAGCGATTGATCTACATGTGGTGGACTGCGCAGCGTCCAGACGATATTCGCGCGGACGCCTCAGGTCCTTACCGCAGGTGGGTAGAACCTTTCGACGCGGCTAAAGAGCCACTTGCGCCTGATCCAGATGACATCACAAATCTGGCCCGATTCGAGCAAATGCGCACTCGATGGTCCGAGTTAAGCTTCGTTGTCCTTGATGGCGATGAACACCTTGAGCAGAAATGACGGACTTTGACGCTCTGGTGGTTGGGGGTGGCGTTGCAGGGTGCGCCACAGCTCTGGAACTTCTGTCGATAGGTTGGAGGGTCGGACTTCTCTATCAACCAGAGCATGTGCCGGCGATTGAGTCGATATCGCCAGCCGCTGCCCGCTATCTAGAAAGGTTATCGATACAAGTTGGGTGTGATCTTTCGGAAGTCGTCGCGTGGTGGGGTTCTGACCGGGAAACTCGTGCAATACAACCTGGTGCGCGCATCGTTGAACGAAGCATATTGGCTGATGCCTTGCGAAGGCGTTCCATTGACTGTGGCGCTGTCGTCATCGAAAGTGGGAGACTCCTGCGCATCAAACGATCCGGTGACGCATGGGAGATTGGATGCCAGCTAATACGCGAAGACTTGCGCACGTTCATTGCCAAATATCTCATTGATGCCACGGGCCGGACGTCGCTAGTTGGCCGCCGTTTGGGTGCGCAGCGCTACGCCTTCGACCAGATATTCTGCGTCTCGATAGCGATACACCAACCAGGTCTCACGGGAGTCTGGACCGAGAGCACTTCAGACGGTTGGTGGAACCTTTGCTGCCTACCGGAACAAGGAACTCTTTCGTTCTACTCTACCGCTCGGATAATTCGGGAATCAAAAACCGATATTGTCACCCGCCTGAACGACACTCGCCACATGCGACGTTTATTGCCTTGCTGCGTGCTCGGTCAGACCAAAGTGCGAGTGTGCGGTTCCTCGCACCTAGTTCCATGCGCCGGGCCCGGCTGGTTGTCGGTTGGAGATGCAACCTCAACGCTGCAGCCTTTGGCTTCGGCAGGAGTTTCTAAGGCTCTCAGAGATGCGCGCATCGTGCCTCAGGCCTTGGAGCATGAGCCGGCGCAATATGCTCGTTTCCAGGTCACGGAATCCAAATCCTACCTGCGACAACTAGCTCAACATTACGCCCTGAAAAACGATGGCTTGCGACTCGATCCTAGAAGTCCAGACCAATGAGGCCGTACATTCCCTCGTCGCAGCGCTGGAATCCGGTCACAGTGAAGTGCTTACCGCATACCTCGGAGCAATGGCGAAGTTTCACACCTACAGTTCGGCAACATCATGCTCAGCGGACACCAGAAGCCCGATGCTAAAAGCTAAAGACGTGCAATGTCCTGTTGGATTCGGGTCAGGATCCGGTCGAACGGAATCTGCCCGCGATAATAAAGTGGAGCCGCCTTCGAATATTCGGCCTCGAATCGCTTGCGGATGTTTTCGTCCTCGATCGTGAAGGCTCCGCTCTTTGCGACGTTTTGATCCAAAGACTTGAAACGTTTCTTCTTGTGCTCCAAGTATTCCGGGGTTCCTATGAATTTCTGAACGGCCTCTACGTCGAGAAGTTGATGGATGTCGTAGTAGTGTCTCAGGAAATTCGTTGGGACCTTTCCCGAGCCTTGGAACTGGCCGTATTTTCTGACGACCGCCTGGACTTTTTCGACAAACGTGTATTCGGGGTTGTAACACGGAATTTCGAGGGCTCGGTTGTCCAAGTATTCAAGCTTCTTGGCATCTGCGAACTGGACGACCCAAGAGGAAATTGTGACGGCGCGGTTCGGGTTGGTCTGATCGAAGCCGACTTCCAGGAGAATTCCGTCCTTGAGGCCAGCGATTGAACCAAAGTGGGTTTCGTAGGTTAACCTGAGGCCGGCGTTCCTCAGCGTTTCGTCATCGTATGTCGTATCCCTCTCGACGGCTGTAATCCCTGAGATCTTGATCTTTTCCCGCAGCTTTTCGTAGAACTGTCGTCTCGACTCGATGTGTTGGGGCTTCTCGTGGTTTGGATTTGCATCGACCTGCAGTCCGTCGAAGGGCTCGATGCGAATGTCTATGTCTTCGGAAAAGCGTTGAATAATCCCAAAACCCTTAGAAAGCGAAGTGCCGCCCTTGAGCTCAAACGTTAAGCCAAGCTGTTTAAGCCCAAAGACGGCATGCATGATCCAGTAGTCCTTTTCCACGAGAGCCGGATCATTGATCTTCTCGCTGTCGGCAACGGTCTCGACAAGTGCCTTGAAATCGCTTCGCTCGTGCAGAAAAGAGTCAGGCGGCATGGTGCAACATCTCCTGAAACTTTTTCTGCGTGGAGTATTTGCCGTAGAGAGAAACTGCCCGTGAAAGCTTTCTCGGGTCCATCTCTTTGGCTTTTTCGCGAACGCGAGAAAGAACGGCGTCCCGATCCTCCGCAAGATCACCTAGTTCATTAACAAGATCAACCAGCAGAAACTCGGGAGAGAGTTGTCTTGGAACGTTAAATCGGCGCTCGAAAGTGACCATTCGATTGCCGAGCGGAAATGTCCCATGCCGTTTCTGATTGTAGACAACTCGTTTGTTGTAGAGCTGCGTTGTCCCAAGTCCCAACTGGTTGTAGGCATTCGGGGAGGTGACGACAAAACGGTCCGTCTTCAAGAATGCTTTCACCAGTTGGTGCTCGTCCGCGGGAGCCTCTCCAAATTCAAATTTACGAGGGCTGTAGTACAAGCCGGTACGGAGCTTCTGGAGAGTCCCTTCGACTGTGAGTTCTTTGAGGTGTCGATCAACACTGTGGGACCAAGGCAAAAGGTCTTCTCTGCGGTACACGCGTCCAGGACGGAGATGTCGCTTAAATTGCTCTAATGTACTTGTCCGCATTCCGCTGATCCCCTAGAGTCATACTATCTGCCATTAGTCATTATGTCAACAAATTTAGTAATAGTTCATGCATAAACACGAGTAAATCATTACACAACAGCATCTTACATTAACCACAAATATGGACATATAGCATGTCGCAATTCGACATTACCTATTACTATCTAATGACGTTTTGTGACATCTTCGGTGATGCATTCTTCAGACAGTGTCGGGAGAATCTCTGCGTCGGCTCCTTGGAGGCAAAATGACGCATTCTGGGACAATCGAACGGTCGCTACCGCAGCCCGAGCCCAACCCCCCGTTCGACGGGTGAAACCTGACTGATTTCCAACGCGGACGTCTTCGAAACATCGGCTCCGAGTTGAGGAGCAAGTTTGGCGACGTCGTCCGTGAATAGGATGGCCTCGTGGCTGGCGCGGGAGATGGCGACGTAGCCGAAGCGGGAGTTGAGCAGATCTGGGTGGACGCTGGTATCGGCGTGAACGAGGACGCGGTCGGCAGTGAGGCCCTGGGAACTATGGCTCGTGACGGCATAGCCGTGGTCAAAATGACGATGATCTCCGGCATTAAACTCGATCTGGCGGTTGTCATCGAGGCGCGCGCTAACCTGGCGATCCGGCGCAATTGACTCGATTTACAGCAAGATCGCGATTGGCAACGCCGAGCGATTTGTCGGGTGCGGTGAACTGGACGCGGTCGCCTACGGAGAACTGGCGGTTGATCTCCCGATAGACACTGACGCCGGTGAGACGGCGGGGATCGTAGGTGGCAAGTTCTTTATTC
>JAYVEP010000089.1:0-35591 GCA_043749225.1 Acidobacteriaceae bacterium
GCTGGCCTGCGAGACCATCCCATCCTTACTCGAAGCGGAAGCCATTCTGCATTGCCTGGAACGCCTGCCGAATGCGCAAGCGTGGTTTACCTTCGCCTGCCGCGACGGTCAACATGTGGGACATGGTGAAGAGTTCAGAGACTGCGTTCGGTTGCTCGACCAAGCGCCGCAGGTAGTGGCGATCGGCGTCAACTGCACGCCGCCGCAACATGTCACTTCACTGATTCGCGAGGCATGCGGGGTCACCGCGAAGACCATTGTCGTCTACCCGAACGCGGGACGAAAGTGGGATGCCAGCAGCCGCCAGTGGGTGGGATCTGAGAGCCGAAGCGCGGCCATCGAAGATCTGGCGCGCGACTGGCGCACTGAGGGTGCCCGCTGGATCGGCGGCTGCTGTGGAACTACTCCGGAAGACATCGCGCGAATCCGGCAGGCCCAAAACCAGGCGGCTTAGGGCTGCTCGTAGACCGGGTTGGAGGGTACGGGCTTGTCGTAATCTCGCCCGTACTTGTTCTTGTGGGATGGGAGCGAATCGGTGGTCAGCTGCAGCCGGATCGTGCCCAGGGAAGCTGAATCGGCGGCGACAGTCACTTCGCGCGTCGCTGCTCCGGCGGATTCGGGTGAGGCCCGCTCACTCCAGACGTGAATCATGTAGTGTCCCGCAGGAACCGCTCGAATGGCGATGTTGCCGGAGGCATCCGTCCGTCCGAAATAGGGAGTTGAAAGGGCGATGACCGCCGCACTCATCTCCGGATGGATGTTGCAGAAGATGTAACTGATGCCTGGCCTGTCGAAATGAACGAAACGCGTGCCACCGGCCTCATAAAGGCCGAGATCAAAACGCTTCCCTTCGAAAAGTGAGAACACATTATGGAAAAAGGGATCGAGGTTGGGGAACTCCACTGAAGTTCCGGCTGGAATCACGAGCACGTGTGGATCGAAACTTTTATTTTTCTGGGTCAGCCGTACTGGCTTCGGAGGTCCATCGTCCTTGCGGACGTCAGTCTGCGAATCCGATGCTGGTTGAACCGGTGTAAGCCAAACGACAGTATTGCTTTGCTGGCCCCGCGAAGGCTTGCCCGCGGGGTTGAGCAAATCGACGCGGCCCGTTACGACGAACTCCTGAGCGATTGCGGGGAGCGTCCAAGACAGCAGCAGTAGCAGGGAAAGAAGGCGGCGTTCAGGCATAGCTTTATGGAGGCTTCGGATCAACGCTACTCAACCGCTAAAAGAGCACTCCCATCATTAGATTAACTTGATTTGCGGAATGATGATCGTCGTAAAGCGCCAGGTTATTCAAACGGTGGTACTCCGCGGAAAACAGCAGGTCCGAGCGCGGCCGGAAGATAATGTTGGCCAAGGCGCCCCGGGCGCGGGTTATGGTCGAGAAATAGCCCTGTCCCGGAATGTTCCCAGCCATAACATCCTTCGCGAAAGTGCTGTCCTGGCCGAAGGCTGCATTGAATTCCAGCTGAGTCTTGGGGCGGAATTTAAGCTGCGACCATCCGCCCATGGCATTGAGGGGAATGGCGGAAGTAGTTTGCACAGCGGGGTCGCCATTGAATGTGACGCTGCGTCCGTTGGAGCCACCCAATCCGCCGAGGGCCTGACCGCGGTAGAACTTGCCGCTCAAAGAAAGAGTGCGGCCAAGCGGAAGATTCCAGTCCGCCATACCGGCCCAACTGCTGATATTACGGCCAAAACCGTGGCTCTGGCGACCAAAGTAGCCTGCTCCGCCGACCGTTAGCTTTTGCCCGAACACATTTCGCGACCAGGCCACTCGCGATGCATAGGCGGGCTGCCGGGAACTTTCTCCGGCTTGTGCAGTTCGGAAGTAGCTATCGGTGGGGAAAGCGCCGGTGAGGTTGTCGAGGATTCCGCCTTGCAGGATGACGCTGGAGTTTTCTGAGAGGGTGAAGCGGCGCTCGACGCGGATTTGAGGAGTCCAGCTCCAGAGGTTGCCGGAGTAGGAAAGCGCGGGGACGGCCAAAGAAGCGAAGGAAGTTGGCATGCGCGGAGAGAAGAAGAGCTCATCCTGGCCTGCGACGATGGATGTTTTGGCCCAATCGAAGCGAACGGTGGCGGTACGGAGGCGCACCAAGCCAGAATTCACACCGTTCCATGTAGAAGAAAAACCGCCAGCGAAATCCATCTGCAAATCAGCGGTGGTCCGCGCGCCTGCGAGATGCGGGCCAAAGACTTCGAGCCCGAGCTGGGAATGCCGCAGGCTTGCGCCTACACTCCCACTCGACGCGCCCGGTGCGAGATCAACGGCAATTTGAGGAAGATCCTGGTTGTCGACGCCACCCTTGTTGCCAAACAAATTCAGCAGCACGATTCCGGAGAGCCGCACGCGATACTTGGAGGCACTCTCGAGTTTGGTCTGATACTGGTCGTCAACTTTTCCGCCCAGAAGTTGATATTCCTCTTCGAGTCTGGCGAGGCGATCTGCGTTGCTGGTTGGCTTGGACTCCGTCCCGGTCAGGGAGTTGGTCGATGTTTCACTATTGGCACGAACATTTTCAGGGGCAGCGGTTGGTGCAGTTGCGTACGAAGAGCCCTCCTGCGGGGAGAATGGCTGGTTGTCCGGGAGCGCCTTGGACGCCTGCAATTCGCGGCGCAATTGACGGGCTTGTTCTTGATAGCGCGAATTTTCCGTACGCATTTCCGCCACCGCCGATTGCAGTTCACGGATCTGGTCTCGCAACTCGTGCAAGGACTGCTCGACTGACGGCGACGGAGGAGTAGAAACCTCGGTTGGCGAGTTCTGCGCGAGGCATGCCGCTCCCAGGCAGAACCATAGAGTGAACCTGCCAAGCGTCTGGAAACCTGAAAGAGTTTGACTCGACATTGGACCCCCACTCCTAAACTTTCTTTGCAACAGATTTTGCCGGACTCAATTTTGCAGGATGCAGACAAACTTCCGAGCAAGCAGGTTGGCTTTCAGAAGGCGCTTCTAGCTGACGCTTTCCCGCACCGGAACAGGCTTCCCAGATGTTGATTTTAGCGGCAAAACCAGCCGAAATACCGTGCCTCGCGCGGAACTGCTTTCTACCACCACGTCGCCACCGTGGTCCTGCACAATTTTCTGCACCACGGTTAGGCCCATGCCGGTCCCGTTTTCTTTGCCGTAACTCACGAACGGCTGGAACAACTGCTCGCGGATTTCTCCTGCGACGCCCGATCCGTTGTCGCAGACGCGAAGCTCCGCGCTTTCACCGTTACGTCGCAGATGCAGGTCGATTTGTCCGCCAGCATGCGGGACCGCTTCGCAGGCATTGAGCAGAAGATTATGGAACACTCTTTCCATCTTCTTAGCGTCAAACCAGCCGTCGCAGCTACCTTCGCTGTCGAGATTGATCTTGACACCTTGAGATTCCGGATGAGACTTGATCAGCTGGACCGAATATTGCAGAGTTTTTTGCAGATCACCAAACGATGGCCGCAGCGACTCGCGGGTGCGAGAAAATTCCAGCAAGGATTCGATAAGGTCGGTCATCTGATTGACCGCCATACTGACTTCGCCGTAGAGTTCCTCGCGCTGCGCGCTGGTTAGATTGCTTTCGCATAAGAACTCAGCGTTGGCGACAATCGCCGCCAGGGAATGCCGCAAATCGTGCGAGATGGAGCTGGCCATGCGACCGATGGTGGCCAGTCTTTCGGATTCCAGCAGCTCCTGCCGATTTCTGAGCAAGCTTGTTCGCATACGGTCGAAAGCGCCGCTGACTTCGGCTACTTCGTCCTGGCCCCTGGCTCGCAGCGGGAAGGCGTAGTCACCATGTTCCAAGGCGCGAACGCCTTCAACAAGATTCCCGAGTGGGCGCGTGAAAGTATGGGAGATGAGGAAGACCAGCAAACTGCCGCCCAGCACGGCGGTAAGGCCGAGGGCGAGTAACCGCTGGTTCAGGGCGTCCAAGAATGCTGTCGCCCGGTCGAAGGACTTCAACACGACCAGTTCCACAGCTGGGGTGGTTGCAGGGGGAAGTGCGACCGAAGTGGCCAGAAAACTCTCGTTCCCCAATTGAATCGTGTCGGGTTCCGAGGAATCGGAGTTTTGCGACAAGGGCTGCTGCAGCAACTCCTTTTCCTGTGCTGGGGAAAGCGTGCTGTGTACGATGGGCCCGCCGTACCGGAACGCAACTTGACTGCTGGCCACCCGACCAATATCCTGCGCCAACTGCTCGTTCATTTCATAACCGATCGCGAGAGTGCCCAGCCGCCGGTTCTCAGCGGAGTCGCCAAAAAATACAGGCTGCAGAAAAACTTCGTAGAGATGTTTTTCTCCATACCACCACTGGCGCGACACCTGCGAAGGCTGGGCCGTGCGCGACACGTGCTGCGGCGCGACCAGGAATTCGTGTACGGTCTCTGGGGTAAGCCCTGGAACGCTGGCATGGAGTGCCATTACCTTCGCGTTCGGGTCGGCAAGGACGAAAAGATCGCTGCCAGCGAGGCGCCAGGTGCCCAGCGACGCATCCTGGATGGTAACGGGATCGCGGGTCGTCATCAATGCCCGCACGGTGGGGAGGTCGGCGAGCAGACCCGCCGAGCGCGCAAGGGTCTCCTGACGTTGCCGCTGAAAACCCTGAAAAGTCAAAACAGAATTCTTAAGATCACGCTGAATTTCGCGGCGTGCTTCTTCCTGCACCGTGCGTCGAACAACCAGGAGAGTGGTGCCTGTGAGGGCGAGGGACACCAGCAGCATGGAAAGTAAAAACTTCGTTCGCAGCTGAAGTCCCTTCATTCCGGTTCTCTCACTCACCGCACAAATTTGTAGCCGGCGCTATGGACGGTACGAAAATGTACTGGGTTGGAAGGATCCTTTTCCAGTTTTTGGCGCAGCCGCAAGATGTGGTTGTCCACGGTACGCGTGGATGGATAGTTCTGGTAACCCCAGACTTCATTGAGAAGCTCTTCGCGGGAAATGACGCGTCCAATATTTTCCGACATAAACTTCAGGATCTTGAACTCTTGTGCTGTTAAGGCCGTTGGTTTTCCCGCACACTGTAACTCCATTTTTGAAAAATCAACCGCGACTTCACCGAAGCTAAACTGTGTACTTGGGGCGGCGGCGCGGCCAGATGACCTGCGCACAGCGGCCCGCACACGCGCCAGCAGTTCTCGCGGGCTGAATGGCTTGGTGACGTAGTCGTCCGCGCCCAATTCGAGGAGAAGAACCTTGTCGGAAACTTCCGACTTTGCGCTGAGAATAATAATCGGGACGCCGGGAGCCGCCTGCTTCACTTCGCGGCAAACATCCTGTCCGGGGACTCCGGGGAGGCGCAAATCCAGGACCAGGGCGGAGGGGACCGTCGCACGAAACTTCTCCAGACCCTCGGTACCGTTGGAGGCAACGTCAACCGCGTAGCCTTCGCCTTCGAAAAGGCGCTTCAGCGCCTTTTGCACCGCGCGGTCGTCCTCAATTACCAACACCCGTTCCATGACTCTCTAAGGCTACCAGCAAATGGCGGGGTTTATGCCGATTTCAGGTGGAAATGACATCTTGTTGACAATTCCGAGACAGTTTTCCGCTTAGTGGTAGTTGGTCGTGCGTCTATGGAAAGGAAACCCAGCATCGTTCACGGGCGCTCTCGGCAATCACATCGCACAGGGCCACTTCAACGTGACCCGTCTCAAAGGTCGGGAAGGTTCGCTCCGCCTTAAAATTGCCAGCTTCGATGTAGGCGTAGAAATCCTTGAACAGCTGGGCGAAGGTGTCAGGATAGCCCTCGGCATGTCCACCGGGGTAAGCCGCATAGCCGCGGGCCTCGGGACTCATTAGGGCAGGGTTTTTGAGCAGGATGCGATTGGGCTCGTTGCGACTGCCCAGCCACAGCACATTAGGCTCCTCAGCATTCCAAGAGAGCGATCCTTCGGAACCGTCAACCTCGAACCAAAAACGGTTCTTGCGGCCCGCGCTGACCTGCGAAACCGTCATGACGCCACGGAGGCCGCCTTCGAAATGCAGAAGGATAGAAGCGTAGTCATCCGAAGTCATTTTGATTTCTTCGAAGGCATCCGACTGAGCCGTTTGGAACGTTTCCACGCGGCCCAAGGGGCGACGACGTACAGGAACGATGGTTGCGAGATCGGCGCAGAGTTCCACCACACTTCGGCCCGTAATCCACATGATCAGGTCGAGCCAGTGTGTTCCAATATCGGATACGGCGCGCATGGACCCACCCTGGTCGGCCTCTAATCGCCAGTTCCAGTCGGAAGGATAGAGGAGCCAGTCCTGTAGAAATGTGCCATGCACGAGTCGCGGTTCTCCGATAGCTCCGCTGCGCACGAGAGCACGCGCCTCCTGACAAAGTGGGTAGTAGCGTTGGTTGTAGGTGACTCCGCCGACGCGACCATAGGTCTGCGCTTCTTGCACGAGAGTTGCCGTCTCAAGCGCATCCATGGCAAGCGGCTTTTCGCACATTACATGCTTGCCGGCG
Organism: Acidobacteriaceae bacterium; assembly: GCA_043749225.1. Lineage (GTDB taxonomy): Bacteria > Acidobacteriota > Terriglobia > Terriglobales > Acidobacteriaceae > JANXUC01. The sequence continues at coordinate 6,441 of JAYVEP010000089.1, forward strand.
CGCAGTGCGGCCTGCGCGTGTGGAAGATGCAGATGGTTCGGCGTGCAGAGATGAACGACATCGACCGAGGAGTCGCCAACCACCTCTTCGATTGAGGAGTATGCGCGGGGCAAATTCAGGGTACAGCAAGTCTCTTGCGTTCTAGGAAAAGAACTACCCAGAATACCCTGCACGGGGATGCCTTGACGGCGCAGTGCCTCAATGTGGGCTCGGCCAACAAATCCAACTCCAACTACGGCGGCACGCAAATTCAACGAAGTCTCCTGAAGTTATGTGTAGGTCGAGACCCCGCTTGGAAGTCGGGCAACGCCCGGGATTCCCGCGGAAATCCCTAATTCTCTGGAACCGGCGGGCAGCCCGGGAATTCGTTCAAGAAAGTATTTCCGATGTATCCCAAGTATGCGATCCCAACTTTGCTTGTAAAAAAAGCATCCGAAGTCAAAGTACGCAGGAAAGCAAAGAACTCAATTCCAGGACTCAGGCTAGGATCGGTCTTCGCGTTCTTGCGATAGGCAATCAAGTCCAACATTTCCTTCTGATTTTCCGGTGAACATTCCAGATACGTCTTGCCGTAGCGGTCACCACAGGCGGAGTCCAGCCACAGGAAGCCTCCACTAAGCTTGGTCTGGAAGTCAGGATTTTCGCTGGTGATCAAGTCGATGAACTCGGGCGCTCCACCTTCGAGCGCGCCGCCAGAGTGTTCATCTGCTGGAAAGATGGCAGCACAGACCGCCTGCAAAGTCTTGTATTCATGGGCCACGAAAAACTTTGGAAGATACGCCGTCGAAGCGGCACCTTTTTCAGCGGTGACCATGCGATGCACATGCTCCGCAGCTTCCATAGGAATCACGCGCAGAACGGAGCCTGCCGCTACGCCCAGAGAGAGCGAACGCAAGATATCGCGGCGAGAAATCGACGATGTCGACACAGTGAAATCCTTTCGTAAGAACTAAAGATTGCCCTTCTTCGCCTGCTCCAGCAAATAATCCGACGCTCGCCAAGACAGCGCAAGAATCGTCAATGTTGGGTTCTTATCTGGATTTGTTACAAAAGACGCGCCGTCCGTCACGAACACATTCTTGACATCATGCGTCTGACAATACCCGTTAAGCGCTGATGTTTTGGGATTATTCCCCATTCGGGCTGTGCCGAGCTCGTGAATAATGACGCCGCCATTCGCAAGGCCATGCGGATTCTCGCCATCGGGGCGTGTGGTGGTTAGGTATGTGCCGCCAGCGGCCTCGACAATGGCGCGAAAGGTTTCTTGCATGTCCTTCGCCATCTTGACTTCGTTGTCGGTGGAACGCCAATTAAAGCGAAGTACAGGAATGCCCCAGCGATCCACAACAGTCGGATCAAGCTCGCAGTAGGTATTTTCGTTGGGAATCATTTCTCCGCGCCCGGAGAATCCCATAAAACTGCCGTACATTTCTTTGCAATGCTTCTTGAGGTCGGAACCATACCCCTCATGCCGCTCACAAACGTCGTCAAACTCGCCGACTCCCGGCAGCCCTTGACCACCACCGAGTTCGATGTGGTATCCGCGCAGGAAGTCATTCTTCCGATCAAACTTCCACCACGGAACATACATATGCATACCGCCTACGCCGTCATGGTTGTGCGGCGGGACCTTGCCCAGTTGTGGAAAATATCCCCCTCCATCACTGCCGACCGTGTCCATCAAATAGCGGCCCACCGTGCCGGAGGAATTCGCGAGGCCATTGGGGAACAAGGTTGAGCGTGAGTTGAGCAGCAAGCGAGCTGACTCGCACGCACTGGCTCCTACAACGAAAGCCTTCGCCTTCACACGCTTCTCCGTGCGGGTAGCCTTGTCAATGTAAGAAACGGCTTCCGCCTTGCCGTCTTTGCCGACAATAACTTCTCGCGCCATGGCGCCCGTAATTAACGTGAATCGCCCGGTGGCTTCTGCCTGCGGAAGCAGAACCTGGCTGGAACTGAAATTTGAAGCAGTCTTGCAACCGCGACCGCACTGGCCGCAGTAATGGCAGGCAGGACGCCCGTTCAAAGGCTTGGTAATAATCGCCAGGCGCGCCGGAATTAGAGGGATATTGAGTTTGTCAGTTCCACGCTTGGCCAGCAGTTCAGAGCAACGAGGCTTCGGCGGAGGGAGGAAGATTCCGTCCGGCGCGCTGGGGATATTTTCCTTGCTGCCGAAGACTCCGATGTACGACTCGACCTTGTCGTAGTAAGGCGCCACATCGTCATAGGAAATTGGCCAGTCGTCGCCCATTCCATCCGTAGAACGAGAGCGGAAATCCACGGGGGCAAAACGGAGCGCAATTCGTCCCCAATGGTTGGTGCGTCCGCCCACGATGCGAGAACGGAACCACCGAAAACGAGAGCCTGGCGCTGTGGTGTAGGGCTCGCCTTCAATTTCCCACGCGCCGTTGGGAGCGATGAATTCGTCGCCCACCGCGCCCTTGAGCTTAGCGCCCACGCCAGCGCCGCGATGCGGCAACTCATAGGGCCAAACATGTTCCTTGAAATCTTTGCTGGGATCGATTGCAGGGCCGGCTTCCAGCAGGACTACATCGAGGCCGCCTTCGGTCAGAACCTTGGCGGCCATACCTCCTGCGGCGCCGGAGCCTATGATGCACACGTCATACACTTTGGCGGAACGAATCACTTGCGCCATGGAAAGTCAGTCCTCGGTCTAGATGTCGTTGGCCTAGATGTCGTTCTTATTTCAGAACCGCAACGCTTGCAGGTACTTGTAGCTGGTTCCTATGCTGGCAAACTGGTCTTTAGGGTAGTCGTGTTCCACAAAGTAGTGCTGGATTCCGGCCTTGCCGGAATGCGCAAAGATGTTTTTCCAGTCAATCATGCCACTTCCCACTTCCGTCATGAAGGGGAAAACGCGATCAAGCGCCACGGGCTCATCCGCCTTTTCGGACGGAGGTATGGACTTCACATCCTTCACGTGAACCATTGGGAAACGGCCGGGGTAGCGCTCGAAATACTTCAAGGGATCCTGACCGGCTACCGTCATCCAGCACAAATCCATTTCCATCTTCACGAGATTTACATCTGTCTGTTCAAGGAGCAGATCGTAGGCATATTTGCCATCTACCTTGACAAACTCGAAATCGTGATTGTGATACGCGAACTGGATACCCGACTTTTTGCTGACCTCGGCCGCCTTGTTAAAGGTTTCGGCAGCGCGCTTCCAGCCGCCCGGCTGCTTACGAACCTCATCATCAATCCACGGACAAACAATGTACTTGTGCCCAATGATCGCGCTGGCTTCCACTACCTTCGGGAACTTCTCGCCCAAGCTGGCGTAGTCAATGTGCATGGACGGAGCAGCCAATCCATTCTGATCCAGAACAGCACGCACCTGCTTTGGCGTACGGTCAAAATATCCGGCAAACTCCACTTCGCGATAGCCGATCTTCGCAACCTTTGCAATGCTGCCTTCAAAATCCCCCTTCATGGCATCACGCACTGTGTAAAGCTGTACGCCGACCTTTTCGATGCGGTGAGTCTCCGAAGCCCATCCCAGACGAGGGCTCAACAGAGCGCCTCCGGCGGTAACCGCGGTTCCCATAAATGTTCGACGGGTCATCATTTAGATTTCTCCTTTTTTCATCGAAGCAGCGGCAAAATCGCAAGCACGTGCCGTCAGAGCCATATAAGTGAGCGATGGATTCACGCACGACGATGACACCATACACGCGCCATCCGTGATAAATAGATTTTTCACATCATGCGCGCGGTTGTTGGCATCCAGAACAGACGTTTTAGGATCGCGGCCCATGCGCGCCGTTCCCATTTCATGGATGGTGAGGCCAGGAGCGTTGTCCTCCACAAACGGGCTGATTTCTTCCGCACCAGCAGCCGAAAGCATTTCCGCCGCAGTTATGGACATGTCTTTCAGCAAGGCTCGCTCATTCTCGCGCCAGTTACACCGAATTCTTAGCGCTGGAATCCCCCACGCGTCCTTCACTTCCCTATCGAGCTCAGCGTAATTCTCGAAGTTCGGTAGACATTCGCCGAATCCGTAAAACGAGAAGTACCATGGTCCGGGCTTGCTCAGCATCTTTTTGTATCCTGCACCGAATCCCGCCATCTGAGTTCCACGATCCCAGCCTTGCCGATCGGCCCCGCCCTGGAATCCGTATCCGCGCAGGAAACCGGGATGCTTGGAATTCACATTCCGGAAACGCGGTACATAGATCCCATTCGGACGCCTTCCCTGCACAACGCGATCTTCATGTCCAGGAATGCGACCTGATGCGCCGCCGCCCATTACATGATCCATCAGATTATGTCCAAGTTGGCCACTCGAATTGGCCAGACCATTAGGAAATTCCGTCGTTTTCGAGTTCAGCAAGATGCGAGCAGACTCCAGCGTCGAAGCACAGAGAAAGACGACGCGAGCGTGAACTTCCACGGCGGCATGGGTCTCGGTGTCGATCAACCGGACGCCCGTAATTTTTCTGGTTGCGGAATCGAAAATCAAGCTGTGCACAGCGCTGTTCGGACGGATTGTCAGTTTTCCAGTCGCCAGCGCCGCCGGTAGCGTTGAATTCAGGCTGCTGAAATAAGATTTTGTGCTGCACCCGTGATCGCATGGCCCGCAATAGTGGCATGCGGCGCGCCCCCGGTGCGGTTGAGTCAAGACAGCAGCGCGGCCAATCGTCATCTTGCGCTCGCCAGGAAAATACTTGGCAATGGCATCCCGAACATCCAACTCCGCACAGTTCATTTCCATGGGCGGCAGAAATTTTCCGTCGGGAAGCTGCGGCAATCCCTCTGCCTGTCCGCTCACACCAATAAAATCTTCCACGTAGTCATACCAGGGAGCGATGTCCTGATAGCGAATCGGCCAATCGACCGCAATTCCTTCGCGTTGGTTGGCCTCGAAATCGAGATCGCTCCAGCGATAGGATTGGCGCCCCCACATAATGGAACGGCCCCCAACATGCCGTCCGCGAATCCACAAGAAAGGCTTGCCTTCCTCGGTCGTGTAAGGATTCTGTTTGTCGTTGACGAAAAACTTAGCGTTGGTTTCGTCGACAGCGCCGCAGGTTTGCTGCACGGGCTGTTCCGCATCAAGTTTCTTGCGGTCGCCCATGTCGCGGAACCTCTTTTTCCAGACCGGGATGTGCTCGGTGTAGTCTTTGGCGGGCTCGATCGCCCGGCCCGCTTCCAGCACCAGAGTTTCCAAGCCCTTTTCCGAAAGCTCTTTGGCGGCCCAGCCGCCCGTAATGCCCGATCCCACCACAATCGCATCGTATTTCTTTGGCGGTACAGTTTTCGTATACATAGGCTATTTTGCCTCCAGTTCGAGTGGGGCGCAGGCAGAATGCTGCGATGGAATGATCTCAAAGTGCAACACTTGTCTGGCACCGACTTCGGAGGTAAAGTAACCCGCCAAAGTGAGCCGCTTCATGCTGTCAAAAAAGGGCCTGTCTAGATCAGGCCTGTCTTTGTGTTTCTTCCGGGGCACTTCCCGCTCGACTTGGCGAAATTCGGTGAGCTCTTCGTCCAGTGCTGTCATCATCTGAATCTGCTCGGCTGCGGTGCCATCGACAAAATCTTTGCCAAACGCTTTGTGGCAGCGAGCATCCACATCCGCGATGCCTGCAAGGAACTTGTTTCGCTCCTCGTCCTCCACCCAATTGGAAAGGATGAGATCGATAAACTCATTCACGCGAACCGCCTTCGCACCCGGTGTATCCGTCTCGGGAATAATCAATTCTGCGATCGCAGTCACGGTCGCGTCTTGATGCGGGCTCATGGTCTTGAGCGCTGCGGTGGCGGGAATTTGTTCGTGAACCGACTGGAAAAAGGCCAAGGCATCGTTTGACAACAATGGAAAAGCAGCCGTCCCAGCAAGCAGTTTCAGTACTTCGCGTCGTTGCATCGGTTCTCCTAACAACTCGGGAAAGTGCGACAACTACAAAATTTGGTTAAACTCCAGCCGCTCATTGTCCGGGCCAAGTACGTTGAAATATTTGCAGCCGTTCTCCCAAAATGGCAGCAAGACCGGTTCCGTCTCGACAATGGAGAAGGAAGCATTTTTCAATATCGCAAAAGTCTCATCAATGTTGTCGACGTCGAAAGCGATATGGTCAATCCGGCCATCCTTGCGCCCTCGGATTTCTTCCAGTTCCTTCTCCGGCATTTGGTACAGCTCAAGAATCATCTCACCGCGCCGCATCATCGCAACCTGGCCCTTGCCCCCGCGATAGTTGAATTCCGAGGCCATCACATTCTCGAAACCGAGCTTTTCGTAGAAGGCTTCTGAAGCCTTCAGATCCGTGACCGGCATGCCAATATGCTGCATGCAATTGATCTTCAGCATGATACCTGTTCTCGCTCAATCAGTGCGCAAGTTGTTCTTCCATGTCTTCCAACGCGATGCCCTTGGTCTCTGGCATCAGGAACATCACAAATAACAGCTGCAACACCATCATCGCGGTAAAGAAGGCAAAAATAGGAGCGCCGCCAAACTGGCGCGCCAAAGCAGGAAATATATTCGTAATGATTGCGGCAAAGATCCAATGCGTGAAGCACCCAAAGCTTTGCCCCGCCGCCCGGACTTCGTTGGGGAAGATTTCACCGATAAAGACCCAAATTACCGCTCCTTGACCAACTGCGTGGGCTGCGATGAACGCGAAAATGAAGATCGTCATGCCAGCAAAGGAAGTTCGGTAGAACGCCAGAGCGACCAAAGCTAGCGAAATAATGTAGCCAACCGATCCGATGTACATCAGGATGCGCCGTCCGAAACGATCAATGAGCGACAGTCCCAACATGGTGAACACAAGATTCACCAGGCCGATACCCGCTGTAGAGAGAAGCGCGGTCGACTTATTCAGACCTGTCATTTCAAAGATTCGCGGCGCATAGTAAATGATCGCGTTGATTCCGGATAACTGGTTGAAGAACGCGATCAAAAATGCCAACAAAATCGGAAGTCGATAATGCGACGAAAAGAAAGCTTTGGCGGGGCTTGCATCCGCACGATCTCTTGCAGCCAGGATTGACGCCAGAGTGGCATCCGCAGTGGAAGGATCAATCTCTTTCAAAACGCTTCTTGCGCCTTCCGTATCCCCTTTCTTCAGCGCCAACCAACGCGGACTCTCCGAAATAAACAAAGTTAGCAGTGTGAAGATCAAAGAAGGAATTCCGACGATCCCAAGCATCCAGCGCCAATCGTCCGGGCTATTCGTGCGTTGCAGCAAATAGTTCGAAACGTAGGCAATCAAGATTCCAAACACGATATTGAATTGGAACAGCGCTACCAGAAAACCTCGCCGGGCCGGTGGCGCAATTTCAGAAATGTACAACGGCGCGACTACCGAGGAGGCGCCGATGCAAAGCCCTCCCAAGAGGCGAAATACCATAAACATGTATACGCCCTGCGCCAGAGCCGAGCCTAGCGAAGAAACCAGAAACAGCGCGCCCACCAGAAACAGGCTCTTCTTGCGTCCCAGCCGGTCTGCAAAGAATCCGCCAGACATGGCGCCCACCACGGTTCCGTACAACGCCATGGAAATAGCAAGCCCGTGCATACGATCACTAAGCCCCCAGAGCTGCTGAATTGTTTGCTCGGCGCCCGAAATAACGGCGGTGTCGAGACCGAATAGGAAACCGCACAAAGCTACGGTCAGCGACCAAAGTAAAAGCTTCTTATTTTGCATTTGATAGGCTCGACGCTGGAGGCGACTTACGGCTCCTCTCCAGATAGTAATGGCAAGCAACGCTCTCTGAATACAAGAAATAAAGGTTTTTTGCTAACTTTTTCAGCTAATTTTGGCCCATTCGGACGGCTCGCTCTCGTGCAGTGCGCAAACTTACAACTGGATCCCCAGTCGGCTCGAATTCCATAGCCACGTAGCCGCTGTAGTTCAGTTGCTTCAGTTTGCGGAAAACGCTGTCGTAGTTAATCTCCCCCGTGCCGGGTTCGTGCCGCCCAGGAACGTCCGCCACGTGGATCAATCCGACTTGGTCGATATTTTTTTCCAGCTTGGCCAGCAAATTTCCTTCTGAAATTTGCTCATGGTAAAGGTCATAAAGGAACTTGACCCGAGGATGGTTCACTTTGCGAGTGATTTCAAACCCTTCTGCCACTGAGGTTAGATAGTACTTGGGATTCTCTTCCTGGTCGATGTTTTCCAGCAGCAGCGTGAGATTGTGCTTCTCTGCTATTTCCGCGCCGGCTTTCAAGCTATCGATACAGCTTTGGTGGTGTGCTTCCTGCGAAAGCCCTTCAACCCGGTTACCAGAAAGAGCGATTATCCCCGGGCACTCCAGTTGTTCAGCGATTGGCACGAGGCGCGCAAGGCCAGCCAGAAACTTATCTCGTGCCTTGGGATCGGCGATGCCCGTCCAAACTCCCGCCATCGCATCGACTTTGATGTCGAGCGACCGCAGCTTCGCGGACGCCTTCCTGAATTCTTCGGGCGACCACTTCTCGAACTCATCCACCAGCTCGACTGAGTGGTACCCAGCTTCTGCAATTTTCTCGATCCGCTGCTCGAAGGGAAGGTTCTTGTATACCGTCCATAGCATCACAGAGAAGCGAAAAGGCAGAGCCTTCTCTTCGGTGGACACCGGAGGCGCTGCAGAAGGCAAGGCCAAAGCCGCCGCAGGAAGGGCAGTTGCAGCGAGTGCACCGCTGGCAAGTACGCGAGAAAACTCTCGGCGGTGCATTAACTTGCCACCCCAAGCAGCTCTGCGCGGACGTTCTTCAGTACAGTCAAAGCGCGCTGCACACCAATCTCACCAGGAAGGATAGGATCTTCATTTTCGATACTGAGGATTCCCTTGTAGCCAACCTCCATGTAAGTGCGAATAATTTCTTTCCAAGTGTTCGCACTATGCCCGTATCCAACGGAACGGAACGTCTCAGAAGCAAGCGGAAGGCCTTCCTTCTCGAACGCAAAGTTCAGCACGCCATACTTCGCGACGTTGTCCTTATACAAGACAGTGTCTTTCATATGTGCATGGAAAAGGGCACCCTCTTTGCCTAGCAACCGAATCACTTCTAGCGGATCGCAGCCTTGCCAGAACAAGTGGCTCAAATCGCAATTGGCACCAATTTCTTCGCCAACGGCCGCACGCAGCTTCAGCAAGGTCATCGGGTTGTAGACCACGAAACCGGGATGCATTTCAAGCGCCAGCTTATGGATTCCGTGTGAGCGCGCAAACTTCGCCGCCTCTTTCCAATAAGGAATTACGCGCTCCTTCCACTGCCAGTCGAGAATCTGCGCGAACTCCGGGGGCCAGCGGTACGTCGCCCAGTTGGGCATGGTATCCGTGGCATTGCCGGCGGGGCAGCCCGAGAAGCCTACGATCACTTCGACATCCAAACGTTCCGCCAAGAGAACAGTCCGGCGGAAAGTTTCCGCGTCGCGCTGCGCAATTTTCGCATCCGGATGCACGGGATTTCCGTGACAGCTCAGCGTGGCAACGTGAATATTCTTGTCTTCAAATTTTTTCTTCCAGGCGCGGGCCTTTGCGGGATCGTCCAACATGGACTGCACGGGACAATGCCTGCTCTCGGGATAACCACCGGTGCCGATCTCGACTGCTTCAATGCCCCACGAGGCAAATTTTTCGATCATTTCGTCCAAAGGCCAATCCGGGAACGCGGGATCGAAAACGCCAATCGGAATCTTGCGCTGCACCGATGCAGGCACTGGAGCTTCTTGCGGAGCTTCGGCGGAGGCTGGCACAGAGGAGGCAGCAACCAGCGCAGGTGCCGTTAAAGACACCGCCAGTGCGCCACCGGCGGTTTTGAGAAATGTACGACGCTCAGGCAAATCGAGAACAGTGGTACGGTCCATGCTCACTCGGCTCTCCGTCGAATTGTGGAATCGCCCTGTCCGCCACAAACTACGGGCGGCCAACATTATATGGCCAATCTTCAAGTTACAGGTGAGTTAAAACGAGCGGCTAAACTGCATGAGGTAAACTATCGTCGCCGTGACGACAATACTGAAATGTTAGCTCAACCGGAGCATAAATGAATTTCTTCAGAAACATTTTGTCGCTGCTGCCGTCGCCCTACCGAAACGCAAGCGTCCTTTTCTTTGCATTCACGGCAATCGCGCCCAACACTCTTGCGTCTCCCTCGACTCCGATTCAGCTTTCCGTCGATGCCACGGATGCTCCCCGCAATATTTTTCATGCGCGGCTGACGATTCCCGCAGTTCCTGGAAATCTCACCCTTGTCTATCCGAAATGGATTCCGGGAAACCATCGCCCCAGCGGCCCGATCGCGAATCTGACCGGTCTACACTTCGAAGCCGCCGGAAAGCCCATCGCATGGGAGCGTGACACCCTCGACATGTATTCCTTCCACCTGCGAGTTCCCGAAGGTGTGCACGAAATTGAAGCCTCTCTGGATGCCATTACCGCGGACAGCGCTGGGGCGGGCGGCGCGGCAGCTTCGTCACAGCTTCTCGATCTCAACTGGAATCAAATTGTTCTGTATCCGCAAAACACCAATTCAGACGAGCTTCAAATAAAGCCCAGTATCCACCTGCCAGTGGGCTGGAAATTTGGCAGCGCACTCAACGTGGCGCGTCAGGAACAGGGTAACGTCGAGTTTGAGCCAGTTTCGCTGACTACGCTGGTGGATTCGCCGCTGATCGCCGGAGCGCACTACCGGCAAATGCTACTTTCCAAGCCGGGAGAAAGTCCCGCGCACTATTTGGATATTGTCGCCGAAACCGAGGCTGCGCTGGAGATGAGCGATCACGATGCCGCCAGTTACAGGCAGTTGGTGTCGGAAGCGAACGCACTATTCGGCGCTCGGCACTATCGCCAATATCATTTCCTTTACACACTGAGCGACGAAGTTGGTCATCACGGACTCGAGCATCACGAATCCAGCGACAACGCAGTCGGCGAACGCACGCTGTTAGAGCCTGACCTCGATAAAGCGGAGGCCAGTCTTCTGCCGCACGAATTCACGCATTCATGGAATGGAAAATATCGCCGTCCAGCCGGACTCGCGACTCGCAATTACCAGGATCCCATGATCGGCGACCTGCTGTGGGTCTACGAAGGACTCACTGAATATCTGGGCGACGCGCTCACGGCTCGTAGCGGCCTATGGACGCAAGAGGAATATCGTGAAGCGTTGGCCGAAACGGCAGCCGGCCTCGATCATCGCACTGGACGAACCTGGCGGCCGTTGCAAGACACTGCCCGATCCGTTCAAATCCTCCGCATGGTTGGTCCCGAATGGGCCAGCTGGCGCCGCAGCCTCGACTACTATCCTGAAGGCGAGCTGATTTGGCTGGAAGTGGACACACGCATCCGCCAGATGACCCAAGGAAAGCGTTCCCTTGATGATTTCTGCCACAAATTTCACGGCGGGCAAGACAGCTCGCCCCGGGTTGTTTCCTATACGTTTGAAGATGTGGTGCATGCGTTGAACGATGTTGCGCCCTACGATTGGGCCAGCATGCTGCGCGAACGACTGAATACAACCCAGCCTCGCGCCCCGCTCGACGGAATTGAAAACGGAGGCTGGAAGCTGGTTTACGACGCGCATCCCAACACCTTCACAGCCCTAAGCGAGAAGGCAAACAAGACGACGGACCTGAGTTTTTCTCTTGGATTCTGGGTCCGCAAAGAGGGAGAAATCGGCGACGTCACACCCGGCTCTCCCACCTATGCCGCAGGCCTTGGCCCAGGAATGAAACTTGTCGGGGTCAATGGCCGGCACTGGTCCGGCGTGCTTCTGAAGGAAGCTATTCGAACAGCGCAGACTCAACACCAACCGATTGAGCTGATTATTGAAAACAAAGAGCACATTGGAACCTATTCCGTTGCTTACTTTGATGGGGAACGATATGCGCACCTGCAGCGAGTGGAAAGTTCGCCGGATTTACTGACTCCGATTCTCACGGCCCATGCGGCTGCAATCGCACGCTAAGTTGACGCATATGGAACACCTATGTAAAGTTCAGCCCATGCGAAATATTTGTTTGGTCGCCGTGCTTTTTTCGACCTTGCTGGTGGTAGCACAAAACAGCGAAGCTACGATTCTGATGTCTCACAACAAAGTCGACGGACCACTCGGAGGCCAACATCACAGAAGACTTGCAGGTTTTTCCGAACGGTCGCATCTTATTTGCGGAGGAAGGAACAACGGCTCTCGGGATGCCCTTCCACGCAAGCTACACAGAACAAAACAAATGGATGCAGTCGAAGTGACCCATTTAGCTGCACTTCTTGGGAGTCGCGCCGCCCGTTCCCTCCCCAGGAAGATTCCAAGCAAGACCAGGCCCATAGACTTCTTCTGGCAGGTATCTCTTGGTATTGGCCGCGGCAACGGGTCACAAAAAATAGACGTGGAGAACTTCTTTCCCTTCGGGACGACACTCGGACACCCTTACCCCAAGACGCTCATTGAACTTGAATGCACTGTTCAGAGCATCCAGATGAAGGCGGCTAAACGGACGCAACCGAGCGCCGAAGACAGCTGGTGTAAGAAGCTGTTGGCCGCGCAATAAAACGCCAGCGCCCGCAGATGAAGTTCCCCACTCGACACGCTCAACTATAATTTGAGCAATGACCTTGAGCAGCGAAAGACCCACGCGATTCGCAACCGGATTGGCCCTTGTTCTCGCGATAACTGTATTTCCAGCTACGCGGGCAAACGCTCAGTCGCAGCCTTCCGGCCCTGTTCCCCTTGCACCCCTCTCCCACTTTGAGGACATCGCCAAATCTGCTGGCCTTACCTTCTCCCATATATCTTCGATCGACAAAAAATACATCGTGGAATCCACCAGCGGTGGCGCGGGATTAATCGACTGCGACAACGACGGTAAGCTCGACATTATTCTGGTCAATGGTTCGACGGTTGAACGCTACCGCAAGACTGGTGGCGACCCCATGATTACTCTCTACCACCAAGATTCCGACCTGAAATTCAGAGACATTACGCAGTCTGCTGGCCTGACTCGAAAAGGCTGGGGAATGGGCGTCGCCGTTGCGGATTATGACAACGACGGCCTGCCGGATATCTACGTGACTGGTTACGGCGGCAACGCGCTTTACCACAATCTTGGCAATTGCAAGTTTGAAGATGTCACGGACAAAGCTGGTTTAGCTGTCGGAGGTTTCAGCGCCGGAGCCGCCTGGGGAGATTACGACCGCGACGGGCGTGTGGATCTCTTTGTCTCTCGCTACGTTCACGTCGACATGAACAAATTGCCCGAGTTGGGCAGCGATGAAAAGTTCTGCCGATATCGAAACGTTTTCGTCCAGTGCGGACCTTGGGGCATGGTGGGCGAATCGGATTTCCTGTTCCACAATCGTGGAGATGGGACGTTTGAAGATGTTTCCAAGAAAGCGGGCGTCGACGATCCCAACCACTATTACGGCCTGGGAGCGATGTGGGGGGACTACGACGACGATGGCTGGCCTGATCTCTACGTCGCCAATGACGCTGGCCCCAACTATCTTTACCGCAACAAACACGACGGCTCGTTCGAAGAAACCGGATTGATGGAAGGCGTCGACCTCAGCCGTGACGGCCAGGAACAAGGCTCGATGGGCGTCGATTTCGGCGACTACACCAACGAAGGGCACCTGAGTATTGTCGTCACCAATTTTGCCGATCAATCCGATACCCTCTACCGGAATCAGGGTCCGAAAGGCTTTGCCGACGCCAGTTGGAACTCGCGGATTGCGCAGCCCAGCCGTCCCTACGTGGGATGGGGCACGTCGTTTTTCGATATGGACAACGACGGTTGGCAAGACTTGTTGGTGGTCAATGGACATGTCTATCCGCAGATGGAAACCATTCCCGGCGAATCCCGTTACAACCAGCCCATGCTCATGTTCCATAACATGCAAAACGGTACGTTCGACGAAGTAAGCGCCAGAACTGGATTGGCTGCGCTTCCGCTCAAGTCACGGCGCGGCGCGGCTTTTGGCGACATCAACAACGACGGCTGCATCGATGTCGTAATTCTCAACGTAGGCGAACCTCCCACGCTGCTGCTGAATCATTGCGATCCCGCGAACCACCGCGTAACTTTCAACCTGCTCGGCACCAAGAGCAACCGCCTCGCCATTGGTGCGCGAGTTTCGGTAAAAACGGCCAAGGTCACGCAGATGCAAGAAGTGCGCAGCGGGTCAAGTTATCTTTCGCAGAATGATCTGCGACTGCATTTTGGATTGGCTGCGGAGGATAAGATCAGCGAAGTCCAGATTCGATGGCCAAACGGCCAGACAGAAGTCTTGAAAGATCTCGCCGCCGACTTCATCTACACAGTGAAAGAAGGCAGCGGTATCCAGCAGAAGGTACCATTCGCTTCAGTCAAGTAGTGCTATGCTCCGGCGCGATTCGCCTCAACCATTTGCTTCTTGTCCAATGCAGCTTGTTTAGCTTCGGCACTGGCTTCGAGGGTCAGATCGTGCATTCCAAACCGAATGCCCAGCTTCTTTAAGAAGTCGTAGGGAGGAATGCCTCCAGCAAAGATCCAGACGTAGTCGTTGGGTAGCTCACGCTGAGTGCCTTGCACGTCCAATCGGACTGAGTCCGGAGTGAACTCCAACGGACTGGAATTGAATACGACTTCAATCTTCCCGCTGGCAATGCATTGCTCGATACGTTTTGCGTTGCGCTCTTTGATTCGGCTGAACTGGCCTTGCCGGTAAGACATCGTTACTTTGTTCCCGACCTGCTCCGCCAAACCCATCGCCGCTTCCACCGCGCTGTCGCCGCCACCTACCACCAGAATCTTCTTGTTTACATAGTGGTCCGCTTCAATCAAGCGGTACATCACCTTACCGAGTTCCTCACCTGGAACGCCAAGCTTACGCGGAGTTCCAGCCTTACCGATAGCCATGATCACGGCGCGGGCCCGATATTGATTGCTGGCGAATTTCACGGTAAAGATGCCGTCTTCGCCTTTGCGAATGTCTTCCACCTTTTCGCTAGTGACGCAGTTAAAGTCAGAGCGGTTGAGAACGGTATCCCAAAAAGCCAGCAGAGCTTCCTTCGACAGCTCAGTCTTCTTAAACTTTCCGTACATCGGGAAATCGACCGGACTCGTCATTACTAATTTTTGGCGCGGATACTTTGCCACCGTCCCGCCAATTTCATCTTGTTCCAAAGTTACGTAGCTGAGTTTATTTTCGATCGCGCGCAGAGACGCGCTAATTCCCGCTGGACCCGCGCCGACAATCAAAACGTCATACACCCCAGGCTGCGGTGGCGCACCAGCAAACCGCTGACCGATGTTGTCCACACAGTCACGGCCCTGGTTCACGGCGTTCTTAATGAGCGCCAGTCCGCCAAGCTCACCGACGATGAACAGGTTCTCAATGCTAGTTTCATATTCCGGCGTCATGAAAGGCATGTCCGCACCCATGCTAGGGCTGGCCATAACCATCGTGATAGCCCCGACCGGGCACTCTTCCGCGCAAAGAGAATGTCCGATGCACTTGTGCCCATTAACGATGGCCGCCTTCCCTGCCAGCATCACCAGCACGTCGCCTTCAGGGCAAACCATGGTGCAGGATGCGCAGCCGATGCAGTTTGTCGTATCGATGTGGGGATGTTGCGAAGGAGGGCCTTCGGAAAAAAGTTTGCCCTTTTCCGCGGACTTGCGCGCCAACTCGTCGCGTTGCTTTAGGCCTTTCAGGTAGCCGCGTAAGAAGAACGATCCGATAACGGCGGCGACGACGAGTGCGATCAGCGTATCCATGATTAAGGGCTCAAAACCAATCTCAAGATACTAGTGCAGCCACGGCAGATATCCCATCGAAATCACGACGCCAATATGAATCAAAGCCAGGAAGGCGAAGGTATAGCTGAACGGCTTGTGTACAACATGCCAAAGATGGAACACCTGCTCGGCTCGAGATAGAAAGAGCACTCTCTTGGAAAGCTTTGCCTGTTCCCGGGCGGAGGCGGTGACGCGCTCCACATCCTGATTGCTGGTCGCGCGGAATCCCCCTAAAGTGACGACAATCTGTCCAAAACCCAGGGCATGGCGACGTAAGCGCGCAATCCGAATCACGCGGAGGAAATCCAACAGAATCATCTCCGCCAATGCCACGACCATCGGCATGTTCTGCACGCGATCGGCGCTAGGGAGTCGCAGGACCGGGTCGAGATCCTGTTTACGCAAGAGTTTTTGCTCTGCCAGTTGCGCTGCAAACTTGTCTTGCTCGTCCTGCAGTTCCCGCATGGAGACTTCCGCGGTGTTCAAGCTGCGCGGAATCTGGCCATAGACGTAACGGCCAATCACACCCGAAGCGGCAACCGCTGCCATGATCCAAAACGCTACCCCGGCGAATCCCTGAAATTTAAAGGAGGCGTGAAACGCAACCACAAACGGCGCCGCCAACCCCATCATCACGTGGATATCCAGCCAATGCCGCGTGTTGCCGATCTTTCCCAACCACGCCCAATGCTTGCGCAGAGGGTAGAGGAAGATGGCGCAAAACAGAAAGAATCCAAACACGCCCAAATACAAACCGATTGGTCCACTCGGCCGCAGCAGGTGATGCTTCTCCGAAAAAGGCCTGTCTTCGACGCCCAGTCTGTAATAGTTGAGGCCGTAAACGGACAACGCCACAAGGAATGCTATGGCAATGCCGTAAAGGGCACGCAGGCGCAAAAGATGCCGGCGCTCGAAATCCTTCGTACCGGGCTTCGGCGTGTTGGTCCGGACTTGAGCTACCGCGCTACCTGTACTCATTGTGGTTTCTCATTGGGCTTTTGTTCTCCACCAGCCGGATCAGCGTCCGCAGTCGGTCCCTTCACGGCTTCCTCGGTATCCACCGAGAACCGCTTGTAGTCCGAAAAGCGATGCGTGTTCCGCCAGTGCTGGCGCTGTGTTGCCACCTCTATGGTAGCTTCATTCGGCATCCACCAGGCCGTTGAAGAGCCTTTAAAGGTTACCGCGGTGTACTTCACTTCGCTATGCATGGAATGGAGGCCTACATCGTCCATCCCACCGGGAATATCGGCCACGGCGCGCAGCAAGTTCCCGTTTTTCTTATCCACCCAGGCCATGCCCGCGATTTCAACCGGGTAGTCGCGGCCGCGCAACATTAGCGCCATCGGAGAACGTGTCCCTGCTATGTGGTGAAACCCAATCTTCATCGCAGGATGCCCAGCCACCACTTCCTCACCCTCGTCTGTGAACTCGAAACTGTCCTGGTAGTAAGGATGAAAGACAAGAAACAGCGTGGCAAAGCCGTTGGTAATGAGAAGGGGAATCTTCTTCTTGTTCTTAGCATGAGGCGCGTCTTTGTCCTCGTAGCGCGATTCGTCGAGTGTCAGCTCACCACCGCTATTGGCAAGAATCACGAGATAGTCGTAATCCGACTGGTCTTTGAATTCCACTCGGCCGCTGTCACTCAGTTTTTCCTGCAAAACGTGCTCCGTGCATTTCACCTGTGAAAATTGATCGAGAAAATCCGAAACATGTTTCGAGGTCTGATCCAGCAGGGCCTGCGGAGGTGGATTCCCGGCTTGAGCCGCGAAGCTCATACTCAACACAACGAACAGGGACAGGCTGCGGAAAAGCATAGAGCGATAGCGCCTCATCATTTCTTCTCCCGGTTGTCGAAGCGATAGCCCAACCCGAAGAACCACTGATCGTAATTCTGAATGTTGCCGCGGTTCAGTGTGATGCCACCCTGCAGCAGGTAGTGCCGCGAAATGTTCATGTCAAACATCGAGTTCATGAACTTCGTGTTGGTTGCGCCACCGATCGGGGAAAGGAAAGACTGCTGCCCAAGCTGCACCTCCAGCCGCGATCCTTCCATCAAACTACGCGACACCGAAACTGACTCATACGAGCCCGCTCCAAAAGCGCTGTCAAACTTCGAGTAATGCGCGTCGCTTCGGAGGCCTGTGTGGAATATTTGGTTCCAAGTCGCGCCATAGGTTTGATTCAGCGAGTTTTTCTTGTCTCCCGAACGGCTGCTCTCGCCCAGAGTGGTGTACAGAGTCACGTTTTTGACCACTTCCGCGCGCACGCCAAAACTCACGCCTTGGAACAGATATTTCTCCAGCAACACAAGCGGAATACTGGGATCGAACGCCGGTACATCTCGAAAATAGTTGTAGTTCGCATCGAACGACAATCGCGAAACTGGCTGCACGCGGAACGTGAGGAACGCCCGCGAGAGACCAGCTCCCGGACCAGGATTCGCTGGGATCGCCGGATTGGGCGGCTTCGCAGCAACCGCCGGAGTTCCCGGAGGATTGTCCGCCTGCACCGCCGAGTACAGCGAAAGCAGCCGTTTATACGAGAAGCTGTTTTCAAAGAAAACGAAGGGCCGGTCAAACTGCCCGTTCAACGTCGACGCAGCTCCACCCGTCGTGCTGAAGTAGTGGAAACCTTCGTAGCTGCCGCCCTCAAAATTCGCGAAGCCGCCCGCCATGCGCCGCCCCGGAGCGTAGTTCCAGGACGTGGGATCGGGGGTCGAACCGCCAAAGAAGCCAGCCGTTGCGCGGTGTCCAAAACGCCGTCCAAAGTAGCCGCCGTCCAGCGTGTCCAGGCTCGTGGCGTAGGGCAGGAACAGACGGCCGAATCCCGCCACCCAGGCAGACTGCGGATTCTGGTACGAGAAACTGATCTGGTACGTGCGGTTGATCAAATCCTGTAGCGTAGGCTGCCCCTTGGAGGACCGCTGTGTCATGCGCCCACGCCAGAATCCGTTCAAATTCCAGAAAGTACCGCCAATACGCGTGATGTCGACACGTGTGGAGAAGCCAACCTGCGTGCTCGTCAGGCCAGCGCTGCCATGATCCAGAATTCCGCCGTAATCGATGCCCAAACGCAAACGCGTTCGATTCACGGAAGGCTGCGGAGGTCGGGGCAACTCCACGCGAACTTCTTCGTCCAGCGGATCGCCTTCGGTGAAGCTCAGCACCATGGGATACTTGCGTGTGCTGCTGAGCGTGCGCTTGGTCACCAGCGCGGCCTCATCCTCCGCGGAAAGGTAGGCCAAATCGCCTGGCTTTACGGGTCGCTTCGGAGATTTGATTTCCGTCACGGCCGACGTCTCCGCAACCGAAACAACTTCCAGCTCCGCCACCACACGTGGATCGGGTGCGTCAGGATTGTCCGAGGTCGCCTTAATACTGTCGTCGCGAATTACCAGCTTCATTCCTTCGGAAAGTCCCGAGCTGCGTCCGCCATCCAGATAGGCCGCCCCGGCGGCAACGTGTTTCACCTTGAAAGAAGTCGTAGGACTGGTTCCTTCAATGATTTTTCCAGCTTCAACGGCCGCTGCGAGGTCAGGCGAGAGCGCGCCCTCGGCACTCGCGGGTACATTGGCGGAAAGCGCGCCCGTCGGAGCGGCGCCGCCGGTCGACACAGCACCAGCACCACCGACAGTCGCTGCCGAGGTTGCTGGCTTCGCCTTCGCAACTAGCGGTGAAGCCTTCTCGGCCCCTTGCGCTACCTTTTCCGGAACAACCTTATCGGGAACAGACTTCTCGGCTGGAACTGCTTCCGGAACAAGGCGCGTCGCCACAACCGGCGGCGGAGGCGCTGCAGCTACAACCAAAGCTGGCGCCAAAGGCGAAGTCCGGGTCAAGCTCTTGGCTGCAAGCGCAATCTCGGAACTGGCAGGTGCAACCGATGGCGCGACCTTGACCGCCGCCTCTACCGGCGAAACCCCCGTTGTGGACGTGCCTCCCGAGGAGGATGCTGCCTGGAAGGATCCTGTTGAAACGGCAGCCCTCGCGTTCGCAGGCGTTGGGACTGGCACAACGCCTTCCGGCTTAACTATGCCAGCCTCTGGGATAGCAGCAGCGGACGTGGTACCTGAAGCAACCTCCGCGCTGGGGTACACAGTTGTGCTTTGCAGACTACCGAGTTTCGGATGGGCCGCGGAAACTGTTGCATCCCCGAACTTACCAGCCGTTGTCGAACCAGAACTAGATTTGGCAGAACCCGTGCCAGGCTCCCATGCCGGGGGATGGTCCGTAGGCCGAGGAGGCAACGTCACTTGCCGGTCAGCTTGTACGGAGGGCAATTCCGGTTTCTTGCGGAACATTCCTCCGAACGGCGCCGTGGCGGCCGCAGCGGGCACCCGGCGCGGTGGTTTCGCCGCTTCCTGAACAGTCCCCGTAATCGTCAGAACAATCTTCGTACCTTCCGCACTGAGCGAGTAGGAATGGACAGCATCCAGATCGACGACCACCCGTGTAACCGGAGGGCTGGCCGCGTTCAGACCAAAACGCACATCCTTTACGCCGAGACGATTGACGCCGACGTGTTTCTGTCGCACCTCCGAGATCGTGCCCGGTAAATCCAGCACCAGGCGGTCGGGGTTTACGGCAGTGATCAGCGAGGGCTGCACGACCGAAGTCAAGCTGATTTCCACACGAACTTTGTCCTGCTCCGTATGGGCCTGGATGTTTTGAATTTGAGCCGGTGCCGAGACCTGACCGAAACCGCGAACACCTGCCATAAGCAGAGCTATCGCTAGCAACGTCCGGATTGGCGATAGCCTCAACATACACTGGCCCTTCATTAGGTCTAAGTTTCTGATCCACGAGTGGCGCAGCTCGCGAGGGGAGAACAACGTTCGACGAAGTTCGCTTGTACTG
The DNA here is from genome assembly GCA_043749225.1 of Acidobacteriaceae bacterium. GTDB lineage: Bacteria > Acidobacteriota > Terriglobia > Terriglobales > Acidobacteriaceae > JANXUC01. Next base: position 27,025 of record JAYVEP010000089.1, read on the forward strand.
CGGGTAAAACTCAAACCTTGACGCTAGTTTTTATGGCACTGGTAACAGTGCACGCTGTCGTATACATACCCGTTCACGCCCTGGTGATGCCCGTCGGTATTGGCCTTATCAGCATGTTCATGGCAACCCAGACACGAGAAAACCAAATAGTTCTGCGGATTCGTGTGGCACGTATTGCACGTGGTCGCCCCGCCGTGTGTCTGCGGGAACCACGTGTGGTTGAAGGTTGCACCCAGCCAGCTTGCCGTCGTGTGGCAAGTCTGGCAGGTGTTCGGGAAGCCCGCCGCGGTGTGGTTCGGATTCGTCGTGTTGTTGTAATCCGTCTGGTGGCAGCTTACGCAAGCCGTATTCGTGATCTTGTAGTTGCCATTGATGTGGCACTGCGCGCAGGTCACTGACGTGGCGTGGAAGCCCGTGAGCGGCCATCCCGTTGTGGCGTGATCGAACTTGCCATTGGTCCAGATCACGGTGTCATGACAGGTCTGGCACGTCGTCGGGAACCCTGCGGCAATATGGTCCACCGGAATCTTGGCGTTGTTGTAATCGGTTTGGTGGCACGTGGCGCAGGCCGTGCTCGTCAGTTTGTAATTGTTGTTCACGTGACACTGGATGCAGGGTGTAGTGGCGTGAGTTCCGGTCAGCGCCCAGCCCGAGCTGGCGTGATCGAATTTGCCATTGGTCCAAAGAACCGTGTCGTGACAGCTCTCGCAACTGGTTGGGAAGCCCAGCGCGATGTGATCGATTGGTGTCTTTGCGCCGTTGTAGTCCGTCTGATGGCAGGAGACGCAAGCCGTAGTGGTGATCTTGTAATTGCCGTTGATGTGGCACTGTGCGCACTGCACTGTGGTGTGGAAGCCTGTCAACGCCCAGCCCGTAGTCGCGTGGTCGAACTTGCCATTGGTCCACACCACGGTGTCGTGACAGCTCTGGCACGTAGTCGGGAAACCCGCCGCTATATGGTCGACCGGAGTTTTCGCGTTGTTGTAGTCCGTCTGGTGGCACGTGGCGCAGGCTGTGCTTCTAAGGTTGTAGTTGTTGTTCACGTGGCACAACGCGCACTGCGTCGTGGCGTGCGTTCCTGTCAGCGCCCAGCCTGTGCTGGCATGGTCAAATTTCCCATTCGTCCAAAGAACCGTGTCATGGCAACTCGCGCAAGTCGTCGGGAAGCCCAAAGCCACGTGATCAATCGGCGTCTTCGCGTTGTTGTAATCCGTCTGGTGGCACGTCACGCAAGCGGTGCTGGTCAACTTGTAGTTGTTGTTCACGTGGCACAGCGCGCACGGCGTCGTTGCGTGGAAGCCGGTCAGCGCCCAACCCGTCGAAGCGTGATCAAACTTTCCGTTCGTCCAAAGAACCGTGTCGTGGCATCCTTCGCACGTCAGCGGAAATCCGAGCGCCACATGGTCGATCGGCGTCTTCGCGTTGTCGTAGGCCGCCTGGTGGCAAGTCGCACACGCCGTGCTTGTCAACTGGTAGTTGTTGTTGACATGGCATTGCGCGCACGGCGTGGTCGCGTGCGTTCCAGTCAAGGCAAAGCCTGTCGATGCGTGGTTGAACGTCGCATTCATCCAGTTTGTCGTATCGTGGCACCCTTCGCACGTCGTCGGATAGCTGAGGGCAATGTGGTCCACCGGAGTTTTCGCGTTGTTGTAATTCGTCTGGTGACAGGTCACACAGGCTGTTTTCGTCAGCTTGTAATTGTTATTCACGTGACACAACGCGCAAGCCGTGGTTGCGTGGAGGCCCGTGAGCGCCCAGCCCGTCTTGGCGTGGTCGAACTTGCCGTTCGTCCACAGCACAGTGTCGTGGCAGCTTTCGCACGTGGTCGGGAAACCGAGAGCCACGTGATCCACCGGCGTCTTCGCAGTGTCGTAAGCCGCCTGGTGGCAGGTCACGCACGCCGCGCTGGTCAATTTGTAGTTGTTATTGATATGGCACAATGCGCACTGCAGAGGCGCATGCGCTCCGGTCAACGCAAAGCCCGTCTTCGAGTGGTCAAACGTTGCGCCGGTCCAATCGGTCGTGCTGTGGCAGCCTTCGCAGGTCGTCGGCAGACCCAGTGCAATGTGATCGACTGGCGTCTTGGCGCCGTTGTAGTCCTTCTGATGGCAGCCCACGCAGGCCGTAGTGGTCAGGTTGTAATTGTTGTTGATGTGGCACATCGCGCAGGCCGTCGTCGCGTGCTTTCCGGTCAAGGCAAAGCCCGTCAGCGCGTGATCGAACGTCGCTGGCTGCCAGGCCACTGTGGTGTGGCAATTCTGACAAGTTTGCGGCAGGTTCAGCGCAACATGGTTGAGGGGGGCCAGGGCCGTCTGATAATTCGACAAATGGCAGGTTACGCACGCAATGCCCGCAAACTTCGCGTGATCGAATTTCGCTCCGGCCCAGCTATTGATGTTGTGGCATGCCGAGCAATCCGTCGGAAACTTCGCGGCTACGTGATCCGGCGGCTTCGCCTGCTGAAATTGCTGCGCATGGCAGGTGTAGCAATCCGTAGAAAGACCCTTGAATTGTCCGTTTGCCGCTCCCTTATGGCAGGAGTCGCAATCCACCATCGCGTGCGCGCCCACAAGCGGAAAGCGATTCTGATGGTTCTGGATCGCGCTGATGTTGGTCTTCCAGCCCTTCACTGAGTGGCACGATTCGCAGTTCGCACCCATCTGTCCGCGGTGAATATCCGCGTGGCAGTCCGCGCACTTCGTACCTACATTCGTAAAAACCGGCTTGGTGTGGCAAGCAGTGCAAGCCACATTCGTGTGCATTCCGCGCAACGGGTATTTCGTCTTGCTGTGATCGAATTCAGGAATCGCGCGAATCGGCTTCCATCCCGCCTGGGTGTGGCAGTTTTGACAGGGAACGGCCAGCGCACCATGCGGGCTCCGCGAACTGTCGTTCGTGGTACCCCGCCCTGACGCAGGAGATCCAGCCATCATGGAAGACAGCCCCAGAAGCATTACCGCTAGGACAATCGAAAGCGCTCTCTGCACGTTGACCCTCGAAAACAGATTGCACTGACAAGTTATTTACAGATTTGTGACAATGACGTCTTATGAAATTTGCCTACGCCCAAATCCCCTAGAAGCTCTAACTAGCAATTCTTCCCCCATTTAGGGTAATCGGAAGTTCCTCGAAATCAGAGTTACGACAGTGTTGGTGCCGGTGTGGCCAAATGGCCGATAACCCTGCAAAATCAGGGCTTTGGCGCGGTTCAAGTGAGGCCTTTTGACTCAAAAGTCTGGGTCATTTCGACCCACAGGTGGCCGGGATCGACTCACCAAGCGCTGGGCAGGCCCCGATGCCCAATTTCGGGCAGGTCAGAGCATTTGGAAGGAAAGACTCAGATTCTGAAAATTATGCACGATTGCTTAGGGCCGAAAGCCACACGAAACCGGAGTCAAATCCCTTTTTCGGGTGCTGGAATAATGGCACCGTGGCACGCCTCGCACTCCCCCGGCGTGGGCTTGTAGAAGCGCACGGACTTGCCTGCAGCCTCGCGCATCAGCTTATGGCAGTCGTTACAACGCACGTTGATGTGAGCTCCTTGCAGCGAAAAGGGCGTACGGTGCGTGTGGTCGAAGGTCGAAGGCTTCCACTTCGCCACATTGTGGCAGCTATCGCAGGCGGTCACTTTCTGCGACTCGGCAAACTGCCCGTCGTGTACTTCGTCGTGGCAATCCCCGCACTTAGTCGGAGCAGCACGAAAATCTACGTGAATTAATTTAGTTTCCATCACAGGAGGCTTGTGGCACTCGCCACACTCCACCGCGCGATGCGATCCGAGTAGCGGAAACTTCGTTTTCGAATGGTCGAACTTCGATAGATCTCTCCACGTTTTCGTGTTGTGGCACGCCACGCATCCCAGCGGCTTTCCGTCGGCTCCAGCTTTCTCCATGCGGTCTTTGAACTGACCGTTGTGAACGTCCTCATGGCAACTGGCACAAAGCAGCGGCTCCCACCGAAATAGCATGGTGGGCTTGGCCGAGGGCTTGTATCCGAGCTGATTCGGCGCCGACGGGTTGGCGCTGACAAAACTGGAGGCCAGGGTCTCGCTTTCTTTATGGCAATCCTCGCAAGGAGTCGCCATATGGCCGCCGGTCAGCGGGAACCGCGTTTCTTTGTGTTTCGTGAGCGGAAATGTCGAAGGCTTGTACCCGCTCAAATCATGGCAACCTTCGCATTTGTTGAAGTGCGGAGCAGCCGCAAACTGCCCCGCATGTTCATCAACGTGGCAATCGAGGCACCCCGCAAACTTGATCTTGTAGACCGTCGCCTTGCCCGCCGGGATATGGCACTTCTCACACTTCACTTCCGCGTGCTTGCCTTCCAGTGCGTACTTCGAGGTGGCATGATCCTTGACCGCGAACGTCGTCGGCTTCCATCCCCCCACCGTGTGGCAAGACGCGCACTCTCCCGCGCCCGGACGCTGCGCAAACTGCCCGCTATGCGGGTTTGGCGTATGGCAATCGGAACACTTGGCGAACGTTAGCGGCTTCTTGAAGTCCCCGCCCTTGTGGCACGACTCGCAGGCCACCTCAAGATGCTTGCCGACCAACGGATATTTCGTCTTCGAATGGTCAAATTGCTGGCTCATCGAGGCCGTGTTGATCTTCTTCCATGTCGCCGTGTTGTGGCAGGACTGGCAAGCGCCCTTAAATTCCCCCTTGTGCGGGCCGGTATGGCAGGCGTTGCAGCGGTCGAAGGGCAGCCCTTTATAACGCGCCTCGCCGCCCGGCCCCGGCGTGTGGCACTTCTCGCACTTCACCTGCACGTGCTGCCCGGTCAGCGGATACCGCGTCTTGCTGTGATCGAACTCAGTGGCCTTCTTCCAGTCAATGACGTTGTGGCACTGGAGGCAGTTCTGCCCCAGCTGGCCTTTGTGAAAATCCTCATGGCAGGGCACGCAGTTGGTCGATAGCCCCAGAAACGTCCGCGTGATGTCCTGCATCTTGATCTGCGGACGCTCGCTCGCCGCAATATGCGACGGCGTATGGCACTTCGCACAGGTAATTCCCGCGTGCTTGCCTTCCAGCTTGTAACCCGTCTGGTTGTGATCGAAATTGTGGGTATCGAACCGCAGGATGGTGAAATTCACTCCATTATGTTCCGAGTGGCAACGCGCGCAGTCCTGCGAACCAGGCTTCTGCACGATCCGCGCATGGTAACCGCGACGCGCGGCGATGCGCGTTCCAATCTCAGTATGACACTCGACGCACTTCAGCGTGACCGCCCCGCCAAACTTATGGCAGGTCGTGCATTGCGTAACCCCATCAAGCGACTTATGCGCCTTCGAGAGCGGTCCCGGCGAGACTTGCGCCAATGCAGGCACTGAAAACGCGGCTGAAAAGACAATCAGCAGAGCGCACAGATACGCCAAGCAGGGGATTCGAGCCGTCATTGCCGGAAGTGTAGCACGCGAATTGCCAAGTCAAGGTTGAGGTTCGGGTTCGTGCGGGATGCAGTTCCTGCGAACTACTGCGCCGTGGGAACGTAACCTCTCGGCGCGTGAATCTTCCACTTCTTGTCCGATGTGATCTTCAGTTCGACGGAGCGAAAATGTCCGGACTTGCCGATTTCACCCGGAACATACGTCACGCCCTGCATCTTTTCGATCTTTTCTTTGATGCTCGTCAAGACTTTGAGCATGTCCTTAGCACTCAAAGCTGAGAACGCAAGACCACCCGTCTCTGCGGCCAAACGTTCAAGCACCTTACGGCCCTTGTCACCGTCTCCATAGTTCCTTGTGCTAACGGCAAAAATTACAGTTCCCGAATTCTGTGCTGCAGCCACGGCTACTTCCCGATTTACATGGCTCAGGTTATCGTCGCCGTCACTCAGAAGCACAAGGACGCGACGGGCGGGTTGCGCCGAGTCCGTCTTCATGCGTTCTGTGCAAGCCCGATTGATCGCGTCATAAAGAGCGGTTCCTCCGCCCGGGGAAATCTTCACCCTGATCTTATCGAGTTCATCCTTGCTCATGAAGCCAGTTGCGTTCGGTACCGCCGAAAAAACTACGACGAAAGCTTTGTCGCCGGAACTGCTTAGCTCTTGAGTGAGAAAATCCGACGCGGCCTTCATTCCCTGTTCGAACAACGCGCTGTGGGCTTGCGAGCCACTGGTATCTATCAAGAGCCCGATCCGCAAGGGCATGTCTTCGCCGTGTGAACCGCAATAACACGCTGCGCTGGCTTCTTGTCATCCAAAATCGTCAGATCGGATGGCGAAATTTCCGCCATGGAATTGCCGTGACCGTCGTCCACCAGAAAAGGCACGGTTCCCGCACCCGCCGACTTCTCCGCCGAACCCGAGGGACCGACTTGCGCCGAAACCAGACATGCTAAAGAGGCAACCGACACACCAAAAACCAGCCACTTCCACCAGTTCGATTTCATAAGTGGAAGTTGTAGCACATCCCCAGTTCATGAATAAAGAGAAAAAGAATTCAGGGCTGCAAAGCCCTATTTGACAAGGCTTTTACCCTGTCCTATACTCGCGCTCCACCACGAATTCCCCCATTGGAGGCCCTTCTATGTTGCGACGTTCGCTCACTGTTTTCCTTCTGACCACTGCCTTGGCGACCGCCAGCTTTGCCGACCGCATTCGTCAACCAAAACTCACTCCCCAAAACAGCAACACCACGCAAGGACTCATCGCCGTCAGTCCGGTGAACTCGCGCGTAGTCTGGGCCTCGGGGCGTGGCGGAACTTTCGTGCTCACCACCGACGGCGGCAAGACTTGGAAAGCTGGCGTTGTCCCCGGAGCGGAAGCACTGCAATTTCGCGATGTACAAGGCGTGAGTGACAAGGTCGCCTACCTTATGTCGATCGGCAATAACACCACCGACTTTCGTATCTATAAAACCACCGACGGCGGCGCCAACTGGACCATGCAATTCCAGAATCAGAATCCAAGCGCCTTCTACGATTGCTTCGCCTTCTGGACACCGAAACGCGCCATCGCCCATAGCGATTCCGTGAACGGAGTATTCCCCGACCTTCGCACCACCGACGGCACACACTGGCAGGACATCAGCGCGAACATGCCGCCAGCGTTGCCGGGAGAAGCATCGTTTGCGGCGAGCGGCACCTGCGTCGCCACCCAAGGCCGCAACAATGCCTGGATTGCCACCGGCGGAGCAACCTCGGCCAGGATCCTGGCCACTCGCGACGGCGGCAACACCTGGAACGCCTATGCCACTCCGATCGTAGTTTCGCCCAGCGCGGGCGCCTTCACCGTCGATTTCCGCGATGGCTGGCACGGCATCGTCGGCGGCGGCGATCTCGATCCTACCGACCCCAATAACGCGCGGACAGCCGTTTCCAACGACGGCGGCCAAACCTGGACGCTCACCAACGCCCCGCCCGTAACCGGAGCCATCTTTGGTTTAAGCTACGTGCGCCGTGGCGAAGGCGATAGCGCTCGGACAGACCAAGGCGAAGACGGTCACGCCGTCGTAATCACCGCCAACGACGGAGGCGCAGCCTGGACTCCCGACGAAGGCATTACGTGGTTCCAATTACAGAACGTAACCGGATACTGGGCCGTGGCCTTCGCAAGTGCGCGAGCCGGCTGGCTGGTCGGAATCAACGGAACAATCCTGAAGATCAGCTTCTAGGAATAATAGGAACGACGGGTGCCCCGTCCTTCTTTCGCGTTCTTTGCGAAAGAAGGCGGGGCTTTTGCTTGATGTGGCGCGGACACTCTTGTCCGCGAAATGTTGCCATCAAGAAGTCCTGAAAGTTGTTAGATTCAATCCGCGTTTGCTCGAAATCCCTTAGAATCGAAGAACCGTAAACTATTCATGCCATCCAACCGCTTCTCTTACTTGCTACTTCTTTTTTTTGTCGCCGCCGCCACTCTAGCCGCCGCGCAGGATAACTACGAAATTCAGGTTTACGATTCCGGTCTGGTTCCACCCAACTCCACCATGATCGAGCTGCACTCGAACTTCACCGTCAACGGCAGCAAGACGGTAGTCGGGGGCGTGCAGCCAAGCCACCATTCCGAGCACGAGACTTTAGAGATCACCGAAGGTTTCAATACCTGGTTCGAGACGGGCTTTTACATTTTCAGCAGCATTCAGCCGCACGGAGGCTGGCAGTTTGTTGGCACCCACATCCGTCCGCGATTTGCGATCCCCGAAGAATGGCACTGGCCGGTGGGGCTAAGCCTGTCGCAGGAGATCGGCTACGTGCGCCCGTCGTTTGCCTCGGATACCTGGACCTACGAGCTGCGTCCAATCATCGATAAGAAAGTGGGCGGCTGGTATTTCGGGTTCAACCCGGCGCTGGATCACTCAATCCACGGGCAAGGCGTCAACAAGGGCTGGACATTTTCTCCCAACGTGAAAGTGAGCTACGACTTCACAAAGAAGATAACGGGCGGAGTGGAATACTACGGAGCAGCGGGACCGCTTTCAAATTTCGATCCCGTCCAGGAGCAACAACACCAGCTCTTTCCCGCCATTGATCTCAACTTGTCCCCAAATTGGGAGTTTAATTTTGGAGTTGGCTTCGGCCTGACTCCGGCGACGGATCATCTAATTGTGAAATGTATTGTTGGGCGCCGCT